>JAJHSH010000054.1 GCA_022683945.1 Candidatus Acetothermia bacterium | reverse complement strand
TAGACTTCCTGGTACGATAGTTCCATAGTGGGCCTCCTCCCTGGGCACTCTTCCAAAACTTTGCCCGTGAGAGGATGCCCGCTTTTCTCAGCCAGCGCCACACCTCCCCCTGGTAACAATCTCTTGGCGCACCGACCACCCATCGTTGACAGAACCGTGAATATCCAGTAAAATCAGCAGCCAGTCTATACTCTATGTTTAACACGCTGACCGAGAAGCTCAACAGCATTTTGACGCAGTTGCGCCGGCGCGGCGCCCTCACCGAGAGAGACTTAGATGAGGGCCTGCGCCAAGTAAGACTTGCTTTATTGGAAGCCGACGTCCACTATAAAGTCGTCAAGAAATTTATAGACGACGTCAAGCAGCAAGCCCTCGGTGCCAAGATTCTGGAGAGTCTCACCCCCGGACAACAGATCGTCAAAATTGTCCGAGACGAGTTGGTGCAAATTCTCGGCGGCACCCGCGCCGATCTTCAACTGACGAGCTGGCCCGCTGTGATTTTGTTGGTCGGCCTCCAAGGCTCCGGCAAGACGACGATGTCGGGAAAGCTCGCCAGGTATCTCACTGAAAAACTTCAGAAGAAAGTCTTATTAGCGGCGACGGACTTGCAGCGCCCTGCGGCTATCGAGCAGCTCAGACAGTTGGGCGCAAAGCTGGGCTACCCCGTCTACGCTGAGGGGCGCACGCCCGTCGAAGTCGCCGGAGGAGCGCTCGCAGAGGCGCGCAAGAGCTCTTTTGAGGTTCTGATTATTGACACGGCGGGTCGGCTCCAGATCAACGAAGAACTGATGACCGAGCTGGTCGAGATGAAAGAGAAGCTCCAGCCCGCTGAAGTTCTCTTAGTGGCCGACGCTATGACCGGCCAAGAGGCCGTCAACATCGCTCAGACGTTCGATCAGCGACTCCAGCTCACGGGGATTATTTTGACGAAGCTCGACGGGGACGCGCGCGGCGGCGCGGCCCTCTCGATGATCACCGTCACGGGGCGGCCTATCAAATTTGTGGGCGTGGGCGAAAAGTTAGAAGACTTAGAGGTCT
This sequence comes from Candidatus Acetothermia bacterium, assembly GCA_022683945.1. Taxonomy (GTDB): domain Bacteria; phylum Bipolaricaulota; class Bipolaricaulia; order RBG-16-55-9; family DRXL01; genus SKYB132. The sequence goes on along the minus strand of JAJHSH010000054.1, from coordinate 24,383 downwards.
TTCACCCAGACAGAATGGCCGAGCGCATCTTGGGTATGGGCGACATTCTCTCGTTGATCGAAGAGGCCGAAGCGCGAGTTGATGCGAAAAAAGCCGAAGAGTTCGTGAAGAAAATCCAGAAAGAGAGTTTCACGCTGGAGGACTTTCGCGAGCAGATTCAGCAATTGCGTCGCATGGGGCCGATCACGAAATTATTAGAAAAAATACCGGGGATGCAAAAAGTAGAAGTGGACGAGCGGGCGCTGGTGCGCGTCGAGGCCATTATCAATTCGATGACCTCTGAGGAACGTCGTCGCCCGGAGGTGCTCAATGCGCGGCGCAAGCGCAGAATAGCGCTGGGCAGCGGCACGCAGGTCAGTGATATTAACAAACTCTTAAAGCGCTTTGAAGAGGCCAAGAAGATGATGAAGCAGTTCAAGGGCAAGCGATTGCCCCAGATGCCGTTTGGAAGATAACGAACCCAAGAAGGAGGAAACAGACTATGGCCGTGAAGATCAGACTCAAGCGGATAGGGAAGCGTGGCCAGCCGTCTTATCGGTTGATCGTGATAGACGAGCGCAGCCCGCGCGACGGGCGCGTCGTCGCCGATCTGGGCTGGTACAATCCCCTGCAGGGGCAGTATGAGATCAACACCGCGGGCGCGCTGGACTGGCTGGGGAAAGGCGCGCAACCGAGCCAGACGGCCCGCCACCTGCTCTCCAGCAAGGGCGTCCTCGCCGAGTTTCATAAGATTCAGAGCCAGCAGAGCAAGACGTGAGCCGGATCTTTCAAGCGTTGCAATTTCTGATCGCGCGTCTGGTAGATCGCCCCGATCAGATCCGCATCGAGCGCGTCGAGACCCCCAAGGCCGATCTCTTCACGCTCAGCGTCCCGAAAGAAGAGATGGGAAGACTGGTGGGGCGCAACGGGCGCACCGCCGAGGCGATTCGCGATCTCTTGGGAGCCATCGGCGCGCTCAGCGAAAAAGAAGTCATCTTAGATGTGATCGAGGCGCGCGCGCCTCGCACGGAAGAACCGCGCGAGCGGCGGCGCAGTCGGGGGCGCTCCCAACGCCCACGCTCGCGCTCACGGACAGGACCTCATAATAAATAGTGGCCCATGCGCATTGATATCATTACGATCTTTCCCCAGATGCTGGAGGGCTTTTTCGGTCTAGGAGTGATCGGACAAGCTTGCCAAGACGGAATTGTGCAGATTTTCGTGCATGACCTGCGTTCGTTCACGACGGATAAGCATCAACAGGTGGACGACCGTCCCTACGGCGGCGGGCCGGGGATGGTCCTAAAACTCGAGCCGTTCTTTCGCGCTGTTGAGTCTATTAGAAAAGAGCTTACTGTTGAGCCGCGCGTGATCTTGCTCTCGGCCCAAGGGAAGCTCTTCACTCAGAAGATCGCCCGCGAGTTGGCCCAAGCGCCCGCTCTGGTTTTACTCTGTGGGCGCTATGAGGGCGTGGACGAGAGGGTACTGCACATCTGCACCGATGAGATCTCGATTGGCGACTACGTGCTCAGCGGAGGGGAAGCGGCCGCAGCCGTGGTGGCCGAAGCTGTGGCGCGGCTGGTGCCGGGGGTAGTGGGCAAGCACGAGTCTTTAGAGCAAGATTCGTTCTATAGTGAGGGCGGGGCAACCCCGCCCCTACTGGGGCCGCCCCAGTACACGCGCCCGCCGGAGTTTGAGAGTTTGAAAGTCCCCGAAGTGCTCTTAACGGGTGACCATCGGCGCATCGAAGAGTTTCGGCGTCGTGCGGCCCTGGAGAAGACATTGAAGAATAGACCAGATCTGTTAAAAGGGTGAGTGCAGCTTCAACCACAGGGCTACTGAAAACTATGGGCAATCTCTATATCGGACTGCTGCACTATCCCTGTCGCGACCGACACGACAGAATTATCACGACGATGCTCACTCCGATTGATATTACAGATATCGCGCGCAGCGCCTGTACTTTTGGCGTCGCGCGCTTCGATCTGATCACGCCGCTGGAGAGCCAGCAGCAGATCGCACGCAAACTTATTGATTATTGGATGACCGCGCAGGTCGACTTGGCCTTGCGCCGGCCGGCCTTGCAGGCCGTGCGCATAGTTGATAGACTAGAAGCCAGTTTGTCTGGGATATTGCACGAAGAGGGCCTCGCTCCGGTTGTCATAGGGACCGACGCGCGCGAGCTGGCGCTGCCGCGCATCAATTACCGGCGACTCCGTCAAGTGCTCGAAAGAGAGACTGCTCCTGTCTATTTGCTATTCGGAACCGGCTGGGGAGTCGCTCTTGAAGTTCTCGAGCGCGTGGACTATCTGTTACCTCCGGTCTGGGGCCCTACGGAGTATAATCACTTATCGGTGCGCGCCGCCGTCGCGATTATCTTAGATCGGTTGCGCGGACGAAGGGAGGACCTATGAGAGAGATTCAAGAGCTGGAGAGACAGTTCTTCAAGACCGACCTGCCGAACTTTCGCCCTAGTGATACGATTCGTGTCCATGAGCGGGTCTTCGAAGGCGGAGATGGGAAGGAGCGTATTCAGATCTTCGAGGGGATCGTCACGGAGAAACGAGGCAGCGGCGCTTCGGCGACGTTTACGGTGCGCAAGCTCTCCTCGGGAATTGGCGTAGATAAAGTCTTTCCGCTGCACTCGCCGCGGATCGCCAAGATCGAGCTGGTGGAGCAGGGTCGCGCACGCCGCGCCAAACTGCACTATCTGCGCCGCCGCGCCATCAAAGCTGCCGGCCGATAACGAATGCCTGAAGAACTCAAACCGAGCGAGCCGTTAGACCCTCACCCCGTCCCTCTCCCTTCCAGGGAGAGGGTGCAAGATGAGGGAGAGGTTCCTCCCAGCGAGGAGCACCACAAGCCTTGGCTGGCGCGCGCCCTGCAGCGCTTGGGAGTGCGCACCCACCCTACGGTGGATTGGGCGCTCGACTGGCTGCAAGTCTTAATAATTGCCAGTGTGCTGGCGCTCTTGACAATGAACTTTGTCATCGTGCGCATGCGCGTCCCGACCGGCTCGATGGAGCCTTCTATCGTCACGGGCAGCTCGTTCTTTGTAGATAAGATCAGCTTTTATTGGCGCAAGCCCCAAGCCGGCGAGATCATCGTCTTCTGGCACAATGAGGGCACCGACGAAGCGCCGCGCTGGGTGCGCTATGTAAAGAGACTGATCGCTACGGGTAGCCAGACGGTGCAGATCAAAGACTGCTCTGTCTATGTGAACGGCGTCCCCATGACCGACGATGCGTTCAACCGTCCCGGGCATCCTCATCTGGAGAGACAGTGTTATTATAATTCGGGGAAGATGACCGATCCCAATGAAATCTTAGTGGTTCCGCCGGGGCATTATTTCGTCTTAGGGGATAATAGTCGCAACAGTTTAGATGGGCGCTTTTGGGAGTTTCCGTTTGTTTGTGAAGACAAGCTCATCGGAGCGCCGTTCTTGAAGGTCTGGCCACCGGACCAGATTGGCTTTATGAACGGATATTTTGGAAATTCTCGCTAAACAGTTCGGCGGTGGAAATGGCGTTAAGATATCTCTAGAATCTAACAATCTAGGGCGAAAAGAGAACTGTGGAGGACTAGCATGACAGTTATCAAACCCGGACCCATAGAGCCCGGCGAGCGTATCGAGATAGTCGATATCCTCAGAGGCTTCGCTGTCTTTGGAATCTTGCTGGTCAACATGCTCTACTTCGCTCACCCCGTCTATCTTGAGGCAATCGACGCTGGGCCGTGGGCTAACCCTTTAGACCAGGCGGCCAGCCTGTTGATAGCCTTTTTCGCCGAAGGAAAGTTCTTTACCCTCTTTTCGCTGCTGTTTGGCCTAGGTTTGGCGATACAGCTGCAGCGCTCCCAGGACAAGGGCCTCAGTGTTGTCCCGCTCTATGTGCGCCGCCTGCTGGTGCTGCTACTCATCGGCCTGGCGCACGCCTTTTTGTTCTGGTGGGGCGATATTCTAATCTACTACGCCCTGCTCGGTTTCATACTGCTCCTTTTTCGGCACACCGAGCCGCGCCGGCTGCTGCGCTGGGCCGTCGCCTTTCTCATCATCCCGCTCGTAATGACTACCGGACTGGTGGCTCTTATCGAACTTGCTCGCACCATGCCCGAAGGCGCCGCGCAGCTTGAAGCGGTACTGGCCGAAAGTGAAGCGCAATTTCGGGCAGCTTATGAGCAGGCTCTGGCGGTTTACAGCAGCCGTGATTTTCTGGCGATGATCCCGGTGCGCATGGCAGATTGGGCGTTCGCCACTACCGGTGTTGTGCTCTTTATGCTATTCTCGATCTTGGCCATGTTCCTGGTCGGGCTTTACGCGGGCAAGCAACAACTCCTGTACAACGCCGCACAGCGCCTGCCGCTCTTTCGTCGGGTGGTTATCTGGGGAGCAGGTATTGGCATCGTCGGCAACCTCCTCTACGTGACGCTGGCGCACGGAGCGAGTGTGCTGGAGCCAACTTGGAGTACGCTCATAGGCCTGGTGGGCTACCTCATCGGCGCGCCGGCTCTGTCGCTGGCCTATACCACAGGGCTGGTCATCCTGATGCAAAGCGCTAACTTTCACAGGCTCTTTACGCCGCTCGCCGCGGTCGGCCGTACCGCCCTCAGCAACTACCTGCTGCAAACCTTAATCTGCACCACCATCTTCTACGGCTACGGCCTGGGGTTCTACGGGCAGATCGGCCCGGCCGCGGGCATCGCGCTGACCATCGCCATCTTCAGCCTGCAGATACTGCTCAGCAACTGGTGGGTTAAGCGCTTCCATTTCGGGCCGTTCGAATGGCTGTGGCGCAGCCTCACTTACGGCAAGCTTCAGCCGCTGCGGCTCTATCTGCTCGCAGGGTAGCCTGCTTCAGCCGAAGGGATGCATCGCGCCCTTGAAACGGCTGACCGTTCGACTATAATAAATCCCCAGCGACGGGAAGTGGAAATCTCATGCTAGAGACGGTCAACCTCACCAAAGACTACCAAGTCGGCCAAGAGACGGTGCGTGCCCTGCGCGGCGTCAACTTGGCCGTGTCCCAAGGCGATTTTCTTGTTGTCAATGGGCCATCTGGTTCGGGGAAGACGACGCTCTTGAATCTCATCGCTTGCATAGATGCTCCGACGTCCGGAGAAGTCCTCATCGAAGAAATGGCTGTCAGCAAACTCTCGGAGGGTCGCCTAGCCGAGTTGCGCCGAGAGAAGATCGGCCTGATCTTCCAGACGTTCAATCTCATCCCAGTTTTATCAGCATACGAGAATGCAGAATACCCGCTCTTACTGTTGAAACTGAGCCGTTTGGAGCGCCAGCGCAGGGTGAATGCGCTGCTGGAAGAAGTCGGCTTGGCCGATATGCAGAAGCGTCGGCCCGATGAGCTTTCTGGTGGGCAGCGCCAAAGAGTTGCTATTGCGCGCGCTCTCGTAACCAACCCCAAGATCGTCTTAGCCGATGAGCCGACGGCCAATCTCGACTCCGACACCGGCGCACAAGTCATGCAGATTATGCGTCGGCTCAACGAAGAGCATAAAGTGGCGTTTGTGGTCGTCACTCACGATCCCGTGGTGACGCAATATGCCAAACGTATGTTGCGCATGCGTGACGGGAAATTGGTAGAAACCTAACCCCTGACCCCTTCCCTAAAGGGAAGGGGAGAAGCAAGGAGGCCTAGAGTATGTTCCGATCTAGACCTGGGATCATCACCAAGCAGAAGGTAGATTGCATCAAGGGGCTCCGTGCCAAGGAGTTGCGTCGCCAGATGACGCTAGCCGAGAAGATCCTTTGGCAAGCACTGCGTGCCAAGCGGTTGCACGGCCTGCATTTCCGTCGCCAGCAGGTGATTGACGGCTTCATCGTAGACTTTTACTGCCATGCTGCCAGCCTAGTCGTGGAGATCGACGGCGACATCCATAAGCTGCAGCCCGAGTATGATACAGAGCGCGACCGGGTGCTGGCTGCGCGAGAGCTGCAAATCTTGCGATTTCAAAATGAAGAGGTCTTGCAAGACTTGGACAGGGTTCTAGCTCAAATTGTTGAGGCATGCCGTCAATCAAACTCCCCTCCCTCTTTAGGGGAGGGGTGGGGGGAGAGGTATGCTTAGGATCGCGCTGCGCAACGTCTTTCGCAATCGTCGCCGCACGCTCTTGAGCGTAGTGCTCATTGCATTGGGGACGGCAAGCTTGTTTGTTTTCAAAGGGTATTTTGACTTCATTCACTGGGGGATGGGACTGGAAGCTGTTGCTCAGTACGGACACTTACAGATCGCCGACCCGACGTTCTGGGACAAGAGCGCTGAGGGCTACGAGTATCTCATAGACAAAGAAAAGCTAGACAGAGTTGTCTCTTTGCTCAAAGAGGAGCCGGACTTTAAAGCTTACACCGTCCAATTGATGATGACCGGCATGATCGGGACGGAGAAGAAAAGTTCGGTCTTCATGGCCAGCGGCGTCGAGCCGGAGAGCGAGATCGCCAGTTTAAAATATCTCTTGATGGACGAGGGCGGAAAGTACCTCCAGCCGGGCGAGCAAAATACCGTTGTGTTGGGCATAGGGTTAGCCAATCAACTCGGCATTCGCAAGGAAGACCTCGGCCCGCGCGACGGCTTTCCTGGTCCGCCAATAGTCGTCATGGCCGCGACGGTCGGCGGGCAGTACAATGCGCGCAATCTTTTTGTGATCGGGCTTTTAGAGACGGGGCAGCCGGAAGTAGACTTGCGCTTGGCCGTTGTCCCCCTTGTGTTCGCCCAGAGCATTCTGAACACCCAGAGCGTCGAGAACGTGATCGTTGAGCTGAAGAACATTGAGGCGACCGAGTCAACGAAGGAGCGTCTCGAACGTCGCTTGCAAGAGGCCGATTTGAATTTGCAGATCAAAACATGGGACGATCTGGCGATCTTCCGCAAGCAGACGATGGCGTGGTTCGGCGCGGTCTATCGCTTTATTGGTGCCGCGATCTTCGTCCTGGTCTTCTTCAGTATCTTGGAAGTGATGACGATGTCGTTCTTTGAACGTATGCGCGAGATCGGGACGATCCGAGCGATTGGCACCAAACGTTCTCAGGTCTTCGGGCTGTTCTTGAGCGAGGGGGTGCTTATCGGCGTGATTGGGGGTCTGGTGGGGTTGGCGCTCGGATGGGGCGTGGGATGGCTTGTGAATGAGTCCGACATCCGATACGAGCCGCCGGGCTATGCGATAGAAGTGCCGCTGCAGATTCGACTCGTGTGGGAGAACACGCTCGGGCCGTTCCTGATCGCTCTGTTCTCAACGCTCGTCTCGACGATCTACCCGGCACTGCGTGCGGCGCGGATCAGAGTAGTCGAGGCGCTGCGCTATGTGTAAACTGGGAATCTGGAAGTAATCAAAGATGACAAAGAGGAGGAACCTTCATGCGAGTTACGAAGCTGGTGGGTGTATTGGCCGTTGTTATGTTCGTGGTAACTTTTGCCCAAACAGATGAGCAGTTACTGCAGAAAGCCGATCAAGCCCGCTTCATTGAAGCAAACTCTTATGTGATGTCGAGCAAGGTCATCGCCGAGCGCTCCGACGGCAAGGGCGAGGCGCTCATGACTATTTATAATAAGCGCTTTGCCGAAGGCATGCGTACCCGCGTCGAGTTCTTGGCCCCCGAAAGTATGAAGGGCACGATCTATCTTGTCGTCGGGGATGATATCTATTTCTGGCAGCCGGGGCTCTTGCAGCCCATTAGAATTTCAGGCCAGCAGAAGATCTTCGGCGACGCTTCGATTGCCGAAGCCGCCGGGATTCAGTTTTCCGGAAAGTACGCTGTCAAAAACAAACAAGAAGAGAGACTCGATGGGCGCGAGGCTCTCAAGCTCTCGCTCGAAGCGACGAGCGAAAGAGTCGCCTTTGCGAAAGTGACGCTCTGGCTCGACAAAAGAGAGCTGAAGCCCATTCAGGCTATTTTACACGCCGTCAGCGGCGAGCCTCTGAAAAAGATGCTCTATACGAAGTACGCCAAACTGAAAGACGACGAGTACGCTGCTGAGATCGCTGTTGAAGATCTCCTGTTTAAGAATCTCAAAACGACGATTCAGATCTCAGAAGTCAAGATACAAGACTTGCCCGATGGCCTCTTCGATCCCCAGAAGCTGGGCAGGCCATAAAAAGAAGAGGACTTGCAAGATCGCTCTCGATTGGGTATCTATAAGGGCCGTGACCAACATAAAAAAGCTCTATGGGCTGATCGTTCTGGCTCTGATCGCGCTGCTGACCAGCGGCAGCCTTTGGGCGATCCGAAATCACCAAAACGCTGTTGATACAAAAACGCCAAATGCATCCGTTGTTTTGCAACTTCCACCGAAACCGCAAAAAGCCAGTAGAGGCTTGGTTTCCTCGCCTTTATTGCCTTCCGTCGCTACCGTCGAGCAGCTCCGTACGCTCTACGCCCGATCTCAAGAACAGCTTTATAATTCACAGTTAGGTAGAGAGTACGACGAAGCCCTTAAACTGCTCTGGCAGGCCTATGATCTGTTGACCCAGCTAGATCTCATCGAGGACGAGAGACTCTATTGGCTCACGCAGCTTGAATTTGATCTCGGCAGTTGGTATCAAGGGGCCGTCTATGGAGAGGGTCCCGAGGCGCAGCGAGCGTTGCCCTACTACGAGAAAGCTCATCAGCTGGCTCAAGGGCTGGTACAGCGTGCTCCGGAGTTCTCCGAAGGTCATCGGCTTTTGGGAGAGTCGCTGATGAGAGTGATCAGCTTAAGGGGTTGGTTTCATGCTCTCACACACGCGGGGACAGCAAAAGAGGCTCTGAAACGCGCTCTAGTGCTTGATCCCCAGAATGCAGCTGCGCACCTTGCGTTAGGAGTCTATTATCTCTATGCGCCGGGGTTGTTGGGCGGGAATTTGGAAAAGGCTGTTGGTTACTTTAGGCAAGCCGAGGACTTTGCACGAGAACAGACGACGCGCTTTTTGGCTCATCGCTGGCGCGGCGTGGCCTATGCGAAGAGAGGGGAACGAGAAAAAGCGCGTGCGTTCTTTCATCGCGCGCTGGAGATCTATCCCAAGAGCGGTTGGGATCGCCATCAACTCAACAAACTAAAAGGGAGATGAGGGCAATGGCCCTGCGACGAAAGAGTTCTTCAGAAGGCGGGTTAGAAAAAGTCTTTGAGTATGTTGACAAGCACCGAGACGATTTTTTAGATCGCTTCAAGACGCTGCTCCGCCAGCCCAGCGTGGCGGCTCAGAGTCTGGGCATGGAGCCGTGCGCCAAGCTCGTCCAACAGATGCTTGAAAGCGTCGGTTTTAAGACGCAGATCTTGCCTACCGACGGTTTTCCTGTGGTCTATGGCGAACTAGAAGGCGAGAGCGACAAAGTTCTGATGTTTTATGATCACTACGACGTGCAGCCTCCGGAGCCGCTGGAGCTCTGGGAGTCCGATCCGTGGGAGCCCTCTCTTCGAGACGGAAAACTCTACGCCCGCGGCTCTTCAGATAACAAAGGCGACCTGACGGCGCGCTTATGTGCTTTAGAAGCCTATCAGAAGACAATGGGAACGCTGCCCGTGAGGATCAAATTTGTGGTTGAAGGCGAAGAAGAGATCGGCAGTCCCCATTTAGAACAGTTCGTCAAAGAGCACAAGAATCTCTTAAAGGCCGACGGCTGCATCTGGGAGTTTGGCCATAAAGATCTGAAAGATATTCCCCAGATCTATCTGGGGCTGAAGGGCATCTGTTACGTAGAGTTATGTGCCAAGGGCGCGGCGAGCGATCAGCACTCCTCGTGGGGGACGATCGTGCCCAACCCCGCGTGGCGCTTGGTCTGGGCGTTGAGCACGCTCAAAGACGAAGACGAAAAGATTCGCATTAAGGGCTTTGCTCGCAAGGTGCGCAAGCCGGGCAAGGCCGAACTGAGAGCCGTGCAAAAGCTCGAATTTGATGAAGCGGGCTGGCGCGAGAAGTTCGGCATCGGTCAGTATCTTTTGGGGTTGCGCGGGAGCAAGCTCAAATACAAGCACTATTTTGAGCCGACCTGCACGATCTGTGGCATCTGGAGCGGCTACACGGGGCCGGGGCCTAAGACCGTACTCCCTGCCGAGGCGCGCGCCAAGATTGACTTTCGTCTCGTGCCTGACCAAGAGCCTCAGGAGATCGTGAGATTATTAAAAAAGCACTTCAAGAAGCACGGCTTTGACAATATCGAAGTGATCGGGATGCACGGCACCTATCCGGCGCGCACGCCGATGGATGATCCGTTAGTGAAAATCGTGCAGAGCACGGCGGAGAGAGTCTACGGCGTTGCGCCCGTTGTTCATCCTACTTCAGCAGCGAGTGGCCCAATGTACGTGCTCTGTCAGAAGCTGGGAATCCCGGCGGTCTCGACGGGGGTTGGCTACGCGCACTCGAACACACATGCTCCCAACGAGAATATTCGCGTTGACGATTTTATTCAGGGGATCAAGCACATCGCGAGCATTGTGCACAAGTTTGGGATCACTGCCACGGGATAACCCATTCCCACTGCGGCCCGCGGAAGTATTGGCCAATGATAATCAAAACAATAGCTAAGACCATAAAGAACGTGAAGAGCGCCGTCGTGACGGGTCGGTCGCGCAGGCGTCTGCCCACGGGCTTGCTCTTCTCTTTGCGCCAGAACTCCAGATAGGGCTCGATATAGGGGATTAAGATGAGAATGAGCACGAAGACCGCCGGCGCGATCACGCCGCCAATCGCGACGCTGGTGAACGGCCCTACATTGGGCGAGATCGCCAACAGCTCTTGCACACCTACAAAGTACCAAGGGGCTTTTTCGGGATTGGGCGTGAACGAGGGCGTCGCCGGCTCTTCGAGAGGGGCATCGACGAAGACAGAATAAATGCCCAAGCCTGCCAAGAGCAAGAAGAAGAGCGTGAACGAGACATAGAGAAAGTATGGATACACAATGATCTCTTCTTCTTCGGCGGGGAGGCGCTTGGCAAAGGCCCCTAATATCTTCTGAACTTGTTCTGCGGTCAGGGTTTCTTTCGTTGGGATTTCCGTGATCTTACGTTCTTGACTGATGTAATTGAAGATCGCATAGAGCGCTTCGAAATCTTTGGAGTCGCCGCCGCCGTCGACCAGCACGTCGGCACGGTGGCTCAGATCGCGCAGGCGCCTGACCGTGACGGTGTGAGAGGTCGTTAGTCGTCTGAGGGGAACGTTTTCAGCTGCGTAAGCTATCACATCTCGGATGATAGCAGGATCGATCTGGATCGTCTCGGCGACTTCGTAGCCCGGAACTTCGACTTCGATATCTTGAGAAGTATTGATCTGACAGCTCAAGCGCCAGCCTTGGGCGATCTGCTCGTCTCCGAGAACATCCAGCTCGTTCTGATTGGGATCTCCTGCGCCCTTGCGCACGCGCACCGCGCAGGTTGAGCACTGCCCCTGCCCGTTGCACGTTGCGGGCAGTTGGTCGTCGTAGCGGGTATCTTGGAGCAGCTTGAGCAGATTCGTTCCCGCTCTGACGTCGAACTCCCTCTCTCCCAAAATTACGACTTTAGGCATCGCTTGCTCCTCGTCAGATTATTTCAGCCCACACCGGCTTCTTGGGCAGCTTTGCTCAATCGTTCCCGCACGGGCTGTCCGCCGGGATAACAGCCGTCGAGTTTGGCCTTCCCCGCGGCTAGTGCTTCGGAGAACTCTTCACACGTCGGGTAGCCACAAGCATCGCAGTCAAAGCCGGGCAGGACGGCGCGCAGCTTCGTCGCCGCTGGAGAAAGCTTCACTTTGACTTTGGCTTCTTCTTCGGCTTTCTCTGCGGCACCGGCGACCTGCGGCCAGCCCATCACCAAGGGCTTAAAAAGCTCGACCTTCAGATCGTTCTTGAGCGAAAGCTGACAAGAGAGTATCCAGCCCTCTTTGCGCAGCTTGTCGCTGAGCGGCCCCAGCATCGCTGCCGTAATTTGATCCCTGGGCAGGCCCTCGAGCGCTTTCACCCGACAGGTCGCGCAGGTGCCCTTGCCGCCGCATTGCGCGAAGAGATCGTAGCCGGCTTTTTTAAGCGCCGCCATCAGATTCTGTCCCAAGGGCAGGACAAGCTCATGGCCGTCGTTGGTGATCTTGACGCGGGCCTCGCCCTCGACTTTGAGAAGATTATTGACTATAGCAAGGACGAGCGAGACGGAGATGGCCATGAGGGCCATCGTGGCTATAGCGACGATATAGGGCATAAGCTCTATTTTTTACCCTCCAAAGTCTCGGATGTTGATCATGCCTGAAAAACCCACAAAGCTCATGGCCATCAGACCGGCGATGATGAGCGCCAGCCCCGGCCCTTTTAGGCCCTCAGGGATGGGCGCGAAACGCAAGCGCTCGCGGATCGCGGCCATGAGAATAATCGCGAGCGCCCAGCCCAGCCCGCCGCCGAACCCATAAGCGGCGCTCTGCGCAAACCCCAGATTCCACGTAGAGAGCGCGAAGAGCACGCCGCCGAGAATCGCGCAGTTCACCGTGATGAGCGGCAAGAAGACGCCCAGTGATGTGTAGAGCGCGGGCAGAAACTGCTTCATGAACATCTCGACGATCTGCACCAAGAACGCAATGGTGACGATATAAATAATTAACGAGAGATAGCCCAGTCCCAACGGCTGGAGCACGAAGTGATTGATCAACCAGTTGATGGGCACGGTCATCGTCAAGACGAAGATCACGGCCATGCCCATGCCCGACGCGGAAGCGTATTCACCCGAAACGCCGGAGACGAACGGGCAGATGCCCAAGAACGTTGTCAGCAAAATATTATTAGTGAGAATCGCGCCCATGACGATGAGGAAGATATCCATAAACTATGAACCTCCTCCCACTTGGCCGTCGGGCGAGAAGTGCTTCACGATTCCTACATACAGCCCGACCATCAAGAACGCCCCCGCCGGAATGATCATAATGACCCAATTCGTCCAGCCGACGAAGAGCTGAATCCCAAACAAGCTGCCGAAGCCCAAGAACTCGCGGGTGATCCCCAAGAGCGTGAGCGACATCGTGAAGCCCAGGCCGACTCCAAGAGCATCGAGCGCCGAGAGTCCAGGGCTGTTTTGACTAGCGAACGCTTCTGCGCGTCCCAAGACGAAACAGTTTGTAATAATCAACGGAACATAGGGGCCGAGCGCCGCCGATAGCGGTGGCACGTAAGCTCTCAGAAAGATATCAACGAGCGTCACCCAGAAGGCGATGATGATCATATAAGCCGGAAGTCGCACCTCTGCGGGGATGACATTGCGCAGCGCCCCGACTGTGGTGCTGGAAGCCATCGTGGCAATCATCGTGGAGAGTCCCATAGCTAAGCCGTTCACTGCCATAGTGGTCGCGCCCATCGTTGGACACATGGCCAAGATCATTCTGAACGTCGGATTATCGTCCCAGATATCGCGCACCAGCTCCTTCCAGCCCTTCGTCTGAGGGAGGTGCTGTGCCAACGGAATCGCCGGGGCCGATGCCGCCTGCACACTCGTCCCGGTGGTCATCGCTATCGTCTTCGCTTCGGTCATAGCCGCCTCACTCCTTCTGGCGCTCTGGCTACTGCGCGCCAGCGAAAAGCATACTTAATTAGTCCGCTTTTTTCAACTTCCCCAATTACTCTTTTGCCTCCGCTGCAATCGCTTGTTTTAACTTAAATATAGCTTGGTTGAGCAGATCGCGAATCGTAACGGACGTAACGGTCGCTCCGGTGATCGCATCGAACTGATGTGGCTCCTTCGGTTGGTTTGCTGCTCGGAATTTAACAAACTCGATCTTGGGATCTATCGTCATATCTTTGAATTGGCCCCAAAATTGGTCTTCGGTCATGCGAAAGCCCAGGCCGGGCGTCTCGCCGATCTCGTATTCGATGACGTGCGCTCCAAGAATCGTCTTGAGATCGGGACTTATGGCAACTTGCATGGCTACCACTCCTTGGAAACCGCTCCCGACGATGCGCACGACATAACCCTGTAGCTCGCCACCGATCTGGTCTTTATAAGCCTTCCAATACACGAAACTATCGGTCTTGATCTCTTCGATGTGTTTCTTGAAGTACTGCTCGACCTCGTCGGCGCTGAGCTTGGAGACGCCTTCTTTGGGGAAGAGCTCTGCTGCGGTATGGACTCCCAGGGCCACTAGAATGCTGGAGCGCATCCGCGCCTTGGCGTTGGCTTCTATCGTCGCTTTGGTCCCTTCGTTCACCAAGGCCAGCGCGCCGCCACAGATGACCGAGATAGCGGTCAATACTAAGACCATGCGCCACTCTGCAGGGCCGAGGAGCTTCTTCTTTTTCTTGTTCTTAACTGCGTTCATCATATCACCTCTTGGAGATGGCCGGGCCAGCGTATGCTTTGGGCACGGTAAAACGGTCCAGCAATGGGGTGAACATATTGCCGATCAAAATAGCAAAAGTGACCCATTCGGCGTAGCCTGTCAGTCCACGCCCCAGCACGGTCAGGACGCCTAACATTATACCGAAGATCCATTTGCCGCGACGCGTCATCGGGCTCGTAACGGGGTCGGTGGCATTGAGAAAGGCCGCGAAGAGCAGGCCGCCGCTCAACATCGCATAAAGCCCGTCGGGGAAGCATACTTTGATCTCTGCCGTGCACATAGGAGAGATAAAGTGCAAGAATTGCGAAGTCACTCCAGCAGTGGCGATCATCACCAGCGAGACGCGCCAGTCTATCACGCGCGCGTGGAGCATGTAAATACCGCCCAAGAGCAACAAGAGTGGAAATCCAGCCCCCAAACTGTCTGCTCGCCCAATCCCGGTGATCAACGAGAAGAGATCTGTCGGAAGGATCTCTGGGGCTTTGTAGGCTGCCAGCGGGGTGGCCTTGGCGATGGCATCGACCATCTCTTTGGCCGTCTCCGGAGACCAGTGCAGAAAGCCGCCCAGACCGTCTTTAAGCGGATTGAAGGGCAGATACCAAGCGGTGGTCATCGCCGAAGGGAAAGCGAGCAATAAGAAAGCGCGCCCCGTGATCGCCGGGTTGAAAATATTATACCCCGATCCGCCAAAGATCTCTTTGATCACAATAGCCACTGCAATCCCCACGGCGATCATCCACCAGTTTTCGACTCGGCCCAGCGTCGGCGGCAGCGACAGCGCATAGAGCATACAGGTCACCAATAATCCCTCGGTGATCTCATGACGACGGATGGCGCAGAACGCCACTTCGACGATGCCCCCGACAAGATAGGTGATAAGAATAATTGCCAGCGCTGACCAGCCGTAGGAGTAGATCGCGGCCAAGACCAAGGGAATGCAGGCGATGAGCGGCGTCCCCATATAGCGTTGCATTCCAATAGCATCGCGAATGTAGGGGGCCTGACGAGCGACCTTGTCGCTGCCGCCGAAGATCGCATCTTTGAAGCCCTCCCAGACGACGGCCAAGCCCTCACGCTTCTGTTCTTTCAATTGGTGATGAACGCGCTCAAAAAAGTGATAGATCTTCTCTTTCAATCCCATTACGTAGACACCTCTTCTAGAGCGTGGCGTTTGCCCTCGCGAATCTGTTCCAGAAGCGGGATCTTGCTGGGACAGACATAGGCGCAGAGCCCACACTCGATACAAGCCATCAGGTCAATATTCAGCGCATCGCTCACTAAGTGATTGGCGCAATACTCTCCCAGCATCGCCGGGAAGAGATTCTGCGGGCAGACATCGAGACAGTACCCGCAGCGCACGCAAGCTCTTTCGTTGCCATTAAGACTAGTATTCGCCCGTTTGATCTTGAGCCACGGTAGGCTGACATAAGCTCCCGTAAATGAGTCTCTGTCGAATCCTGGGCCGGCCACCGGCATCAGTTCGGCCTCGGCTTCTTTGAGGGCGACGACAGCCGGAGTATCTTTGAGCGCGGGGAGATCTAAATTTTGCTGGTCGCGCCCATGCAGCACGCTGCCCAGCACAATCCGCGCGGCTTTACTACAGATATTGTTGTCGAGCAGCTCAGCAATAGGTGTTCCAATGCGCACGCGCAGATTCTTCGGCTCCTTGACCGCCGACCCCGCAACGGAGATGACCCGCTCGACGAAGGGCTTGCCCTCAACGACGGCTTCATAAGCAGCCACACAGTGCTGCACATCTTGGACGACGCACTGAATATCTGTAACATAGCCCCCCTTGGGGACGAGCAGATCTATCAGCGTGCGCGTCAAGACGGCGTCCTCGCCCTGGGGATATTTCGGGAGCAATTGATGAACCGTGCACCAATCATAATATTCTAAGCGCGTGATCAGCTCTTCGTAGATTCGGGGTTTGTTATAGCCCAGCCCGATGTGCACTTGGACGTTCCCCAGCGCCTGTCTGAGAATCTTGATGCCGTTGATAAACTTATCGAACTCTTCATATAAGAGTTGATCGGTCGCCTCAAAATACGGCTCTGTCTCTATAGCGTTGATAAGCAGATAGCGCATTCTCTCAGGGAGGCCGTAGGCGGTCGCAAACGCTGTGGGGAAGCCCGCCTGTCCCCCGGAGGTGACCCCGGCATCGTAGAGAATTTTGCCCAGCTCTTCGGCGCTCAAGCGCTCGTAATTGGGGGCGGGGCGCTGAAGGAATTGCCACTCGTCTTTGCCGTCTGACTCGATAGTCACAGCGAGAGTCGGCTGGCCATCGAGGGGATGGGGTTGCTTCTCGATCACCGTCACTCTTCCAGAGATGGTCGCATGGACGGGCGTTGAGGGCCTTTGGGGGTTGGGCTCGTTCACCCCGATCACTTGGCCGGTCTTCACGCGATCGCCGACTTGGACGAGGGGCGCGACTTCGGCGCTAAAGCCCTGTCGCAGAAAGATGGTGACTCTTTTCGGGAGCGGCGCATTGCTCAAGCGCCTGCCGCGTGGGGTCCCTTCAAAAAGCCCAAAATAGTGTCCGCCCTGAAATGTCTTCAGCGATCCGAGAACGGCCATCTCAGCCTCTCTTCCTTTCTTCGGTCCAGTGTGGCTTGCTATAGTCGTCTTTTCTGATCCTCCAGAAGTGAAAGGCTACTAAGAAGACCAAGAGCGCCGGCAAAATATAGACGTGAATCACATACCAACGCAAGAGCGACGGCTGCCAGAGGTCGTCCCCGCCCAAGAGTATCTGTTTCACATAGACGCCAATAAAGGGCGTGCCGTCGGCGATATTGCTGGCGATCTTCGCGGCGTAATAGCCCAGCTGATCCCAAGGCAGAATATAGCCACTGAACGCTAACATAATAGTTATCACAAAGAGAAGCACGCCGATGACCCAGTTCCACTCGCGCGGCTTCTGATACGAACCCGTATAGAAGACGCGCAGCATATGAAAAAAGACCGTGAAGACCATCAGTTCGGCGGCCCATTTATGAAGATTTCTAAAGAAACGTCCCAAGGGGACAGCGTTCATAATTTCACGCACCGAGTCGTAAGCGCGTTCGGTCGAGGGCACATAATAGAGCATCAAAAAGACGCCCGTGACGGTCAGAATCACAAAGAGCCATGTTGAGATAACTCCCATCCAGAGCCAGTTATAGCTCATGCTCGCCGACTCTTTGTGCATCTTGGCAGGCAGGATGTGCACGAAGAAGTTGCGGCGGTTCATCGCCAGCCAGTCGGCTTCTGTTTGAGGGAGGGCTTCGCGCCGGAAGATCGAGAGCCAGAGACGGGAGCGCCGCAGCCCCTGAAACGCCAAGAGCAGTTGGTCGATCATGCGAACTTGATCTCACTCCCGTCGGGCACCGGACCGGTGACGGCCTTGCCCTCCGGCGTTAAGTAGAGATTGTTGGCTACTGTTTTGGCTTTATCTACTTGCAGGCGACCGTCAGCGGTCAGACTCAGGGCAAAGAAGGGAATCGGACGCGGTGCGGGCCCGCCGAGCACCCGCCCGTCACGCGCGAAGACGCTGCCGTGACAGGGGCAGAGTGCGTGAACGACGGTATACTCTTTGCCCGGAGGCCCAAAGGGCTTATAGCTGCAGCCTAAGTGCGTGCAGACCATCGAGAGCGCCTGAAAGCCGTGCGGCGTACGAAAGATGAAGACTTGCTTTGCTTCGATGGTGCGCATCTCCCCTTCTTTGTAGTCTTCAGGACGACCGACGGCAAACGACGTCGTCGGCTCATAAGTCAATTGGGGATAGAGAAAGATGGGGATGCCTTGGGCCATGCCCCCCAGGGCGAGCGCCAGCGAGCCCCAGCCCAGCCAACTCAAAAAACCCCGACGTGTCGGTCGGCTTGCAGGGGCGAGCAACTCCGAGTCCTTCCCAACCTCCGGCATAGAGAGAATCTTACTCCTTGTTAATGAGATGATTATAGCAAGGCCTCTGAAGCCTGTCAAACAAAATTTTTTAGAGAATTCTCTCTCTCTTCACCATGACGAAGATCATTCTTGGAGATGACACCTGTCGCTACGGAAATCTGGGGCTATCGGTTGCACCAGCGCGCAGAAATTCTTAGTATTATCTTGATGTTTACAGGGATCGTCACCGATGTAGGAGAGGTCTTGCACGTCACGCCGGAGCGGCTCACCATCTCGACCGAGAAGCTCTTCTCAGAGTTGGACGTGGGCAGCAGCATTGCCGTCAACGGCGTCTGCCTTACTGCTATTGAACTCTTCCCGGCGACGCAGAGCTTTGGCGCTGATATAAGCCCAGAGACGCGGGTACGTAGTAATCTGGGAACGCTCCAACGCAAAGACTTGGTGAACTTAGAGCTTCCGTTACGTCTCTCCGACCGTCTCGGAGGACACTTAGTCTTGGGGCACGTAGATGCGCTGGCCGAACTCGTCTCGATCACGCGCAAAGAGAAGTCGCTGCTCTGTCGGTTCTCTGTGGATAAGTCTTTCGCGCGCTATCTGATAGAGAAGGGCTCGATTGCTCTGGACGGCATCAGCCTGACGATTTTTAATATCAGAGATGGGCAGTTCGACGTGGCGATCATCCCCCATACTTGGGAAGAGACAAACTTGCGCACCCGTCGTCCGGGGGATCGCCTCAACGTCGAGTTTGATCTTATCGGGAAATATATTGAAAATTTGCTCAAGCAGCCGAAGGTCTGAGAGGAGAGATAAACAATAATGGAGTTTGCCAAAATCGAAGAGGCGCTAGAAGCTCTGAAGCGCGGCGAGATGCTGATTGTCGTTGACGACGAAGACCGCGAGAACGAGGGCGATCTCGTCTTCGCCGCGCAGTTCGTCACCGCGGAGAAGATCAACTTTATGGCGCGCGAGGCACGCGGACTCATCTGCGTTCCCATGACCGGAGAACGGTTAGATGAGCTGGGGCTGCGCCCGATGGTCTCCAGCGACCCCGATGGACGCGAGACGGCGTTTACGGTCTCGGTCGATGCCCGCGAGGGCACATCTACAGGGATCTCCGCGCACGATCGTGCGGAAACGATCCGGGTCCTCATAGATCCCCGTACGCGACCCTCGGACTTGGTGCAGCCGGGGCATCTCTTCCCCTTGCGCGCGCGCCCCGGCGGCGTCTTGCAGCGCGCCGGCCACACCGAGGCCAGCGTTGACTTATGCAAATTAGCCGGCCTCTGCCCCGCTGCGGTCATCTGCGAGATCATGAACGAAGACGGCACGATGGCCCGACTGCCTCAGTTATTAGAATTCGCTGAAAAACACCAACTGCCCATCACGAGCATCGCTGAGCTGATTCGCTACCGTCATGCCCGCGAGAAACTGATAGAGAGAATTGCCAGTGCACAGTTGCCCACGCGGCACGGCGCTTTTACGATTCACGCCTATCGCAGCCTGACCGATGGCCGAGAGCACATCGCTCTGGTCACGGGAGAAGTTGCGGGGAGAGAGAGCGTCTTGGTGCGCGTCCACTCCGAGTGTCTGACGGGAGATATCTTCGGTTCGCTCAAGTGCGACTGCGGCGAACAGCTAGAGAAAGCCTTGCAACGGATTGCCCAAGAGGGCTCTGGGGTTTTTGTCTATCTGCGTCAAGAGGGGCGCGGCATCGGCTTGGGAAATAAAATCAGAGCCTATCACTTACAAGATCGCGGCATCGACACGGTCGAGGCCAATAAAAGACTGGGGTTCAAAGAGGATCTGCGCGAGTACGGCATCGGCGTTCAGATTCTCAAAGATTTGGGGCTGAGCACCATTCGCATCTTGACCAATAATCCCAAAAAGCTCGTGGGCATTGAGTCCTATGGGATCACGATCGTCGAGCAGATTCCCCTGCTGGTGCGCCCGAATGCGTATAACTATCAGTACTTAAAGGCCAAGCACGAGAAACTAGGGCATCACTTGGCGCATATCTTCAACACCATAGGTACGGAAGATGGCACGACGGAGATCTGAGGGGGCATCCCAGGATCGCGGGTACAAGGTCGCCATCGTTGTCAGTCGTTTCAACCGAGAGATCACAGAGGCGATGGTGGAGTCGGCGCAGGCGCGCCTGCGCGGGCTGGGGATTACTGAATCAGATCTCTTTTGGGTGCCGGGGGCATTTGAGATCCCAAAAACAGTGCAGCGGGTAGATAGATCAGGACGCTACGATGGGATTTTGCCCTTGGGATGTATTATTCAGGGCCAGACGGCGCACTTTGAGCATATCTGCCGAACGGTGTCCGATGCGCTCATGCGCTTGACGTTAGAGTGCGAGACGCCCATTGTCTTCGGTGTGCTGACGACCTACACAGAAGAGCAAGCGCGCGCGCGCATCGTAAAAGGGGCCGAAGTCGCGGAGAGCTTGGTGGAACTGATTCGCTTGAGAAAATCTCACTGATAGCTCTCCAGCCAAACGAAGCTATTCTTAAGCTCTTCGGCTGTGGCTCTCCCAAGCAGGTTGAGTGTCAAGCGAATCAATAAAGAGAAGTCAAGTGTTTTTGTAACGACGATCCCATAATGCTCCCGGCCTTCTTTGAAATATTTTTCAGCCAAAGGAGCAAAGTGCTTCGCATTAAACGTCAGCAGCATACGTCCCTGCGAGACGGCGTATTCCAATTGCTCTTCATCTTTCTTGCCCCTCATGCCGACCTCGTGCGCACTGATTGCATCGTGCCCTCGGCCTCGCAACACGCTTGCCAGCACCGGCGAAATATTCTCGTCAAGATAGAGTTTCACTTCATCCAAGGCGCCCCTTTGTATCTCCGGCGGAGGTGGTCCGGGGTGTTCTCCTGGCGATAGCGATCTATCTCGGCTCTGTTATCGTAATAATAGGCCAGTGCATCATAGACCTGAGCGTGTGCAATATAGGGATAGAGCGCGACAATTTCATCAACCGTCTTACCCATTTGCTCCAACTCTGCTATAAGGCCGACGGTAAGCCGCGTTGCTTTGATCACCGGTTCGCCGCCACACACTCCAGCCCGGCGCTCAACATAGGGATGAGGAATGATTTTCTTTTGATCTCTTATAGCCTTGGCCATCGTTCGCTCCTCAGCCACCAACAGCTTCACACCACGGTCTCGCCCACGCGCCGCGTCTCCCGCTCGCGCACCGGGCGAACTTCTACGACCTCTTCCGGCTCGTAATCCAAGAGCTTGAGCCAGTCTTCTAAATAGTCTGTCTTGGGGAAGATCTCGCTCTCTTTGTACTCTTGTCGGATCGCTTCTTTCAGGTCTTCTAAATGGACGCCCTCTTGGTCGCTGCCCTTCTCGATGCAGCGTTCGATGGCGAAGCTCTTGGCGCGCTCCACCACGGATTTGACCAAGGCTCCACTCACCAAGTCGCTGCGATAGAGCGTCTCGCGCCGTCCGCTCTTGAGGGTGACATCCAAGAAAGCCGTCTCGGTCTCTTTGCGAAAGAGCTCTTCTGTCATCTCATCTATCAGTGCGCGACGTGCTCTATCCGCGTTGCCTCCTCTGCGCTTCAGCCACGCCGGATCGAGCGGGACCCTCTCGTCCAGATAGATGGCGAAGATGTCACGAGTCGCATCGCGATTGGGGCGACCGACTTTCACTTTTCGCTCAATGCGTTCCGGTCTTAAAATCGCCGGGTCGATATAATCGGGACGATTGCTCGTCAACATCACCACGACGTTTTCTAGAGAGACCAGCCCGTCCATCTCGGCGGCGAATTGTGGGACGACGGTGTTGGCGATATTTAAGTGTCTCCCGGAGCTGCGCACCCTCAGAAGTGCGTCGGCCTCGTCAATAAAGATGAAGACCAAGTGGCCTTCCTTGGCGCGCTCGCGCGCTGCAGAGAAGATCTCTCTGACGAAGCGCTCGGTCTCGCCGAGCCACATATTTAAGAGCTGCGGCCCGTTGATGAACATAAAATACTCTTTGACGTCGCGCCCGGTGCGCTCGCGATAGGCTTTCGTCAGATTATAAGCCGTCGCTTTCCCGATCAGGGTCTTGCCGCACCCCGGCGGCCCGTAGAGCAGCAGCCCTTTTAAGTGCTGCTTGCCGAATCTCTTATAGAGTTCGGGAAAGAGCAGAGGACGCTCGATGGCGTCGCGAATGACTTTGATCGCGTCGGCTTGTCCGCCGATCTTCTCCCAGGGGATTTCGGGGATCTGCTCCAAAAAATACCCGCGCGTCTCGGCCTTTCTGAAATGCTCCAGCGCCACGCGCATTGTCGGTTCTAGACGTACTTCATCTCCTATTTTGAGGGTCTTCTCCAAGAGATCAGAAGAGCGTAGCACGATTCTGCCGGAGAGCATCTGGGCGTCCAGCGAGATGCGCAGACGCCCATCGGCAAGCGCTTCGGCGACTTTGACCACCGGGCCTTCCGGGTGATACCCCAGATCGCCGATGACAGCGAAAGCTTCGTTAATCTTGACACGTGTGCCTATATTTAATTTCTTTAAGTCCAGCTTGGGATCGGCGTTGGCGTAGTATTCGGCATCGCCGACGGCGATATAAGCGACATGCTCTTGCGGGGCGCCTAAAAAAGTGCCGATTCTGTTCGCGGGCGACGTGAGTTTTTCATACGTTTCGTTGAACTGGCGGATCGTCTCGCGGGCTTCTTGAAGTTGGCGCTCATCGGAGCGCAACTGCTCATAGAGCAGCTCGAAGAGTCCCAGTCTTGGATCGTTCTGCGGCGTGTATTTCAAAATCTCTTCTAAGATAGCGAGAGCGCGCATGCGGCTATCGGCGCGTCCGGGGCCGGCGGGCTCTTCTCGGGGGCGTTCTTCTTCAGGGCGGCGGTTGCGCGAACGATCAGCCATAAATCTCACCAAGTTCTACAATAGAGAAAATCCGGGGGGTCTGCAACCCAGCCACCTAAAAAAGCAGGGGCGAGGTGACTCGCCCCTACTAGGTCAAGATAAGTCTGAACTTATCGCGGCATTACGTTAGCGGCGCGGGGACCCTTGGCATCCTGTTGGATGTCGAAGGAGACCGCTTGGCCTTCGCGCAAGCTCTTGAAGCCTTCGGCCTTGATCGCCGAAAAATGCACGAAGACATCAGGGCCGCCGTTGTCCTGCTCCAGGAAACCGTAGCCCTTGGCATCGTTGAACCATTTGACTTTGCCGGTCGGCATCTGTGCAAACCCCTTTCTGCTGCTTATTTCCCGTCTCCACCGTCAACGTGCATCAGGGGTTTTGCCGCCCCGGCACCGTCGTGTGTCGATGGGTCTACTGTACAGCACAAATGTACTATAGCAGAAATATTCCGGCTTGTCAAGGGGAAGGTCCGGCGCAAAGATCTCTTGGGCGCGTGACCGATGTCACAACCCTCACTGCTTTACTCTTTGCTCTTCTCTATGTTGTTTCGCTACCAACTCGACGGCTTCAAAGATTTTGAGATACCCCGTGCAGCGACAGAGATTGCCCGAAAGCGCTTCGACGATCTCTTCACGCGTGGGGATCGAGTTCTGATCGAGGAGCGCTTTGGCAGTCAAGATCATGCCGGGAGTGCAGTAGCCGCACTGGGCTGCGCCTAGCTGCGTGAAGGCCGTCTGTAACGGATGGGATTTCCCGTTGGAAGAGATGCCTTCGATCGTGGTGATGGCCCGTCCCTCGACTTCGACGGGCAGCGTCAGACACGAGAGCACCGGCTGGTCGTCTATTAAAACCGTGCAGGTGCCGCACTCGCCGACTTCGCAGCCGTGCTTCGTCCCTGTCAAATGCAGATCCTCTCGCAAGACTTCTAAGAGCGTTTTGTGCACCGGCAGAGCGATCTGCTGCCGTTCACCATTGACCTTCAACTCTACAAGTCTTTTCATAACCCCAGCATAACCGGCAGAAGCGCCTCCGTCAATCTCCCCAGAGCGTCAGATAGAATTCTGGCTTCTCTGTGACACCCCACAAAATGCCCAGACGCGGCGACCAGAGCTTACTTATAACAAACTCCAGCTCTCCGCCCCAGCGGGGACCCGCCGTGACGAAGAGCACCCCGCGCAGGCGCGGCTGGAGCGCGAGACTGTAACCGATGCGCCAGTAAGCATCTGCTGATCTCCAGAGCAGCTTCAGTTCGTGCGCCGCCGGCAGAGAGAGCGTTCCTTGCAACTGAAGACTGAGCGAGTTCTCCCAGAGGCGCTGGCCGGTGCGGGTGCGCGTCTGGGTCGTAAGAGAGAACTCCAGAAGCCCACCCTCACCCCATCCC
>JAJHSH010000002.1 GCA_022683945.1 Candidatus Acetothermia bacterium | reverse complement strand
GGGGGAGGCGGGGGCGGGGGCTCCGAACGAGGCAAGCTCGTTACAGTTGTCTCAATCGTAAACGGCTTTTGTGCTCCGGATGCTGTCGTCAACGTGATAGTGGTTTGCAGGACGAATGTGCCGGGAAAGAGGGCCTTAAGCGTCAGGCTAGCCTTCAACATCTCACCCGCTTGAGCGGTCAGCCAGCCATACCTGGTTTCTCCATACACGATTTGAAGACCAGCCGGAATCTCATGACTCACAAGCACCGCGTTGATAGGACTCAAAACTCGAATGCTGACGAAAACTTCGAAAGTGTCGCCTTCTCCAACAGCTGATGGGGCGCTGATAGTAACTTCTATCTGCGGTTTAGCGCAGTTTTGCACCGCCTTTTCCCATTCGTAGCGCGTCCAGTAGCCCACTGCAATAGCTCTTCTAGCTTCATCATAGACGCACAAGAAGAAATCCCATCCATCGCTAGATACTTTCTCTAGCATTATGTTAGCAACAAAGGCCGGAGATTGTTCGTCATCAACGCGGAATACACTTTGGTTGCGATCCATGAATACAGCAGCGAAGAACTCCGCGAAGCCCTCATCCCATTGGCACCCCCAGGGTTGCCTCCGGCCATAACTGTTATAATCCCACTCTATGCATGTTGAACTCCCTTTTTCGGCAAAGAGTTCATATGCTTCGGCGACAGCATGGCCTAACTCGTGATAGTATACATCATATCGTTTTGTAATATTGCCACTGAAAGTGGCCGGCCGGAAATTAATATAACTGTAGCCCCTCCCCCATTCAGGGCAAAAAAAAGCGACGGCTTCTTGTGGACATTCAAGGGTGGGATTGCCCAATTCAATCGCTAAAGGACTTGGTAACATCCAGCCTGATTTCAAAACATTCCTTACAGCTCCATCAATTTCTGAAACGAAGAGATTATATCTCTCATCATAAACGTAATATGAAACGCTGGGATTAAGGGAAGGCGTTGAGTTCGGCGATGGCCGAAAGACTGTTGGCTCCGATTCTGAAGCTGCAAGCGTAACCACCGCACCCAAGAGAAGAGACAAAAGAAGGCTGACAATCACAGCCGCGACAACAATCAGCTTGCGCATTGCGAAATTCACCTCTTGCAGTTGAATTATAACGGGACCTTGCTCCGTGAGACAAGAACCCCCACCATGAGCGGTAGAATACAGTATGCCTAAAAGAGATCAGACAAATAAATCCCTCGGTAAAGAAAATGTGACCCGCCGCATTAACGTAGCTCTTTATACTGGGAAGCAAACCTAGGCAAAGAATAGACCCTTTGATTGACAGCTAACTCCAATAGCAGGGCTTTTCGGGCTGGCTTCGTTGCTATGCACGCCAACGCCCACCCAAGCAGCTTTGTAACCGCCAATCGATAGTCTCCCAGCTAGCCTTGATGTCCTTGCATCTTACTGCCACACTTACTATAACTTATAGCAAACAGAGGAGCGAAAATGGCTTTCGGGTATAGCGTAGGCGATGAAGTAGCGCACAAGACAGCCCCATATCTGAAGATGATCGTCTCGCACTCAATTGGTGAGCGAATAACCTGCCGTTGGTACAACGACAAAACTGGCAAATACGAGGAACAGAAATTTCATAAAAATCCTCTGCTGGATACCCCCCAGCTTGCTGGGGGGAGGAAAGCAGAGATTCGCCGCAGGCGAATCCCGCCGTTACAATTCGCCGGTACATCAAGCTGCAGCATTAGGATCAACTCCATCTTAAGCTCTGAGCCGTTTTGTCGTTAATGCCCCGCAGCTTGCTGCGGGGTTCTTTACGAGGATGAACTCCAAATATACGGACGCCCTTGATCCCCGCCCTCTGCCCTAGACGGGCTATCACTTGCTGCACCCAGCGGGGCTTCAGTGGCTCGCCCTTGCGGTCTATGAAAAGCGCGTCCGAGTATCACGTCCTAAAGCCCCGCAGGTCGAGCCAGCGCCTGAGAACCTTATGTCCTAGCTCCCATGAAGACGATCCGATCTCTGGCCCCTTACACATACCGTGCACTTTCAGAGAACGTTGAGATAGAGACAGATCAGCCAGCCGAAGAGAGAGAAGCTCGTTCAGCCTGAGCCCACAATCTACAAAGAGCAAGAGCATGGCGTAGTTTCTGGCCCCGTGCAAGTTGCTTCTGTTACACGCGGCCAAGAGCGCCCTGATGAGGTGCTCTTCCAAGACGAAGGGATATTGCTTGGGCTGCCTTGGCGGGCTGATGCCGTCCATCGGACCTGAGCTTATAAGTCCTTCTCGTTTGAGTCAGTTAAAGAAAGCGTGTAGAACACGATATTGCATCCCCAACGTCGCTGGGGTGAAGCCCCGCTCTTGGCAATGAGCTAGATACTGCCGTATCGGGCCGGAGTGCAGCTCTGCCAACGGACGCACGAGCCATGAGGGTAAACTGCTCGACAGCCTGAGAGAGCGTCGAAACGGTCTCAGTGTAGTGCGCCCACTGTGGGCTATTTTGAGCGAGATTCACGTCTTGGGAGCTAGGACACAAAAGAGAGCGATAGTGTAGGCTGCAAGCAACTTTGAGCGTCTTTGGTGGGCGCTAGAGGATTCGAACCTCTGGCCTTCCGCGTGTAAGGCGGACGCTCTCCCGCTGAGCTAAGCGCCCTGCTTGCCCCACTAGGTGGAGTTCATACGCACGGTCATCACAGGGACTTTGGACAGGCGCACAACTTCTTCCGTGACGCTCCCCAAGAGCATTCGGTCCAACCCACGCCGCCCATGCGTCCCCATCACAATCAGATCGATCTTAGAGGCTTCAGCAAAATCCAAGATCGCTTTCGCCGGCATCCCCGTCTTCAAGACCGTCTCGACGCTCTCTACGCCCGCCTCACGAATCGTCTGGGCCGTCTTCTCCAAAATGTGCTTACCCTCTTTATTCAGAGCCTCCAGAACGCTCTGCTCGGCAACACTGGCGTAGGTAAAGAGCAGCGCGGGCGGCTCGGCCACAAAGAGCAGACAGATCTTCGAGCTGAACTCCAGCGCGATCGTCGTCGCGCAATTGATCGCCTTCTCCACGCCCTTCGAACCGTCGGTGGGCAGGAGTATCTTCTTGAACATAAATTTCTCTTCTCCTTTTAGAGCATTAGAGCACGTTCTCAGTAGGTTCGCCGGGCAGCGCTGCCGCCAGCTCTTCCAAACCATCCTGATCGAGAATACAGATCTTTCGGCGCTCCAGTCTAATCAAGCGACGCTCTTCCAATTCTGTCAGTGTGCGGATGGCCGTCTCCGTGGAGATCCCGGCCATCTCCGCCAGATCGTTGCGGGTGAGCTTCGCGGTGATGCGCAGCCCTTCTTTTTCTTCTGCCCCGTATTCGCGTGCCAACGCCAGCAGAATCCGGGCGAGCCGCGCGCGACAGCCCTCATACGCGACTTCGATCAGCTTCGCTTGAAACCCCTGCAGCTCGCGCGCGATCTTTTCGGCCAACTGAAGGGCTACTTGCGGATGACGCTTGAGAAAATCCAAGAACTCTTCGCGCTTCACAAAACGCGCCGAGGTCGGCTCCAATGTTCGAGCAGAAGCCCCGTGCGCTTTTCCGTTAAAAATATTCTCTTCGCCCAATAATTCTCCGGGGCCGATGATCTTTAATATCTGACGCTTGGCTCCACTGCCCTGTTTCACTAATTTCACTTGCCCTTGGCAGATAATAAAAAACCCGAAAGCTGGCGCTCCCTCGTGAAAGATCGTCTCATCGGCTTCGTAGCGAACCGGACGCATCAGCTTTTGTAATTCTTGCTGATCGCTCTCGCTCAGCCCCTGAAAGATCCACGAGCACCCGGCACACCCTTCGCTCCCGCAAATAAGAGGGCCTTTAGGGTGCTTGGCTTGTAAGACAACGCGCTTAATAGCCACGGATCAATTTTAGTTCATAGGGGGAGTCTTGTGCAAATCAAGTCAAGAGTTAGAGAGATCGCGCAGAATTCAGCAGAAGGATGCGACGCCCGTGCAACTCGATCACGCCGCGCTCGGCCAACTGGTGGAGCACCCGGCTGACGGTCTCCGGAGCGATGCCTACAAGCGCGGCCCACTCATCGCGGGAGAGATCGAGATCGATCAAGCGCCCGCGCTCGGTCACCGTTCCGAACTCTTTGGCTACGTGATGCAGCGCCTCGGTCAGTCGTACGGCGCTCTCCGTATAGGCGCGCTGCACCAGCGCGGTGCGCAGCCGACAGAGCTGGTGAGCCATATGCGTAGCCACCCAGAGCAGAAGATCGGCGTGCTCGGTTGCGATATTTTTGAACTCTTCTTGAGAGAGCCAGATCAGTTGGCTCTGGCGGAGCGCAATGGCCGTCTGCGCTTGAGGAGTAGAGCAGAGAGATTCTCCGCTGCCGAGAAGTTCCCCCGGCCCGAGGAGCCGTACCCAGCGAAGATGCCCTTCACTATTGAGAGAGATCTCTTTAATCAGACCTTGGCAAAGACAATAGAGCCCATCGGTAGGGTCGCCTTGGGCGTAGATCTTGCTTCCCGCAGGGTGTTCGAGAAGATGAGCCGCGGCCCGGATCACCTCGATCTTCTCTGGCGTCATACCGGCAAAAAGCTGAACGGATGTGCTGATCATAAGCAATCATTTCAGTTTACTGGAGAGATCACGGAGGAGTTATGAGTATTCTCAAATTCGGAGATGAACTCTATCAAGAAAAAGACTGACGCCGGTCAAACCGTTCGCCAAGAGCGCTGACAGTAGATTCTGGGAGCAGATGAAGCAGATTCTTCAAAATAATCTGTTTAATCTGCTACCGAAATCCGCTGTCAGCTCCTGCTTGAGAGAGCGTGGCCGGGCTCAGAATGCTCTTCAGCACCCTTCCCAGACGCTTGATGCCCTCTTCGATCTTCTCTGGAGTAGCGTTGGAGAAGTTCAAGCGCAGGGTGTTCTGCCCCGCCCCGTCGGGATAGAAAGCCGTTCCGGGAACAAAAGCGACTCTCTCTTTCACGGCCTCTTGCAAGACTTGGGCGGCATCTAAGTGCTCTGGGAGGACGACCCACAAGAAGAGTCCGCCTTGGGGATGCGTCCAACGCACTTCTTCAGGGAAATATCTCTCCAGCGCATGAAACATAGCATCGCGTCGCTCATGATAGACTTCGCGAATATAGCGCACGTGTTTATCTAAGAAGCCGCCGCGGGCGACTTCATAGGCGACCATTTGGTTAAAAGTGCTCGTGTGCAAGTCGGCGCCCTGCTTGGCTTGCACCAATTTTTGAATGATCTCTTTGGGGGCGATCACCCAGCCCAAGCGCAATCCCGGCGCAAGCGTCTTAGAGAAAGTGCTCAGATAGATGACGTTCCCGCTATAGGGCGCGCCGTTGTGGGCTTGATAGTGATTGTCGAGCACGACCAGCGATGGGAGATGCTCGCCTTCGTAGCGCAATTGGCCGTAGGGATCGTCTTCTATGACGGGGACGCCGTAGTGATCGGCCAGGACGATCAGTTTCTGTCGACGCGCCAGCGCGAGCGTCACTCCGGCGGGATTATGAAAATTGGGCAGGGCATAGAGAAACTTGGGCCCGCTGCGCAAGGCCCCCTCGAGTTCATCGGTCTTCATGCCATCGTCATCGAGTCCGACGGCGACGTATTCGACTTGGTAGGCGTTCCACGCCTGCAGAGCGCCCAGATAAGTGGGCTTCTCCACTAAGACGTGATCGCCCGGATTGATAAAGATCTTGCCGATGAGATCGAGCGCCTGTTGAGAGCCGCTGGTGATCAGAATATGATCGGCATCCACGACGATCCCGTAGCGCGCCGTATGACGGGCGATCATCTCGCGCAGGGGACGATAGCCTTCGGTCGTGCTGTATTGCAGTGCTTTAGGGCCGTGCTCGTTCAAGACTTTCTGGCAGGCTTCTTGGAATTCTTTGACGGGGAAGACCTTCGGAGCAGGCAGCCCGCCCGCGAAAGAGATAACATCGGGCTGTTCCGTCAGTTTTAACAGTTCGCGCACCGCTGAACTTTGCATTCTCCGGGTGCGTTGGGCATAGCGTTTCGTCCAGAGCGTTTTCATAGAGTTCCCCCTTCTCTGTATGATTATGCAGCACTCGGTAGCATTCTGCCATGACCAAGATCAAATGATCTGTAAGAGATCGAACGAACACGCTCCATCCCTAACTCTTAGAGTCTCTTATAAACCACTGCTTCTATCATGCTGAAATCGGCGCACAATTGCCATTTCGCGCATACCCCTTAGCTCTTTATCTTATCTGATGCCCAATCTGCTTAGAACTCTTTCTACGCCCGGCTCCTTCCGGCGACGCCCCGCACCGACCAGCCTCGCTTGCTTTGCACTCTCCAAGTCGTTTATAATAGAGCGAATTCGCGGTCTTTGACAGAAGAAGAAGATTTTTCTATTCACTCTGCACAGGAGGAGTTTTATGAATGGACAACCCGAAACTGCTGTCTTTGTGGACTTGGAAAATATCTATATCGGTTTTCGACATCAATACGGACGCGAACTGACCGCCGACGAACTCGTCGAGAAAGCCCGCTCCTTCGGGGGCGTCAAATTGATCAGTGTCTACGCGGACTTCAGTGAGCCGACCTACCCGGAACATTTCAAGCTCGATCTGGACAACGAAGGTCTGCAAGCGATCAACGTTCCCAAAGATCGCGACCGAGAGGGACGCCCCACCAAAAATAAAATAGACATGCGCATGGCCGTCGATATCTTACGGACACTCGCCTTCCGCAAAGAGTTCGGACGCTACGTGCTCATGACCGGCGATAAGATCTTCTTGGACGTCTTAAATCTGGCGCGCAACGATTTTGGCAAGGAAGTCATCATCTGCGGCTTGGAGGGCACCGTCGCCCAAGTGCTCAAAGACGTAGCGAGCTACTTTTCGTTCAATGCCGATGCGACGATTGATGAGCGCTTGGAGCGCTTTATCAAAATCTTCGACCGCATGGAGCGCGACTTGCTCGAAGGGACGTATCACTATATCGGCTGGAAGCTGGTGATCGAGCAGATTTCCGCCGATTCAGAAATGCGCTTCACGACTTGGAACGAAGCGCGTGACTTCTTCGAGCGCGTCAAGCGCGACGGGAGACTGATTCTCAAATATTATCCCGGCGAGAGCCGCGAGATCGAAGCCTATCGTCTCGACCGACGGAACCCATTGGTGCGCAAGGTGCTGGGTCTGGAATCTAGAGTGATCGAATCAGCACCTCTTCCCCAACCCCTCCCCTAAAGAGTTTTTTGTAGGGGCGAGGTCGCCTCGCCCCTACACCTTCTAACTAACCCACGATACCCTCGGCGCGCCACCGAGCGATGGCGCTCTGCGAGAAGCTCAGCTTGCTAAGAATTTCGTCCGTCTGCTGCCCCAAGCGCGGCGCGAGTCGGTCCGGGGCTGCGAGAGCTTGCGCCAGCGTGACAGGCGGAGCGATCTGCTCCAGCCCTTCTACGAAGAGCCTGCGCCTCCGCAGGTGGGGATCTTGATGCACGGCTGAAAGCTCTTCATAGACGGGCGTGACGGGGATCTGTAACGGGTCTAGCAGATTGAGCCACTCTGCGAGAGGACGACTCTCCATAAGTTTCTGCGCATCTGCATTGAGAGATGGGTCAAATTGCCTGGCCATCCAGTCGCGTCGTTGAACGCTCTCGCAGAAGCTCTGCCAGAATTTGGGCTCCAGACAAGCTAGACTCAAAAAACGCCCATCGCGGGTCTTGTAGACCGAGTAACAAGCGTAATGGCCGCCCAAGGGGAGCTGTCCGCGCTGGGAACTCTGTTGCGCACCAAAGTAATGGGCGAAGTGCAACGTCATGAGCGAGTGAACCGAGTCGGTGAGCGAGAGGTCTATATACTCGCCGTCGCTTGTGCGCGCTCTCTTCAGCAGCGCCGCCAAGATATAGAACGCCGCCAGCGTTCCACCGACCAGGTCAGCAACGGGCACTCCGGGGATGACGGGTTCGCGCTGCCCCGTCAAGCCCAATAATCCCGCGATAGAGATATAATTGAGATCGTGGCCGACGTAATCGCGATAGGGCCCGCTCTGGCCGTAGCCCGTCAACGAACAATAAATAATATCAGATTTGACGGCGTGCGTCGTCGCATAGTCAATGCCAAGGCGCGCCGTCACGCCGGGTCGGAAGCCCTCTATGATCGCATCAGCGCTCTGCGCTAGTTTCAGAAAGATCTCTCTTCCGACGGAAGTCTTCAAGTTGAGCGCAAGGCTCGCTTTGTTCCGATGGAGCAAGTGAAAGAGATAGCTTGTGCCGTCGCTATGGAGCGGCGGCAGGGCGCGCACGGGATCGCCCTCGTTGGGCTCTTCGATCTTAATGACCTCCGCGCCCAAGTCGGCCAAGAGGAGCGTGGCGTAGGGGCCGGGGAGGAGCCGAGTCAGATCGAGAAGGCGAATACCGTCCAGAAGTCTGTGCATGCTTGTGCTTGCCCCTACTTAGATTACCCCGGCCAGCAACGGGATGCACGAAATCCCGCCGCTTCTGCAGGGACGCAGATGCGTGTCTGGCTCCCGAAGGGCAGTAAGGCGCCCTGCTGGGTCATGACGATAAACGGATTGCTGAAGGGCAGGAAGAACCCTGACAAGCGTCCGATGCCCGTCAAGTGAACGAAGATCGTGTTCATCTGTGCTCGTTCGGCGACCCCGTCTCCGTTGATGTCAAGTAATAGATCAAAGCGCGCGGCGGCGACTCCCTCGGCTAATCGCAGAGCATAGGTCACGCGTCCGTTGCTGCGCACCGTGCCGACGAGCGTCAGTTGCAATTGCCCTGCGCTTAGAGCGGGGATCGCCTGAGGAGCCGCGTTAGTCTGTGTCTGCAAAGTCGCCCCCAAGATCGCGCCGTTGGTCTCCAGCGTGATCTGATAGGGACGATCACCGCTCCAGCCCAGCGCCCCTTGCACCGTGATCAGAAGCTGATCCGTCCCTATGAGAAAGAATCCCCCGATGCCAAAGGGAAGTCCCGGCGTGGGCTCCGTAGGCGGAGTCAAAGTCGCGCGCACCGTAACGGTCTGTGTCTGAATCGCGCTCAGATTTTGATTATCTGTCACGCGCAGGGTGACAGAATACGCGCGCGCTGTGGTGAAGACGGAAGTCACGCGCACGCCCTGGGCGTCCACACGACCGTCGCCGTCGAGATCCCAATCGTAGCGGACGATCTGGCCGTCGGGATCGTTCGAACATGACGCATCGAAGGTGACCGTCTGGCCGACGATAGGGGAAGTCGGGCTGTAGTTGAAGCAGGCGGTCGGCGGGCGATTCTGCGGTGTAGTGGTTCCGCCGACTTGGAAGCTCGTCAGCGCCAGCGCCCAAGTCGCCGAAGGGGCGGCTAACTGGAGACGGCGCGTCAGTTCGGCACGGAAGGCTTCGGGATTGAGCC
The DNA here is from genome assembly GCA_022683945.1 of Candidatus Acetothermia bacterium. GTDB lineage: Bacteria > Bipolaricaulota > Bipolaricaulia > RBG-16-55-9 > DRXL01 > SKYB132. Next base: position 15,562 of record JAJHSH010000002.1, on the reverse strand, counting down.
AGGCGCTGTTCTGGATGCCGTTCAATCCGAACTCGATCGCTTGGGAGACCGCGACAGCGTGCAGATACTCTGTGCCGTCGGGGCCGTTGACCACGAGCGTGTATGGGCCGTCGGGCAGCGTATAAGTGCCTGGGCTGAGCGGGTTGCGGCGCGAGAGCGCGTTGGGAAAGATTTGAGAGATGCGTCCCGCTGAGTCAACATTGAAGATATAAATATGCGCCGCGGTGCGCGCGTTCAATGTGAACTGAATCGAGAGTCGTTCCCCGATGCGATAGCTGGTTCTATCTGTAGAGATCTCCAGAGAGAACGGCGTGGGAGGCGGCGGAATATCGGGAGTGGCGCGCACCGTCATCTGACGAGAGTTGTTGGTCTCGTTCGATTCGGCGGCTTGGCGCAGCGCGTCTGCCGTTACGGTAATAGTCTCTGTGGTGTTGTTCAAGCGTCGTGGGAAATCGAGCCGCACGGAAGCCCCTGCGCGCAGGCCGGTCACGGCTTGGCGCGTCGTCCCCGCGCTGTCCTGGAGATCAACGACAAACGGGCCGGCGTCGGCGTTGCCGCCGTTGCGAATAACAGCTACGGCGGTGAAAGCATCGCCAAGGCGCAGCTCGCGTGGCGTATGATCCAATGATTCAATCGTCAGATCGGGCAAGCGCGATTCGGGCAGGGCGTCTATGCGAACTTGAGTGCTGTTGTTGGCTTCGTTCAGCTCGTCAATGCGGTTATCAGGGTCAACTACGATGGTGAAGAGTTCTGTGGCGCTGTTGAGCCTTCGCTCGAAGTTGAGCGAGAGCGAATTGCCGATCTCAAGAGCGGCAATCGAACGCCGGTCGGTTCCTCGGCTATCACGAATCTCTACGATGAAAGAACTAGCGTTAGCCGTTCCCTGATTGCGGACGACGACGGTGAAAGTGACAGAATCCCCTAGGCGCGGCGTGCGCGGCGACCAGTCTGTGCCTGAGATAGTCAAGTCGGGCCTGCGCGGGGCTTCGGGTTGGGCGTCCACGCGAATTTGTGCAGTGTTATTGGCTTCGTTGGACTCGTCCACTTGATTGAGTGCGTCCACCGTGAAGGTCACAGTTTCCGTGCTGGTATTGATGCGTCGACTGAAACTGATATTGGTCGAAGCTCCCGAGGCGAGTCCAGACAACGGTTGTTGAGCCGTGCCCGCGCCGTCGCGCAGCTCTGTGATAAAAGCCCCAGCGTTGGCTTGTCCCTGATTACGCACGATCACGGTATAACTGACGGTATCTCCCACGCGCGGTGTACGGGGAGACCAGTCCACCATAGTGATTGTCAGATCGGGCTTGAGTGTCGGTTGCGAAGCCGTCACGCGCAGTTCTGCTGTGTTATTATTTCTGTTAGATTCGTTGATTTGATTGAGGGCATCGGCGACGGCAACAAAGATCTCGCTGAGCTGGTTGACTCTGCGCGTGAACGAGAACCCCGCTGAAGCTCCGGCGACGAGACTGTTAACCGTGCGACGCTCACTGCCTCCGCTGTCGCGCAGCTCGACGACGAACGTTCCGGCATCGCCGGTGCCCTGATTGCGCACGACGCCACTGATCGTCACAGAATCTCCCACGCGCGGGCTGGTCGGGTTTGCCGTCAGTCCTGTGACCACCAGATCAGGGAGTCGCGGCGGCCCCGCTTGCGCCAAGTTGAGTCTGCCGGAGCCAAACTGCAACGATGACCCCATCGGGATCGCTTCGCTCTTCAATCGCGATTCGAGCTGGGCAGTCGAAAGCGACGGATTCTGTGAGAGCAACAGAGCAGCAGCGCCTGCGACATGCGGAGATGCAGCGGACGTGCCGAAGAATTCTGCATAAGTCGAAGTCGTGACGCGATCGGGGCCTACCAGATCGGGTTTGCTTAATCCCGCGTTTGTAGGCCCTTGCGAGCTGTAAGCAGCGATCGGGCCGGTCGTCCAGTTCTGGTGGTTGACAGCGCCTACTGTGAGGGCATTGGGGGAGTCTCCCGGTGCGATGATGCTGCTGGTGGGAACGGGATAGCTCACGTCATGGTTGACGCTGAAGAGCGAGAAAATACGCGATGCAGGGTTGCCGTCGGCTCTGATCTTGATGCAAAAATTCCCCGGCATAAACGTCTGAAAGAAGAGATTTTCTGCTGGGGACTCTGTGCCGCTTTGGATGCGCTCCGATTGGGCTACTTGACGCCCCGTGGAGTCGAAGAGATAGAGATCATAATCGTTGCGCGAAGCAGGCCAGTCGTTCCATGTGAGAAAAACAGCGATGGAATCTCCGGCATTCGCCGTGATGCGCAAACAGTCATCGCTGCCGGAGAACTCGTGCCAACGGTCGTTACTAGAGTCTCTAAAGCCTCCTTGCCAATGGCGTCGTCCGTAGTTGCCGGCGGCGTTGACCCACAGAACACCCCGGTTTCGCGCGTCCGCAACGATATTATTAATAATGCCCGTCCCGTCGTAAAAATTCGTATTGAACCAGCCCACCGAGTGATTGATGATCTTGGCGCCCTGACGGATCGCTTCTTCTTTGGCGTTTTCTAAGTCGACTTCGTCAGAGATTTTCATTAACAGAAGCTGCGCTTGTGGAGCCATATCATGGACGATCTCCGCGACAGCGGTGCCGTGATTGGTGCCCGATTCGACGCCGGTGCCGGTGAAGTCGAACGTCTGTAAGCCGCCGGGGAGTTGGCCGCGTGCTTGGGCAGATGAGAGTCCTGCGAAACCCAGATCAATCACGGCGATCTTCACGCCCTGACCGCGAAAGCCACTACTGTGATAGCTAGAAGCGCCAATGAGAGTAACGCCTTCGCTCGTCACCAGCGTTTGGGGAATGAGAGGCGGGCGAACAAAACTCACAGAGTTCAAGGCCGCAATGCGCTGAAGAGCTTCTATATCCAAAGGGAGAGAGATCTTTAGAGCATATCTCGATGTGGCGATGACTTGTCCTCCTATGACCGAGACGAACCGAAGAAGATGAGTATATTCTTCACCCGTTGGATCGGCAAACTGTTCGCCTAACCGAATAATGGCGATGATGTGGTTGCCGCGCATGGGTATACGCGCTTGTGCGGCGGCCTGAGCTGCTGCTGGAGAGTTACCTTGGGCAGCCAGCTTAATGATCTGCTGTAGAACACTGTCAACTTTGGGGTTGTGGTCAAGTCTCTGGCTCTGTTTGGGATCTTTTGGTTCCTGCGTCCAGCTTAAATTGCCATTGCCAATCACTAGCACAGCTAGCAGCATCATAGCAAAATATATTTTTCGCATAGCAGATCATCTCCTTGAAAAGCTATTTCATATTCCCGGCTGGAACGGCGGCCGGACGAGTTTGACCGCGGGATCGCTCGCCAAGACGGTCAGTTGATGAATGGGCACCAACACGCGCATTAGCCCGGACGGCGAGCGCGCTTCGATAATCAGATTGTGCACCGAAGACACTTGCGCTTCTGGACTCACCAGCTCGACAATCACACGCACGCGCAGTCCCCAAAGCTCTAGACGGTTCTGCAGAGCAAAGTCGTACCAATCGGGCATGAGCATCAGGCCATAGAGCAGCGAATCCAAGCGCACGCCGTCGGGAGGCCTCGGCGGCTTTACTCCTGGAACGACACTCAGCTGCTCGACGTTCAACGGCAACGTCGGCTCGCGTAGCACCTTGAGCTGCAGCAAACGCATTCCGATCTCACCGAGGGTCGCCGCAGCGCCGGCGGTCACCTTGGGAGCGATCATCAGTTCATAGCCATCTCCAAAGGGGCGTAGATTGTAACGCGCTAGCGTCTCTTCTGCGCGCAACCACAAGAGCGTGCCGTCCACATACAGCTGCGGAAACCCCAAGCGTGTACGTTCGTTCTCCGGCGTGCAGTCGGGACACGGCGTCATACCAATAAAATAGCTGACGCGTGTGCCCTCAGCGATGCGCACGGAGAACCCCGCTTGCTTCGCTGCTTCGATTACTGCGACGAGATCCGGCGCAGGGAGCGAGAGCAGCACCCGATAATATCGTCCCGCTAGCAAGACGGGATCGGTGGGAGCCAACGCCAGCTCGCGAGGCTCTCCGCCTAAACCTGAGAACGAAGTCGCGGCCAGCATCGCCCAAGAGAGCCACAAGAAAACTTTCATCATGGTCACAGCAAAAGCTCCTTTCTATATCTTCTCTATATCTTCACTTCTTCAGACGGTTGGCGACGTTCTGAGCCAACTGCGCCCATTCCGGCGCGCTCACGATCTGCTCGATAAAGCTCACCAACGTCACGGGAATCGCGCGATTGCTCGCCAAATAACGCTGCACAGTCGCCTTGATTGCTGTAGCATCTTCGATCCTCTGTCCAGCGCGCACGTAGTCTTCCAGCGCACGCGCTGCTTCTGTAATGGCCGCATCAACGGCCTCTAGGGTCAGTTCGAGCGTCACTGCCCCAAAACGAATGGTCAGACTGATACGGATACCCTTATGGGCAAAGAGCGCTTTGACTTCGCTCAGCGTGGCTTTGCGCTGTGCGAGTTCGTCGTTGATCGCTTCTAGTGCGACGCCTTTGGCGAGACCCTCCAGCGCTTTATCTACAAGCATCGTGACGGGCAGCTCTTCGATCAAAGCCAGTCCAATGACTCTGAGCACACCCTCGCGCAACCCGATCGGCGCGGCGCTCTGCGCCAGACGCTGACAGAGCGTCAATGCCATAGAAGGGGTGATGCGTCTGTCTTTGAAGCCCTTGTCGTAAGCATTGATGAGGAAGGGCAAATCCGAGACGTTGAGCGCGCGAAAACAACTATAGACGTCCTGTGGAGTCACCTGCTGACCGCGCAGTGCCAGCACGTTAGCGCTCAAGAGCAAAGCAGTCAGCACTGAAATCAGAAGATACTTCATGGGGCATCACCTTGAGAGGGGGGCCAGATCAACACAGAGTTGATCTTGTTATCAAACGTATGGACGAACTCACGTGCCCGCGGATCGTGTACCCAGTGGTACTCGTCCACCATAAAGCCATATTCATAGCGTCCGGGTTCTAGATCGCGAGGCAGTCGTATCCACCAGATGCCGTGACGATCTGGCCCGTGCATCGGCTGTCGCTCCCAATGAGTCAGTTGACCTACGAGAGAGACGCTCTTAGCGTTAGGGTAGACCAAACAGAGCACATAGGGATCGGCGCAAGGAGGTCCGTCCGAGAGAGTTCCTCCTAGCCAGAATCCGCCTAAGAAAAGCAAGATCGCTGCCGTTGCCAGCGCCAGTCTCATAGGCCAAGTCGGTCGCAGTTCTAAAGCAGCCGGCCGATCCGGTAGGGCGTCAACAACCCGATACTCAAGATCGGCAATGCGATCTTGATGGGCCTGTGCGCGTTGGACGATCGTCTCTTTGATGAGTTGTTCGAGTTCATGTTCGTGCATGACCGACCACTCCCTTCTGTTCCAGCAATCTCTTGAGTTCGGACTTTGCCCGATGGATTCTCGTCTTAACAGTTCCTTCCGGTAGTTTCATCATCTCGGCGATCTCTTTGTATTCCAGGTCACCATAGTATCTCAGCACTAAGGGCATACGATATTTCGGGCTCAGCTGATCGAGGGCGTCACGCATCGTCTGTGAGCGCTGGTCTTGAGCCAGTTGAGCTTCGGGATTATGATGGCTTTGGGTCGCCCGTGTTATATATTTTAGAGGTGCCAAGAGACGATCCCGACGAAGTTTGTTCTTACATAAATTGGCCGTAATGGCGAAAATCCACGTCGAGAAGCGCTTGTCGAGATGGAACGTATGCAGCCCTTGATAAGCGCGGATGAAAGCATCTTGAGCGGCGTCTTCGGCGTCTGCCGGATTGCCCAAGATGCCCAGTGCTACTCCGAAGACCGAGATTTTGTAGCGTTTCACGATCTCTCCCCAAGCGTTCTTGTCGCCATCGAGCGACCTCCGTATCAGTTTCAATTCGTCCTCACCCATACGCCCTCCTCATAGCCCGAAATTATATACTCATCCCAAGTCAGTTAAGTTTCAGAATCTTTACTATTCTACACAATCTACCAACGCGGGCGCTCTGTGGGTTCCATTACAGACCTTTGTCCCCTAGGCGCTAGACAAAGCCCCATAGCGATCTCCACCAGATTCCTTAGTTTTGGCTCTCATTTGAATTAGAGTAGATAGCAAGTAAAGCAGGAGGTACACGATGTTCAGATCGCGACGCTCTATGATATTTCCGATCTTTGCTGCTCTAGCGCTCAGCAGTTGCACGGTCGCGCAAGCGCCCTTTGCGATCTTCAGTGCGACGCCGACGACGGGCGAGGTCCCGCTGAAAGTAGCTTTTAACGGCTCAGCCTCGCGCGATCCCGATGGCTCGATCACCAAGTACGAATGGGATTTCAACGGAGATGGCACGGTGGACGCTACGGGAGCGACTCCGACTTATATATATAGCACACCCGGCACTTTCGTGGCAACGCTTACGGTCACCGACGATCGAGGCTTGAAAAGCCGATCTTCTGTTTCAATCAGTGTTTTAGATAATAGCATCTTCTTTTCTGCAGACCGCAATGGGCTTTTCCAGATATTTCGTATGAGCAGCAACGGTGCAGGCCAAGCGCAGATTACTTCGATGGCCGGGATTGACCTGTGGCCCGCGCTTACTGTTAATGGGCGACAGGAGGTCGTCTTTGCGCGGGCTCCATTGATCTTGACGACTCCACCTACGTTTGGGGATTTCGAGATCTTTAAGATGCGCGCCGACGGCGGCCTGCAAACGAACCTGACGCAGCAGACCCCCAGCAACGAAATCCAGCCCAGTTGGTCTCCCGATGCGGCTCAGATCGCCTTTGCTTCCGATCGCGACGGCAATTTCGAGATTTATAAGATGAACGCCGACGGCACGAGCCAAGTGCGCTTGACGACCAGCGCCCCCAAAAACGCCTTTGCGCCACGCTGGTCACCTACAGACGCCAATCTGATTATTTTCGTCAAACCCAACGATGGCAGCACGAACTTCGACATCTGGAGGATACGCGCCGACGGCACCAATTTAGTCAATCTCACCAATCGTGCAACTATCAACGATGGGGCTCTGTCGCCATTATCGGGTTTCCCTTCACCTCCGGCGTGGTCCCCAGATGGAACCAAGATCGTCTTCACATCGGATCAGAACACGCATCTCGATCTTCTAGTGATGAACGCCGACGGTTCGGGCATCGTCAATCTGAATACGTTGGCCAGTTCTGCTTCGGCCAATACAACTCATGACGAGTTCGATCCGTTCTGGTTACCCAACGGCACCGAGATCGCTTTCGTCTCTAACCGAGACGGGACATATCAGATCTACAAAGTCAACCTTACGAATGGTGCAGTCACCAAGCTAACTAATATAGGGATCAACGCGACGCCGGGAAGCGTGCGCGAATTTTTGCCCAAACTGCTAAAGCGATGAGCGCCAAAGCCGACAGATAGATAAACCAATCGCCGAGGCTGACGTAGAGCGTCCTACGGTCCTGCAAGAAGAACTCTTCTTGCAGGACCGTCTCTTTTGGCAGGCGCGTCTGAGCGCGAATACGCCCCTTGGAGTCAATAACCCCAGAGATACCTCCGTTAGCCGCTTGCACCGTGTAGCGCCCGGTCTCTATAGCGCGAAAGACGGCTTTGGCGAAGTGCTGCTCTAAAGCAGCAGAGCCTTTGAACCAAGCGTCATTGGTGATAATGACGAGCAATTGGGCACCCTGACGCACAAAGGCGCGGCTGATATTGGGAAAGATAGACTCAAAACAGATGGGCGTGCCGATGACGCCCGCAGAACTGTGCAAAGGCTCCCAGCGCTCGCCGGGCGTGAGCGCCCCCAAGGGCAGCGCTCTCAACCACGGAAAGATCCCTACACTTCTGAGAAGATCAATCAAGGGAAAGTACTCGGTGCTGAAAGGGACTAACTGTACTTTATCGTAGATCCCCGTAACGCGACCGTCCGGTGTGATAAGAGCTGCGCTATTGAAGAGCTGGCCATCGCGATAGTCAATCGTGCCCACGACCAAAGAGAGAGCCAGTCGCTGGGCGACCTCTTGATAGTCTTTTAATAGATTGCTATGGCGCAGCAGATACGTGGGCAAGATCGACTCAGGAAGAACGACAAGATCGAGCTTCAGCTCTTCAAGGCTTTGTAGCTGCTGCAAGTAGAGTGCGTGAAGTTGCTCTAGCTGATCCGGATCGCTGCGAGCACGCTGCGGGACGTTGGAATGAATGAGAGCTATGCGTAGCGATGCATCTTCGGGATGAGGATGGGATAGAGCGAGTTGATAGGCCCCCCAGCTCCAATTGAGCACAACAAGTCCCGCTGCAAGCGCTCCGTAGAGTATACGACGGTCGCGTAACGTTCGATAGAGCAAGTAATTGATAAGCACAATGAGAAAAGAGATTGACCATGTGCCCGTCATGGCGGCCATCTGCAAGTGCTCAGGGCGTTGGTAGAGCGCATCGCTGAGATACCCCCAAGAGAAGCCGAACTTGGTCAGCGAGCGCAGATATTCTAAAACAACCCAAAGAGCCGGAAGGGCCCAAAACGAAGCTCTCGGATAGCGCCGCTCCAGCCAGACAAACGCCGCTCCAAAGAGCGCCCACGAAAGCCCCAGCAGAAGAGAGAGCACTAAATGAGCAGGCACGATGAAAAACCCAGCCCACTCGAAGAGCGTATAGAGCCAGTGCAAGAGTAGCCCAAAGAAGAGAATGCCTGTGAGCCAACCGCACCAGAATCCTATACGCACTGTAGAATCTTTCAGAACCCCAAAGAATGGGACAAGCGCTAGGAAAACAGCGAGATCCAGAGAATAGCCGGGCATACTGAGGAGCGCCAACGTCGCAGTCAGGAAAGAGCCCAAAATGGTGAGCACGGTCTATGAAAGTAGCCCGATCTTAAACTGATAATAAATCAAATAGCTTCCCGCTAAGAGCAAGATCAGCCCGTTGAGCCAACGCACAGAGCGATCCCAGCGCCAGAGCTGGAAGAGCAGCAGCAGCACCAGCGCCGGGGCAAGAGCAACGAAGAGCAGCTGGTTTTCGCCATAGATCGAGAGAAGCCAGCGGGCGCTTAGACCGTCCGGTTGGAACCACATCATGGCGACCAGAGCAGCAAAAGAGAGACCAAGACCCAGCAGCGCCCAGCGGATCGGCACGTTTCTGTCTAACCCACCTTTGGAGAAAGAGAGACTGAGCGAGAGCAAGAGCATCATCACGGTCATCCCCGAAGCATAAGCGATAAAATTGACAAACCCCGAAAGCGCTCCCGACGCTAGAGCTGGGCTGATCACATAGATCATAAAAATGGGCAACGTGCAACCGCTAGAAGCGAGCGCGTAGCTGATCCCGTAGAGATAATAAAAGCCCAGAGAAGATTCTCCTCGTTCGTGGGTGAGGCGATCTGCCCATGTAATAGCAAATAGATCAGTTCTCTCTCTCAAGAGCATTCGTATTCCTAAGAGAATGAGACCGATGCCGACCGCGACCGCTGCCCAAGGAAGATACTCTCCCACAGCCGTTCCCAACAGCGTAATGATCGCTCCTGTGAGAATAAAGACCGTGAAGAAGCCTGCGCTTACAGCAAGCCCGACGACCAAGCCGCGTTGAGATTGTGTCCACCACGATCTAGGGCCTGATTCTCGACTTCCTAAGTAATGGGCTACATAAGAGGGCAGGAGTACAAAGCCGCAGGGATTGAGAAAAGCAACGACGCCCGCACCGAGCGCCAGCGTCAGCGAGCTGAGATCGAGTTGCATAATCACATAATCAATAGAGTCTTTAGAGTTCTTAGTTGGCTCTATAGACTCTATAGGCTCTTGGCCAATCTGTCAAATTCTTACTTGAACTCTTCGTCCAATTGTCGTAATAGCTCTTGCGCTCGTTTGCTCAGGCTCTTCGGCACTTCGATCTTCACAATGGCATATTGGTCACCCTTGCCCCAGCCTTGTAGACGGGAAAGACCCTTGCCTCTCAGCCGGAACGTCTCGCCCGTCTGAGTCCCCGCTGGAATCTCTAAAGTTTCTTCTCCGTTCAGCGTCGGAACTTTCACCTTTGCTCCCAGGGCCGCTTGCGTGAATCTAATAGGCAGTTCGATATAAATATCATCGCCCCGACGCTGAAAAATGGGATGAGGGCGAACCTCAACGGCAATATAGAGATCCCCCGGTGGCCCACCTTCGGTCCCGGCGTTCCCCTCTCCTGTGAGACGCAGACGCGAGCCCGTGTCGACACCCGGAGGAATCTTTACAGAGAGCTGGCTCTCGGTTTTCACTCTGCCTGCGCCGTGACAGCGATGACAGGGTTTCTCCAGCAGCTCTCCCGTTCCTCGACAGCGCTCGCAGGTGCGGATATTAACAAAACTCCCTAAGAGAGTCTGTTGGCGATATTGCAGTTCGCCGCGTCCGGCACAAGTCTCGCATCGGGTGCGCCCTGATCCGGGGGCAGTGCCTTTGCCGTCGCATTCGGCACAGAGGGCTTGGCGCGGCACCGTCAGCTTCATCTGCGTGCCGAAGGCCGCGTCTTCCAAGTTAATGCGCAGACGATACTCCAAGTCTTCGCCGCGCCGGGCACGACTGCGACGACGCTCGCGCGTCTGGCGTGTGCGCAAGCCCTCGCCGAAGAACGCGTCAAAGATATCTTCCCACGCAGAGCCGAAACCGAACTCTTCAAACGCCTCGCGTGTACGACGGAAGTCTCGAAGATCGAAATCGAATCTTTGCTCGGGACCCACGTGGCCGAAGTGATCGTACTGCGCGCGCTTCTCCGAGTCGCTGAGGACTTCGTAAGCCTCAGCGGCTTCTTTGAACTTCTCAGCGTCGCCCCCTTTGTCCGGGTGATACTTCTTGGCTAGCTGGCGAAAGGCTCTCTTAATCTCTTCTGGCGAGGCATTGCGGGCTACTCCCAGTACCGTGTAATAGTCCTTCTTGGCCACGCGGTCTCCTTCTCCTCGGCCTTGTTATCGGTCGTTCTTCTTCTCGTACTCGGCATCAATATATTCGCCCTTCTCTCCCTTCGGGGATTTCGCCTCTTCGTTATTTTCGTTATTGCCGCCCGGAGCCTGCGGCCCCGTCGTCTGATAGATCTCGCGCCCGAGTTCTAAGCCGGCCTCTTCGAGCTCTTTCATCAGTTGGCGGATCTCCGCCATTGACGCATTGGTCTTGATCTTCTCTCGTAGGCTGTTGACTCGGTTCTGGATGCGCTCGCGCGTGGCAGCGCTTACTTTTTCGCCGTGCTCGCGCAGGGCTTTCTCGGTGGCATAGAGAAGCTGATCGGCGCGATTGCGCGTCTCAATCTCTTCAACGCGCCTGCGGTCTTCTTCGGCATAGCGCTCTGCGTCTTCTCTCATGCGCTTCAGCTCGTCTTCGCTGAGGCGCGACGGCTCTTTGATAACAATACTTGCAGATTTGCTGGTCGCCTTGTCCTTGGCCGTCACGTGCAGAATACCGTCCACGTCAATACTGAAACTTACGTCGACCTGCGGCACGCCGCGAGGCGCAGGCGGAATTCCAGTGAGCTGAAAGCGCCCTAGCGATTTGTTGTCTTGGGCTAACTTGCGCTCCCCTTGCACGATGTGAATATCGACTTGGGTCTGGCCGTCTTCGGCTGTCGTGAACGTCTTCGTGCGCTCGACCGGGATGGTCGTGTTGCGCTCAATAATCGGAGTAGCAATTCCCCCCAGAGTCTCGATCGAGAGCGTCAGGGGTGTCACGTCCAGAAGGACGATCTGATCGACTTCGCCGGCCAAGACTCCCGCTTGGATCGCCGCCCCCAGCGCGACCACTTCATCGGGGTTGATCTCTTTGTTCATCTTGGCCAAGCCGAAGAGATCGGCCACGCGCTCTTGGACGCGCAGCATTCGTGTACTGCCCCCCACCATGACCACCTGATGAATCTCTTTCGGAGAGAGCTTCGCATCGCGCAGCGCTTGGTCCACGATCTTCATCGAACGATCAATGAGATCGTCGGTCAGCGCTTGGAACTTGGCGCGCGTCAGTCTTCTTTCCAGGTGCTTCGGCCCACGCGCGTCGGCTGCTAAGTACGGCAGACTGATCATCGTCTCGGTCTTGAAAGAGAGCTCTTTCTTGGCGTTTTCTGCGGCTTCTTTCAGTCTTTGCAACGCCGCAAGATCTCTCTTGACGTCAATGCCCGTCTCTTCTTTGAACTCTTGCACAAGCCAATCTATAATGCGCTGATCGAAGTCTTTCCCGCCAAGATAAGTGTCGCCCGAGGTTGCTTTTACTTCAAAGACACCGTCGCCGATATCCAAGACGGTCACATCGAACGTGCCGCCGCCCAGATCGTAGACCAAGATCGTTTCGTTCTTGTCTTTATCCAACCCGTAGGCCAACGAAGCAGCCGTCGGCTCATTGATGATTCTTTCAACGTCGAAGCCTGCGATCTTGCCCGCGTCCTTGGTCGCCTGACGCTGTTGCTGATTAAAATATGCCGGCACGGTGATCACGGCTTTGTTCAACTTAAAGCCCAGTTTATCTTCTGCGTCTTTTTTCAGTTTCTGCAAGATCAGCGCTGAGATCTCTTCTGGGCTATATTCTTTGGCGCCGCCGGCGAGATTGATCCGCACGCGATCGTCCGTGCCCATCTTGCGCTTGATCTCCAGAACCGTTCGTTCAGGATTGACGACAGCTTGGCGCTTCGCCAGCGTTCCGACCAACCGCTCGCCCTGGTCTGTAAAGGCGACGACGGAGGGCGTGATGCGCTCTCCTTCTGCGTTGGTGATGATCTCAGGTTTGCCGCCTTCTATCAGCGCAATCGCCGATTTTGTTGTACCTAGGTCTATCCCTACCATTCTCTCTTTGGGCATAAGCTTTTCCTCCTTATACGATTCTTAACTTTTGATGCAACCCTCACCCGGCTTTCAGCCACCCTCTCCCTGAGAGGGAGAGGGCTGGGGTGAGGGTGTAGACTCTTTTCGCTTGCCCACCTTGACCTTGCTCGGCTTCAAGAGCCGCCCAGCGCGCAGATAGCCACGCTCGAACTCTTCCAAGACCTTGCCGCCGCTCTCGTCAGCGGCTTCTACCGTGATGAGCACTTCGTGGAGCGCCGGATCGTAGAGTTCGCCCATCGCCACGATGGGGCGCACCCCACGACCCTCTAAGAAAGCGTGAAACTGCGCGAAGATGCGCTCCATTCCCTCCACAAAAGAATCCCGATCTTGATTCTTATTGAAACTGCGAAAGGCTCGCTCCAAGTTGTCATACAGGGGTAAGATCTCCAAGAGCAGCTGATCTTCCAATCTGCGAAAGAGCTCTTCTTGTTCGCGCCCGATGCGCTTTCGGTAGTTGTCAAAATCTGCTTGTAAACGCTGCAATCGTTCCGTAAGCTCTTTCACTCTTATGAGATTCTCTGTCGGTTGTGCTTCTGCTTCTGCTTCAGACACAGTTACTGCACCTCCTCAGCGGGCATGCGCGTCTGTTGCTGCGAGATGGAGAGTATCGCCCGCAGACGGTTGCCAATATACTGGGTCGTCGAGATACTGCGGCTATAATCCATGCGGGTCGGGCCCAAAAGACCGAGCGCGCCTCCATAGCCATAGTCCAGACAGATAAGACTATAGCGCTCCAGCTCGCGCAATCCGCTCTCTTCGCCGATGAGCGCGCTGATGACCCCCACTCCGGCGCGTCTCTCTCTGATAATCTCCGCGAGATGCGCTTCGTCGTCTAAGAGACTCATCAACCGGCGCACCTCGTCGAGAGCAGAGTCCCACGTCAAGACCGTGCGAAGCAGATGCGGCAGCCCTTCTGTATAGAGCTGCCTTTGCGGGCTTTGGGGACGCAGGAGTCCTTTCAAGAGTGCAAAAGCGTCCTGAGTGATGGGGTCACACCAGCCTTCTAATTCACGCTCGCTTTCACGTCGAAGATCGCCCAAGCGTCGTCCGCGCAGTTGACGGTTCAAAAGCCGTGCAATCTTGGCCAAGCTCTCAGAGAGCAGTGAAGTATCTATGATCTTCGACTCGACAATGCCCAGATTCGTAATGATGATCGCCAGCGCATTATGATCATCGAGCTTGGTCAACGAAACGGCTTCCAACTCGGTCTGTTCCAGTCCTGGGGCCAAGACGAAGCCCAGGTGGCCGGTGAGGCTGGCCAAGAGAAAGGCAGTCTGCTGGAAGAGCTCATCGAGTCGCAACCTCTGAAAGCCATAAGCCTCCAGAAGGGCGTGTTGCGGGCGGTGTGAGAGCTCGCTCAACTCCAAGAGCCAATCTACAAAGAAGCGCAAGCCCTTGGCCGTCGGCGTCCGCCCGGAGGATCTCCAAGACTTCTTCAAATAGCCGAGTCTTTCCAGATCTTTCATCTCATTGCGTATCGTCGCTGAACTGAGAGAGAGCTTGTATTTCTCCAAGAGCGTCTGCGAGCTGACGGCCTCGCCCGCTTTAATATAGTGATCTACGATTTCTTTCAAAATCAAGCGTTTTCGCTGATCCATTAGCAATCACCTAATGAGTCTGCTAAAGAATCTTACCAAGCCGAAGAGAGACTGTCAAGTGCAAATAAACGAAGGGGGGCATGAGGCCAGAAGAGATAGGAAGAGATAGTTAGTAGAGGGGTGCACGGCCGTGCGCACCGATAGATCACTCGCGGATGAACGCCAGAGCGCCCAAGCACATCTCGTCCAAAGTTCCCTCGCCCCAGATCATATAGCGCGGCGGAACCATCTGGCGGTCCGGCCCTAGAATCGCGCGGCTGTTGTCATAGACGCAGACGATGCGCACGCGATCTCCGGCCTTGAGAGAGATCGGCTCTTGAAACCAATAGTTCCCTTGCCAATTGAAATCCCAGCGCGGGATGTCCAGCAAGATCTTCGCTTGGGGGGTATCGGGGTTCAGCTCAATGCGCGTGGCTGCACCGCGCAGGTGCATATGGCTCACAACTCCTAGCGCTAAGCCGTTCTGGCGCACGCGCCAATCGCACTTTGTGGGCTGCGCGCTGCCGTTGCCGATCTCCCGTTGCAGATATTCTTGCACGCTCGTGCCGCAGATCTGATGAATCGCGTCGGAGAGCGCGGCAAACTCAAATTCGGCGCGACGCATCGCCGCTTCGCGATGGCAGGGATCTATAGAATCTGTCGGGTATGGGCCGGGACAACGGATCTCGACGGGAGCGGCCAGAATCATCCCTTGAAGGGCGGCGAGCTGAGCGCCTTCGGGAGCCAAGAAGAGACCGACTTTGGTGGCGTCATAAGAGTCCGACGTGACGTGCGTTGTGTGATAGTGCACCTGCATAATAATGCGCGAGCCGGCGCGTAAGAGTCTCGCGCTCTTATGCGGGAAGTCCGTGCCGTCGCCGCCGGGAACCCAGAAGCCTAAACTGTTGGAGAGCGCACCGGCTCCTGCGCCGCTGATGCCCGGCCCGCCATAGCACGTCCAACCCGGCCCGGACTCGGCGCGGTCGCGCGCTTCGGCCGCAGCTACGGCATCTGGGCCGATGACAAAGAGAATGACGTGATGAACTAAGCTCTTCTGCCCCGGATAGACCCGATAGCCCGAGACGAGCGTATCGCGTTCCAACTGGGGATCCAACAGAAAACAGCGATAGTCATCAGCGCGGGTTTTATTGGGGAGATAGGGCGGGTCCATTATGATAGTCCGATCGGGGGTGCGT
>JAJHSH010000053.1 GCA_022683945.1 Candidatus Acetothermia bacterium | reverse complement strand
TAGACTTCCTGGTACGATAGTTCCATAGTGGGCCTCCTCCCTGGGCACTCTTCCAAAACTTTGCCCGTGAGAGGATGCCCGCTTTTCTCAGCCAGCGCCACACCTCCCCCTGGTAACAATCTCTTGGCGCACCGACCACCCCCTCTTGACGACGGGTAGCCGTCTGTGCTATTATATCTTCGAGCTGCTGGCTCGAAAAGATTTTATAGATTTTGGAGACCGTAAGGGTGAGATGCCTCGCCCCTGCGGAACGAAATGGAGGTGAAGTGGGGAAAAAATCTTGAGAGTTTTCAGCACTCCGCCAAGCAGGAGTGCTGCCGGCCATCTCTAGAGCGACGAAAAAAGAACTAACGAAGGAGGCGGAGAAGATAATGAAGTTTATGAACCGCGCAGTCTTTGTGTTGTTGGCACTGGTTCCGGTGCTGGCCGTGGCAGTTATCGCTCTCGCAACGCTCGACCGAGGTCACAGTCTGGAAAACCCAACAAGAGTGCTGGAACATCCCGGCCCACCCAATCTTCCCTTGATCCCCGTTTTTAATGACGTCGATGCCGTTGTCTTCTGCGGCGGACGTGGCTACACTGCCGGCTCGATCATTACTGATGCGGCCTTCTTGGATCGTTTTGCCCTGCCCCGCACTTACGCAGGGAAGGCCGATCGCTATGCTATGGACATTCCCAACGGGCCTCGCGGCACACGCGGCATGGATATGCTTCCCGATTGCAGTCGCGCCTTTGTGGCCGATACCTCAGTCAATCGAATCCGTGTCGTTGATTCCAGTGTAGGATCTAAGGCCTGGGGCAATGCCAAGGCCACCGAGGGTCTCGTGGGGACGATCCCCGACATTGACACCCCCCACGTAGTAGCCGTCAAAGACGGGAACGTATATGTCACCGCGGGGACAAACGATCCGCTCTTGTTGCAGATTGGGCGCAAGGCCGGTACTCCAGAGGCCTATGAAATCAAGGCGCGCTTGAATCTCACCGACTGCAACACGCCGCGCTCTATGGTCCTCGACGACAGCTTTGGCTTCGCGCTGATCGGCTGCAGCATCAGCAACAACGTCCTCAAAGTGGGCCTCAATCCCCTGCGGTTGATCGCCTCCGTAAGGACGCACGATCCCGATAACGGACGTGACGGATCAGGGCCGTACGACATAGCCATTCGCAAGGCGGGCGACAAGACCTTCTTCTATACGGCCAACAAGAACTCGGACACTGTCAGCGTGATTGAGGACCAAGGCAGCGCGCTGGCCCTCGTGGCCGCGGTGAAGGTCGTAGGCAAGCCCGTTGACCTGACCAACTGCGCGGCGCACGGGCAAGATTGCGCCGTGATATTCTCGCCCGAGCCGTGGTCGGTGGCCGTCTCGCCGAATGGCCGGTTCGTCTTTACGTCCAATAACGTAGACCGCAGCGTCGGCGTGATCTGCGCTGCTAACAACACGTTCTTGGGCAGCTGGCGCGCCTTGCCTGTGCTTTCGACACGGCTGGCTGACGTGCTGGCAACGACCCGAATCGGTACAGACGACATTCTGTATGTGGCCGAGGGTGGTACAGGTCTCTATCCGTATGCGATAAATACCCTGAACCATCTCTATGCGGCGTGCCCGGGCTAGTGTCGGTCAAGGAGAAAAAGCTCTCTATAGCAGAGGCTTTTCTCATAAAATGCGGACAAGGGCGTCAGACGGTTTTGTCCGGCGTCTATAATAGACAGATAGGTCTATGCTGGAGCACAACTCGATCGAGGCGGCTCGTCTGGTCTATGGAGAACGGATCATACGCTGCACGAACCAAGATCCGTCTCTTGTCCAAGGTCTGTTGAGCTTGGACGGCCAGATAGATAGAGCTGCGCTCTGGCTCGCCTGTGCGCAGGCCAAACACCAAGGAGAGCCGGACCACGTGCGAGGTTTGTTGGCTTATCTCTTCAGTCGTGTCGGGCCGCCGAACGCGGAGAGGCGCGCATGGTTGGTCGGGCAGATCGAACGCCGTCAGATCGGCCTGCGCGATCTGACCCAAGAGATGCTGGTCGGGACGTACTTGGAATGGACGGACATCTTCCGGCTGACGGGGTGTCAGTTCAATCCCAGTCGTGTGCGAGAGCGTGTGCGACGGCTCTATGAGCAGATACTCTCGGAACCGGAACTGGGAGGAGGAAGAGCGCTTGAATCTATCTCGGTCGCGCGATGACGAGCTCTTCGGCCCGGTCTTCGCCGAGCTGGAAGAGCTGCTCACCCGCTCCGGTCTCTCCGACGGGCATCCGCCTAGGGAGGTCTTGCGCGCTTACCTGGAGCGCTCGCTGGAAGAAGAGTTGGTCTCCGTCGTTTCGCTGCACGCGCTCCTTTGCGCGGACTGTCAGAGCCGGCTCTGGCGTGAGCGCCTGAAGGGCCAGCGGCGTCTGCGCGAAGAGCGATGGGGACGCTGGACGATTGACCGGAGAGCGGCCTTTGCCTATGCAACGGTCGGGATTGTGTTGGGACTCTCGCTGGCCTTGTTGGGCGGGATCACGTGGACGCCACCGCCTGTAGTACCGTTTGCCGGTGGCGGAGGGTACCCGCCTCCCAGGCCGTTCTGATCTGAAAGGATGATCGGAGTTGGGCAAGCAATTGCGAAAGAGTCTGAACAGCAACTCAAAGAAGTAAAGAAAAGAAGGAGGTAGTATAGATGTTTAAAGTTCGCTGGTTGGCGTTCGGATTGTTGGTTGCGTTTGTAGTGGCTCTGGCCTCGACGACCGCTTCGGAGGTCGGTCAGGCTCAGGGCGAGAGAATCTATCGTATGGGGATGCTCTCGGATCTGCGCACGACGAACACGATGCGCGTGACCCGCACGGCGACGGTCTGGGAGTCCTACGTCTTGGGGCCGCGTCACTGCAGCCTCTTCACTCAGACCCCGACACGGTTCTATTATGTGCCTTCGCTGGCCGCTGCCGTTCCCTTCAGACCCGGAACGGCCGAGCTCGATCTCAAGAGCGAAGCCGGTCTCTTGACGCTTACGGTTGACCTCAAGCGGGGCGTCAAGTGGAGCGACGGCAGCGATGTTACTGCTGACGACGTTGTTTTCAGCGCCTTTGAGGCTCCTACGATCTTCGGCGGCGGCGACTTCGCCAAGGGCGTCACGGCGCTGGGCGGCGGCTGGACCTTCTCGCTCGACCCTTCTGTCTTGGCCAAGGTCGAGAAGCTCGACAGTCACAAAGTGAAGTATTCTTTCAAAGGCTTCAGCCTGAGAATTCAGTTTGCGGCTCTCTTCCACGCCATCTTCCAGAAGAAGTACTGGGAGCCTAGGTTCAGAGACTCCGTGGGCAACCGCGAGAAGCTGGAAGGGTTGACCGCCGATGACGAGCCGGCCTGCGGCTGGGCGGCCTTCCCCGAGTCTCTGAGGGTCGCCGGTAAGGGCTGGGAGCGCGGCGCCTTCGCCACCAACGTTGCCAATCCCAATTACTTCTGGAAAGGCATTAGGGTTGACGAGCGCAACGCGGCCGGCAAGTACACGGAGAGCCGAGCGACCCCTCCGCACAGCTACGAGCAGGATGTTCCGGCAGCCGCCGGGCCCGAATTGGCGCGCTATGAGATCGGTCCGTTCGTTGATCGTGCGGCCTATCGCATCTTCGGCGACACCGCCTCGGCCGTAGCAGCCCTGGTGCGCGGCGACATTGAGCTATTGCTCAATCCGCTTGGTGCCGATCCGGGCATCCGCGCTCAGTACCGCACCGAACCCAGAGTCAGGACGGCAGATAACAAGAGCCACGGCATGTTCTATATGGCCATGAACTTTCGCCGCAAGCCCTTCGGCAGCGGCCCCTTGCAAAGAGATGCGAGGTTCCGCGATGACGACATCATCGGCTCGCGGTTCCGCAGCAGCGTGAACTGTCTGGTCGACCGGCAGTTCGTGACCGAGACGCTCTTCCAGAGGGTGGCCTTCCCACTCTTCTCTGTGGTCTCGCCGGCCAATTCCTTCTGGTTCAACGATAAAGTGACGGCTCCCTGCGCGGAGTTCACCGAGCTGACCGATCCGCGCGGCGCGCGCGCTAAGAAATTAGACGCGGCCGTCAAGATACTTCAGTCTGTAGGCTTCACGTGGGTGCGTCCGCCTAGGGCCGACGTCGCTACCGGTGCCGTCACCGCCGGTGAGGGCCTCATCAATCCGGTCATCTTGGGCAGCGCAGATGCCGCCGCCGGTGCGGCCGTTGCCGTGCCCGCGGGCACGATTGCCGTGGGCGCCAAGGTCCCCTTGGGCACGAGGGCGACCCTCACTGCCGGCGCGGCCACAGCCGAGAGCGATGGCGCGGGCAAGATGAGTTTGGCACTGCCCACCGGCACAGCCTCTGTTACGCTGAGCGCTGCCGGTAAAGTCTATTTCTATCGCGCAGGCGCCGCTGCCGACAGGGTCCCGACGTTCAACTTCATCTACCCCAACTCGGCTTACGATCCGCGTCGCGCCCTCTTCGGTGTGCAGGTCGAGAAGTGGGCCAACCAGGCGGGCATCCCCGTTCGCGGTGTGCCTACGGGCTTCAACGTCATCGTGACCAAGATCTTCGACGAGCAGGACTTTGACTGGTGGTCCTTGGGCTGGTCGCTGGGCACGGCTGCGCTCGGTGCTCCGACCTATCTCAAAGACTTCTATCACACCGAGTTCACCAACGTCGGTGACGACAACGCTCAAGGGTACTCCAACCCCGAAGTGGACAAGCTGCTCGACGCCTTCTTGGCCGAGCGCGACTTGAGCAAGGCCCGCGCCATCGTGCTCCAACTGCAGGAGGTCTTGGCGGTGGACGCGCCTTATCTCACGTGGTTTGACACGGTCATCGTGGACGCCTGGCGAGACGACAGGGTCGTCTTCCCCTTCACCGAGCGGACGAACGGCCTCGTCGGCATGGCCGGTGCTCCGGCGCTGGTGCGGTTAAGATAAAGCGCTAACTTTCACCCTCACCCGGCTTTCGCCACCCTCTCCCTCATCAGGGAGAGGGTCGGGGTGAGGGCGGACGGAATCGGCCGAGGGTGGGGTCGGTCCGGCTCCACCCTCGCATCTCTCAATAAACAGAATTGTTATTGTTTGCATAATCGCAAAAGGCGTGTTAAAATTGCCCTTGTAGGGACAACCTCTTGCTGAGCTAGTTGCTCTGATCATTCACGGGATCACAGGATCGGCAGAGAGACCTGCTCCTACGGGAAAGGACTGATATTCATGCGTCGCTATCTCTTCAAACGGCTGGTCCAGATCGTAGTGACGCTCTATCTCTATCTAACGCTGGTCTTCTTTATTTTGCAAGCGATGCCGGGGGATTACAGCCAGATCTATATTGACAATCCGCAGTTGACTAGAGAGGCCCGCGAGCAGCTCATCAGAGATTTGGGACTCGATAAGCCTATTGAAGAACAGTATTTCACCTATTTGCGAAACTTTGTCATCGGACAGTGGGGCATGTCGTTTGCTCACGGTCGCCCTGTCTGGGATATCATCGTCGAACGCTTTCCGCGCACCGCGTTGCTCTTTATCACCGCGACGCTCATCGCTTTCTATCTGGGTTTTTTGCTGGGCAAGCTGATCGCCTGGCGGCGCGGGCGCATGATCGAGTACACCAGCACGGTCGTAGGAATCACGTTCTATACGGCCTTCACCCCTATGCTGGCCCTGCTGCTCGTCTGGATCTTCGCCATCCAGCTGACCGACTGGACGGGCCTAAAACTCTTCCCCATTGCGAACTTTCTGGATATGGACAAGTGGCAGTTGGTTAATTTGGGCCCGCACGGCTCGAATGTGATCTTTGGGTATATGCTCGCTACCCTGGGAGCGCTGGCCGCGTTTATCTTCGCGTACTGGTGGCTCTGTCACCGTTTTATTCACCGGCCGGGAGTGCGCTTTGGAGCGCTCTTGGGCGGCTATGCAGCAGTCTTTCTCTTGGCTGGGTATCTTTGGGTTGCTGTGGAACCGCTGGCGCAGTGTTGGCCGGCTTTTCAAAAATATGGCGGCCGCATCTGCAACTGGCAGTTGGCCGTTGATATTCTCCACCACATGATTCTCCCGGTCACCGTAGTCACTCTCATCTCTTTTGGGGGAACGATGCTCTTGATGCGCAACTCGATGCTCGAAACGATCCGTGAAGATTATATTATGGCCGCTAAAGCGAAGGGCCTCTCCGAAAAGACAGTGCGCGATGACCATGCCGCGCGCAACGCCCTGCTGCCGGTGGTAACCAGCTTTGTTCTCAGCCTAGCGCTGGCCATTGACGGCGGGATCATCACCGAGACGCTCTTCTCCTGGCCGGGGATGGGCTTAACTCTGCTGAACTCCGTGCAAGAGCAAGATTTCCCCTTGGCCATCGCTGCGCTGGTCTTCACGGGCGTCTTTGCGCTGATTGCGCATCTAGTTGCCGACATATTATATGCATATCTTGATCCCCGCATTCGTTATGAGTGAAACCCAAGAACGTCTCTTCGCCCCGGAGTGAGGAATCTCTTCTATGGCTACTGCGACAACGGCACCACAACGGCAGTTTGATCCCATCTGGCGGGTGCGCGCGCGTCTTCTGCGGCGCGGCGCGCTCGAAAGCTGGGCGATGTTCCGAGAGAGCAAGATCGGCTTGACCGGACTGGCGGTCATCGCGATCTTCTTCGTCGCCGGATTTGTCATCCACCCCGTCCTGTGGGGCGGGCCCACCCTCCCGGAGTGGTTCCCCATAGCCGGCGGCCAAAAGCTCTGGGCTCCCCTCTGGGACGGAAAGATCTATGATCCGATCCTCGGTCGCCCGCTCGTCTGGAGTGAAGAACATGAGACATATATCTTCACGGATTTCCCGGCCCCGCCTTCCCTGCGTCATTGGTTGGGCACCGATCCCTATGGACGCGATATCCTCAGCCAAATCCTGCACGGTATCCAAGCTGCGTTCGTCTTGGGCATCTTCGCCGCTCTCATCACCGTCTTTATCGGGACTACCATCGGAGCCATAGCTGCTTATTATGGAGGCTTCGTGGACACGTTCTTCATGCGCTTGGCCGATATTATTCTGCTCTTCCCGTTGATCGCTTTCTTGATTGTGCTCAGCGGCCTGATGCAGATGGACTTCTGGAGCCTAGCGATCGTATTAGGCATCTACGGGGGCTTCGGCTCGATTACTATTGTCTTGAAATCCCAAGCTCTGGCCATCAAAGTCAAGCCCTATATCGAAGCGGCGCGCGTGGCCGGAGGCGGTCATGGGCACATTATCTTTCGCCATATCATTCCCAACATCTTGCCGCTCTCTTTTTTGTATATGATGTTCACGGTAACGAGCGCCATCTTCTCCGAAGCCGTCTTGAGCTTTTTCGGTCTGGTGGACATCAAGATGAGCTGGGGCTTAATGATTAATATCACTCGCGATGCGGGCTACCTGGGTGCAACCAATATGATGCAATTCTGGTGGCTCTGGATGCCCGCGGGGTTGTGTATCACGTTTCTGTGCGCGGCCTTCTATCTCGTGGGCCGCGGATTGGACGAGATCGTCAACCCGCGTCTGCGCGCCCGCTAAGAGGAATAGAACAACTTATGACGATAGCTACCGCCGCACATAAAGCGCCCATGCTCGAAGTCCAAGATCTTACGATGCATTACTTCACTCGAAAGGGCGAAGTCAAAGCCGTAGATGACGTGACCTTCACGCTTTATAAGGGCGAAGCCTTGGGATTGGTCGGCGAATCCGGCTGCGGCAAGACGTCTATTGCTATTACGCTCTTGCGTCTATTGCCGGAGAACGCGCTCTTCAAGAAGGGCCACGTCTTCTTTTATCGTCCCTATGACCCACAAAAAGCCCAGCGCTATATCGGCTTCCCCGTGAAGATCGTTCAAAACGGCAACGAAGCTTATACGGGACGGCTGCGCGAAGTGCGCAGCGACGCCCAGCTCTTGTTACAGGCGCGCACCAACGGGCGCTTCCAAGAGATCCCCGTACAAGTGGACCCCAAGGCGCACTTCGGCGTGGACTTGATCGCTCTGGACGAGCCACGCTTGCAAGAGATCCGCTGGAAGGGCATTTCGATGATCTTCCAAGCGGCGATGAACGCGCTCAACCCCGTCTACAAAGTCGGAGATCAGATCGCGGAGGCCATCAACACCCACACGCCCGGACAGCCGCCCGACCAAGTCCGGGAAAAGATCGCCCAGCTCTTTCAGTTAGTGGGCATTGACCCCGCGATGATAGATCGCTATCCCCATGAGTACTCCGGCGGCATGAAGCAACGCGCGATCATCGCTATGGCGCTCTCGTGCGATCCCGATCTGATCATCGCCGATGAGCCGACCACAGCGCTGGACGTGATCGTCCAAGACAAGATCCTGCGCGAGATGCGCGTCATTCAGAAAAAGCTCAATATGAGCATGATTTATATTTCGCACGACATCGCGGTGATTGCCGAAGTCTCGGATAAGATCGGCGTGATGTACGCGGGCAAGATGGTGGAGGTCGCGCGCTGCGAGACGATCTTCCAACGCCCGGTGCATCCGTACACCAAAGCATTAATGTCGGCTTTTCCCAGCATCAAAGGGGAGAGACGCAAATTAGAATCCATGCCCGGTGAGCCGCCCGATCTGATCAAGCCGCCGTTGGGTTGTCGCTTTCATCCGCGCTGCCCTTATGCTACCGAGCAATGCGCAAAGGAGGACCCCGCCTTCAAGCCCCAGCACGAAGAACACTTTGCGGCTTGCTGGCATCCGCTCTCATAACTTATGAATCCCACAGCCACTCAACCGGAGATCTCACAAGTATTAAGAACCAAAGAACGCGATGCTCTCGTTCGTATCGAGCGTCTCAGCAAGCTCTACCCCGTCTCCAAGGGGCTCTTCGCCCGCACTCGTAACTTCATCCACGCCGTTGACGATCTCTCGTTTGAGATCGGAAAGGGCGAGGTCTTTGGCCTGATCGGCGAGTCCGGCTGCGGCAAGACCACCACGGGCAAACTCCTCGTGAAGCTGACCGATCCCACAAAAGGGCATATCTATCTGCGCGACCAAGAGAGATACCCGCTCTTGGTCACTCAGGGAGATAGGGCCATCGGGGCGGCAGCGGTGCGCGCACCTAAGGGACTGACCAGCCTCAACCATCAACAGATGACCCTCTTGGATGTGGCTCTACCCGAGGGAAGCGACCGGCGACGCTTCTCAGAGCTCCTTCAGCAATTGAAGCGACAGGGTCGCTCAGACCCCGGCAGACGCGCTCAGGGCTTCATCCTTAGCGCTGAGATCGCCGGCTCGGTCTATTCGCTGGTCACTCCTGAATATGCGCTCTCGGCCAACATCCGCACCGATTCCCTAGCCAAGAGCCTGGAACAGCTTTACTACGGCGATATCGCCATGCTCGAAGGAGCGCGACTGAAGAGCTTTCGTCGCAACGTCCAGATGATCTTTCAAGATCCCTATGAGTCTCTCAACCCGCGCATGACGATCTTCGACATCGTCAACGAGCCTCTCGCGGTTCAGGGGATCGGCTCGCTTCTGGAGCGCGAAGAGCGCGTGGCTGAGATGCTCGAACACGTAGGTCTCACTCCTGCAAGCAGTTTCATGTTCCGATTCCCGCATGAGCTTTCCGGGGGTCAGCGCCAGCGCGTGGCCATCGCGCGCGCGATGGTCTTGAATCCCTCTTTTATCGTGGCCGATGAGCCGACTTCGATGCTCGACGTCTCCATTCGCATCGGCGTCATGAACTTGATGTTAGAGCTGCGCGAAGAGTTCCAAATCAGCTATCTCTATATTACTCACGATCTGGCCGTAGCGCGCTATATGTGTGACCGTATTGCTGTTATGTACTTGGGAAAGATCGTGGAGATGGGCCCCACTGAAGAAGTCATCCAAAACCCGTTACACCCCTACACGCGCGCGCTGATCTCTGCCGTGCCTATTCCCGATCCGACGATGCGTCGCCAGCCCATAGAACTCAAGGGCAGCATCACCAAGCCCATTGACACACAGCCGCGTTGTCGCTTCTATGAGCGCTGCCCACTGGCCACCTCGCATTGTGCCGAGGCCGATCATCCCCCGTTAGTCGACAAGGGCAATGGCCACTGGGCGGCATGTTACGAGATCTGATGGATCGCAGGATCGTTTGGGCGCTTCTGGGAGGCTTAGCGCTGCTCACCACCCTCTGGCACGCGCAAGCTCAGATGAACTATCAGAAGCTGATTCAGACCTCCCGCGCCTTGGAGCTGCGCGTGGAAGAGGACGCGCTCGAAGAGAAAGAGCAGAGCTTAGGGGTTCGCTTTAGGCTTATATTGACCAATGCCAGCGATCAAAAGATCCCGGTGGAGGCGGTTAGCTGCTTGCTGTGGGCCGGGGAAGAGTTTCTCGGTCCCTGTCAGTTGCCGACGGAGATCGCCCCAAGCGTGGCCGCCGGAGGGGAATGGCAACTGACCGTTTCTACCGAAGTGCGGGGATACTATTGGGAAAACTATCAACGGGCGCGGCGCGAACAAGAGATAGAAGGGGTTGTAGTCAGAGGAAGCGTTCAGATTCAGCTGCCCACGGGGCGCGATCTCCTAGAGACTCCACGACGCTTTCATAAGCTGATTCGGTAATCTTCACCATGGGAACAAGATCACGAGATATCGGTCTTTTGGTCGGCGCGGCATCTTTGGTAGGGCTGGTAGCGGGCTTGGCGATGGCCACGCAGGCGTTACCACTCTTCTCGCCGGTGCCGGGGGTGGTACTCTTGGGCTCAGTTTTTCTCGCAGGGCTGGGCATGGGCAGTCTGATGAGAGATCTGGCTCAAGTGCTGCTGGCCGTGATCGTAACGGTTCTGCTCAGTATGGTCGTGATGACCTTGGCTCTGGTCTATCCGGAGATGGGGCCTGAAGCTGCCTTGGGGGTGGAGGCTGCGCTGTCCGGCGCGCTCCGGAAAGCGGTCATCAGCGGTTTTTTCTTTGTCTTGCCTTTGACTTTGGTCGGCGCGCTGGTGGGACGTCTCTTCAGCCGTCACGGATGATCTCTCTTAAGCCGGTGGATTGATCCACCGGCCCACTCTGAGCACCCATCGCTCTAAAGGCCTGCGCAGTTTTGCTCCCAGAGAATCGCTCTGCGGATCATAGGGACGCACGAAGATCGCGTAAAGATTGACTCGTCTTGCGCCCAAGATGTCCGTGAAGAGCTGATCTCCAATGAGCACCGCCTCGTCCGCGTGGGCATCCATCTGCTGCAGAAGGTCTTGCAGTCTCTTGGTGCGTGGCTTCTGTGCGTTCCATAATACCATGTGCGGAGCCAGTTGAGCCACTAAAGCTTCGCGATCCAACCCGCGATTATTGCTCAAAAATCCTAAGCGAAAGCCGCGTCTGGCCAAGCGCTCTAAGAGACGCAGAGAATTCTCATCGAGCGCTTTGCAGCCCCAGCTCCCTAGAGTGTTATCAATATCGAAGATCAGCGTTCGATAGCCCTGGTCCCAAAGGCGCTCATAATCAATCGCGTAGATCGAAGAGCAGACTTCATGAGGGCAGAGATTTTTCAACAAAGCAATCTCCGATAAAAATAAAAGACTTCATAGCGTCCAGCAGCTCTTCGAATTCCTCGAAGAGCTCGGCGGCTACGTAATTTTTATAGTAAATAACCCCGTTGCGCAGCTTCATATCGCGCCGCGGGTTCACAACGTCACCCAAACCGCGCACGGCGCTCTCAAAGAAATGCAGATCCTCTTCGCGCATCTCAATATAGACAGCGAGCGCTTCGGGAGCGTGCGGCGGCAGATCACTGAGATCTATCATCTTTATTAATTTATTATTTATTATTTATTATTGTTCTTCTGAAGCGCTATCTCTGCTTGGTGCGCAAAGCGCGCCGTGGCTTTCTTGAGGGCCAGCTCTGGGTCTATCTGGTTCTCTCTGGCCAGAGCGACGATCTCAAAGAGCAGTCGCCCCACAGATTCTTCTGTGACGTGCGAGAGAAGCGCTTGGACACGGAGCGATGGCTCTATGTGAAGATCGCTCTGGGTCTGGACAGCACGCTCTTGCAGTTTGCGCGCCTCCAAGAGCGCAGGCAGAGACGAGAGCACCGCGAGCTTGCGTCCCTCGCGACGCTTGATCTCCTCCCAGCGCCCCTTGATCTTTGCTAGATCTTGAGTGCGCTCTTCGCCAAAGACATGCGGGTGCCGGCGCACGATCTTCTGATAGACACCCTCGACGAGATCGTCTAACGTGAAATGCTGACTCTCTTGCGCGATCTGCGTGTGAAACGCTATATGCAAGAGCAAGTCCCCGAGCTCGTCCCGGAGGGCTTGGGGATCATTCGATTCGATGGCGGCAACCGTTTCGTAGGCCTCTTCTATCAGAAGATTCTTGAGCGACTGATGCGTCTGGACGCGATCCCAAGGACAACCGCGTTCGGAGCGCAGATACGCCACCAGCTCTACCAGCCGACGCAACCCGTCTTCCGAACGTGGTTCCATCTTGGCCAATATGCTTATTTCTTCTCTTCGACCGTGCACTCGGCTCTTTCCGGGCCTTTGTCGAGCCACTCGTCAATGAACGCGGTCATGCGCGCTTCGTTATATGTCTCTAACTGATCTAGGCGCCCCCAAGCGGTCAGCGCGATCTTTTGCCCTTCTAACTTGGCATAAGGCGCAACGATCAAGCGACAGTATCTGTCGGGTTTTTCCGTGCGCAGCCGCTCGACCAATCCCGTGATGAGTTTAGCAATATCTTCGGGAGTCTGCGGGCCGTACTGAATCAGCACCGCGCTCCCTCTGAGCGCATAGACTTGCAGGGCTTCAGCGATCTCTTCTGAATGGACGCCGAAGCGCAGCTCATCCTCGCGGTAGCCACCCGACGTCGGTGGCGTGGAGTTATACTCGAACGTCTGGCCTTCAGCGAGCGCTAGCGCTTTCTGGACTTCGACGGGTTTTCCGGGTTTGTCGTCGCTCCATTTGCCGGTGATCTCGTAGAGCATCTCGGCCACTTCGCTTGCTTTGAAGCTCGCATTCTCTCTCTTCAATTCTTCGAGCTTTGCGCGCGCGTCGGCCATCTTCTTCTCATTATAAGCCAAGAGCGCGAGCTGATAGAGGGCTTCCAACCCGTCTTGTCCTAATTTTGCGCCCGCGCCCACGAGCTTGCGCTCGACTTCTATAATCTTTTCGTAGAGATTCTTCTTCTGTGCATCAGTCGTGGCAACTTTGAGGGCCGACTTATAATGCCCCTTGGCGATCTCTTCTTGATCGGCGCGATCTTTGGCGATGTCACCCAGACCGATATAAGCGGCCAGTGCTTGTTCGGGCCTAGGCTCTTGCTCCAAGATCGCCGTATAGTGTCGCACGGCAGAGTCATAGATGCGCTCCTTCTGATAGTGCCTGGCCAGCAGCATTCGCGTCTCTAGGTCTTTGGGATCGAGCTCCAAGATCCTCTCGCCGAACTGCTCGCGCAGCTGAGCTACGGCCGTCCGCTTGAAGCCCTCTCGGTAGTTTTTCAGTGCTTCTTCTGTTTGCCCTTGGGCGCGTTGCAAATCCCCAAGCGCTAGATAGGCTTCGGCGAGATAGGGCGCTTCCCTGAGAACTTGCTTATACGTTTTTTCAGCCTCGGCGAGATTCTGTGCTCCTTCGTAAGCGCGACCCAGCTTCAAGCGCGTATGGGGGTTGCTTTGCAACTTGAGCGCCTGAGAGTAGAGCGCAATCGCTTCTTCAAAGCTGTTGCGCTTGGCGGCGATATCCCCCAAGGCAACTACAAGTCGCGGGTCATCTTGGTTGCGCTCTTTTA
Source organism: Candidatus Acetothermia bacterium (assembly GCA_022683945.1). Classification (GTDB taxonomy): domain Bacteria; phylum Bipolaricaulota; class Bipolaricaulia; order RBG-16-55-9; family DRXL01; genus SKYB132. The sequence continues at coordinate 32,709 of JAJHSH010000053.1, read as the reverse complement.
GTTCTATGTCCCGCAATTCTTTATAAAGCGCTTCGGCTTTGTCTAAGTCTTCTAAACCCAAATAGGCTTCGGCCAGCTTCTGCTTGATGACTCGTTGCTCACCCGGGTTTGTCGTTAGTTCGAGAGCTTTTTCGTAGTGCTCTATAGCTGCTTTGTAATTCTTAAAGGACATCATCAGGTGGCCATAGAGCCTCAAGGGGCCGGGGTTGGTGGGAGCCAGCTCGACGGCGCGCTTGGTCTGGCGCACCGCGTCGGAGAGGCTCTGCTCGTCCCCGGCTGTGAAGAGAAAGAGCCCGTACTGATAGTGCGCCTCTGCATTTTCGGGATCGAGATCAATCAGCTCATTAAAAGATTCGCGACTACCCTCTCCGGCCTTGGCCACCTTCAAGAGATACTCTGCGGCTTTTCTAGAGTATTCTTGAATCTTCTGCTCGATCTCTTTGAGCTTGGCTTCTTTGTCTTCAACGTCGGTGGCGCGTTCCAAGTCCGATTTCTCTTGTTGCGCCTGACGCAGCTTTGTCTTGTAAAGCCGCGCGATATAGTAATCAATATAGTTGCCCAGATTGCCCAACTGGTCATCAGCTTCCAGAAGGCCCTCGTTGAGCAGTCCTTCATAAGCAGCGATTGCTTCGTCGATCTTCTCGCCGCGCTCCAAATTATACGCAACGATCAACGGGAGCTTGATCTCGATCTTCGCCGTTCTCTGGTTGCTCTCCAGCCACTCATCGAAGCGATCTAACCGTTGGCGCGTCTTATAGTCCTCCGCGACGCGCTCGCGGATCGTCGCGAGCGTCTTGCGGTCGTCTAGGCGAATGAGATAGACTCCGTCGCTGGTTTCGATGAGATTGCTCAATTGGCCGGGTTGAAGCTGAGCCACGACTTCTCGGATCTCCGGGGCGAGATCGCTGATGTTCCAATACCCAATATCGCCGCCGCGTTCTTTGATCGCCGTCGGGTCTTGGGAGTACTCTTGAACGACATCGAAGAAGCTCTTCCCTTGGGTGTTGATCTGATCTCTCGCTTCTTGGATGCGCTTGCGGGCGGCGATGCGGTCTTCTTCGGAAGCCGTAGCTGCGATAGCGATGAAGACGCGACGCAACTGAACGCGTTCGGGGATATTATTCTGTTTGGCGGCCTCGAGCCACGCTGTGAAGAGCGCATCTTCTCTCTGGCGCGTCAGATCACGCTGCACGTCCTCTTTGGCTTCTTCAAATCCGCGGACGCGCTTTTCATCTACTTGGATCAAGTGAAAGCCAAACTGCGTCTTGACGGGCTCGCTGACCTTGCCGACTTCCAACGCAAAAGCAGCTTCTTCAAACTCTTTCACCATCCGGCCTCGGCCAAACCAACCAAGATCGCCGCCGTCATCGGCGTTGCCCTTGTCGTCGGAGTACTTGTTAGCGAGTTCAGCAAAGTCCGCGCCCTTGTCCAATTGCTTCTTAATCTCTTCGATCTTGGCCCGCGCTGCGTTGACGCTCTCCTCAGAAGCGTTGGGTTCGACGCTCACCAAAATATGTCGCGCCTTTACTTCAGGCGTCGCGTACTTCCCTTTGTTGGCTTCATACTGAGCCTTGATCTCTTCATCACTAACTAAGAGATAGCCCACGACTTCGTTTATATAGCGCGATCGGTTCTCTTCAAGAAACGTCAGCAACTCTTCGTCGGTTAACTCAATCGGGCCGACCACGACCTCTTGAAGGGCCTCTTCGCGCAAGCCGGTCGCGACGCGTTCGCGGACCTGACGCTGAAACGCGGGCAGCGAACTCTGCTGTTCGCTCAATAGCCGCGCCAGCTCTTTTTCGTCAATGCCATAACGCTGTTGGAGCATGATCAAAGTAGACTCATATTCGGATTTATAACGCTCGTCGATCTTGCGGCTGGGAACGCTGATGCCGCGTCTGCGAATCTCTTGCTCTTTAAGAATCTGTTCGGTCAATCTGTTGACGGCTTCGGCTTGCCACTGAAGCTGACGATAGGCCCCTTCCGGTCCTTGCAGCAATTGCTCTAAATTCTGATTGAACTGGCGCTGCTCGTTGAGAATCTGATTGAAAGCCTGGAGAAAGCGCTCTCGGTCAACTTGTTCTCCATTGACGACCAGTACGATCGTTTTCTCTTGAGGGCGCGTCTCCGGATTGAACCCTAACTGCTCGGGAGCAAAGATGACAACACCCCCAATGACGAAACTGACAATCACAACTCCGATGATGTATTTCCCATAGCGTTCTACCCATCTTCGCATCGTATGCATGAAAGATTCACCTCAAGACTTTCGGAAGCTTGGTATGTGCTATAATAAACACTATAGGAGTCTCTGTCAAGCGATGCGCGCGCTCTCGGTCGGACTTCTGATGACAGTTTTGGTGGGGCTCTGTGCGAACCCGCAAGCCCCGGTCTATAGAGTGATTATAGATCCCGGGCACGGCGGCGAGGACACCGGGGCTATAGGGCTCTATGGGATCATCGAAAAAGAGCTGGTGCTACAGATTGCCCATTTAATCGCCATTCAAGCCGTATCGTTCCCTGCTATGCGAGTGATTCTCACGCGTACGGAAGATCGCCATATTTCGCGGGAGGAGCGTTTAAAGATCGCGCAGATGGGTGATCTCTTCATCAGTCTGCACGCGGATTTTTCTTATGATGCGCGGGTGCGCGGAATGCGTGCCCAGATCGCCACAGGCGCCGGAGCTTCTAGCGAGAAGCTCGCTGAGCTATTATTACAGCATAGCACGCAAGCTGCGAAGGCGCTCAATCTGGGCGTTGCGCGAGCACCGCTCTGGCTGCGACGCATGAAAATTCCCGCCGTTCAGCTCTATCTGGGTTACCTGACCAACCCCGAAGAAGCCCGCAAGCTCTCGCAAATTTCGTATCAGACGACGCTGGCCAAGGCCATCTTGGCTGCTGTACAGGCGTTCCTAGCTACCGACGCTCAGAGATGATGATGAGCTGAACCCGTTTCTTGGATATGTGGGATCCCCTTTGTGCAATGATAGGGGCTCTGCTATAATTACAAAATAAGCATGGAGCTAAAGGGCTTATTAGAACTTCTTTATACAGCACATGATCATTCCTCAAGCCTCCAAGCTGCATTTCGATATTGGTACAGGCCGGATTTGATGGAAGCAGCGTCCAAACGGTGGGCGGAGCAAAAACCGCCCGGCAGTGTATCGTCAGAGTTTTATCAAGTCATGCCATGGAGATTTCGCTTGTCTTTATGGCGTTATAGGTTCTTTAAAAAGGAAGACCCTAAGGTCCGAGAGACCAAGGTTGCCACAGAGTTCCTATGGCGTGTTTGGCTGCAAAAGCCCTCACGATGGCGATACGAAAGTCAAGAAGTGGGCCGAGAATCAGCTATAAGCATTATTAGTGGAGATTATTGGTGGTACTATGACCCAACAGACAACACGCTGGATACAAATGTCGTGCCCAAGGGGAGTGGCCTTCACATCCGCAAAAGCAGAATACCCCTCTCTGATAATCTGACTAGCATTGAGTCTGCAATCAAGGAAATGCCATCCCTTGACCCTGCGTTCCTCCTTGCGACTCACACCCTTCACCTTATGGGAGGTGCGGTTCATGTGGGGCGTGAGGCACTGCGAGTTAGAGCCGTTCCCCGCAGGAGAGAGCTAATAGGAGATTCCTTCTTTTGGGATGCTGATGAATACGAGCTTTTGGTAGATAAAGAGCGAGGCATCCTGCTCCGCTACTCCGCTAAGCTTGATGGTCAAGAATACGCTGTTGTCTCTGCTGAAAGCGTCGTTTTCGATGAACCAATACCAGAGAGCACCTTTTCATTCACCCTTGCTCCTGGCATGACAGTATGTGTAGTGGCGTGCGCACCCACCCTTCGATAGCGCCCGCAGACACGCCCAAGCGCCGCATTAACAGGACGGCTTCGGGTGAGCCGTACTCGTGGCAGACTATAGCCCTCATCGTTGTGGCCTCCCCATCACTATATCGAGTCTAAGTCGTGCCGCGTCTTTATGACGCCCAACGGTCAGCATCAGCGGCGGCGCGAAGCACCGTCCGCTGCATGCCGTTGTTGGGCAGACCACTCTCCGGAGTTCAAGGGCGAGCGACAAACACATATTCTCCGCTATCGTCAGTAAACGGCTCCCCTGCGAAGCCGCCGTAGAGCGCTTCCAACTGGAGACCGGCGACATCGAGAAGCCCGAGCCACTCGTTCTTGGTTGCCCACCAGAGGGAGCTCTTCGCGCCATCGTCGAGTGCCAGGTCGACCCGATTGTCGCCTACGGCATATCGGACAGTATGGGGTACAGGCTCTGCCTGATGAACACCGTCGAGGCGCGCGGCAATCCTGTGGTCAAAGGCGAACGCATTCCAGGCGAAGCGCCCGTTCGGCCGGAGAGCCGCCGCGACCCGCTCGAAGGTTCGGCGACGATCAGCCCAAGTCGGTAAATGCAGGAGCGCACGAAACGGGCAGTAGATCAGCGCCGCCGGTTCGGCGAGCGCGAGGTCCCGCATATCGCCCTCGAGCAATTCAAGTTCCACGCCCGCTGCTGCTGCCCGCCTGCGGGCTTGGTCCAGCATCGCTGGCGAGGAGTCAATGCCGATCACGCGCTGACCTGTCGCCTGCGCGATGGGGATGGCGACCCGTCCGTTCCCGACTGCCAACTCGACCAATGGACCGTCTGCCTGAAGGGCCAGTGAGACGTAAAAGGCGATGTCGGCCGTCATGTGAGCCGACCATTCGTCGTAGCGACTTGCGAACGCCTCATCCCAACTCATCGGTTCATACTCCTCGCACGTCGAGCTGCATCACGATCGGTCGGCCCAACTACTGATTATATGGTTTCGGCATAATACGCCTCTGTGGAGTATTTGTCAAGGTCTTTTGTCATGGCATTCGCCATGTTGTGAATCACCCCTTGTCATGTTAGACGGTTTCCGTCTAATTAGTCGGAGGCTCCAGCATCTAAAAACTCTCTTGGATCGGCGATATATCCCGTGATCGCTGAAGCGGCCACCGTCGCCGGCGAAGCCAAGTAGAGCGTTCCCTGACCGGAACGGCCCTTGAAATTTCTGTTGGAAGAATAGACTCCGACTTGGCCCTCCTTGAGAGTCCCCGGCCCCATGCCGATACACGCACCACAGCTCGGCGGAACCAATTGCCCCCCAGCATCGAGAATCTGGCGCAGATAGCCCATCCGGCCTGCCCTCTCCCAGACTCCCAGCGACGCCGGCGCGACAATAAACTGCGTCTTCGGGCTGACTCGGCGCCCGGCAACCACGCGCGCCGCGGCCTCGACGTCGTCAAATTTCCCGCCGGTGCAGCTCCCCACCCAGCAGACGTCTAATGCGATCTCTTCTTTGATCTTGCTGATGGGCACACCGTTATCGGGCTTATAGGGGAGCGCGACATAGGGTTCGAGATGAGAGAGATCGAAGTTTAGCTTGGATTTGTAGAGAGCGTCGGAATCGGGACGCAGCTTCCCCACCGGAAAGATCCCGCAGGTCGCCCCACCCTCAACCGTCATATTGGCAATAGTAGAACGGTCTTCTTCGCTGAGATACTCTAATGCCGATCCCGTAAACTCGACGACACAGTTGGTAAAGCCGTTCATAGTCACTTGACTCAGAATATAGAGAATAATATCTTTGGCGAAGACGCCCTTCGGGGGCTTTCCGGTCAGTTCAACGAGCATAGTCTCAGGCACGTCCACTAAGAGCTTTCCCGAAGCCATGATTTCGGTCAAATCTGTATTTCCGATCCCAAAGGCGAAGCAGCCGTAAGCGCCATAGGTGCACGTATGCGAGTCGGTGCCGACAACCAATGTATCAGGCTGGATGAGGCCCTTTTCGGGGAAGAGCACATGACAGATCCCCTGACTGACGAAGGGCGCAGGGGGCAGAAACGCATAGGGCAGGTTCTGCTCTTGCACAAAGACCGAAGCCTTCTGCACCATCTCTTGAGATTTCCAGTCGTCTTTGATTAAGGGGATTTGAATCGTGTGATCGGCCACGAAGAGAATCTTTTGCGGATCTCTGATCTTGAAATTTTTCCCGTAAGCAGCGTACATCTGCTCCGCAGCGACGGGGAGCGTCAGCTCGTGGGTGACGACGCGAGCCACTTCAGCGTTGACGATCATCCCCGGCTCAACATAGTCCATCTTCGTGGCTTTCGCTAAGATCTTCTCGGCGAGCGTCATCGGTCTGGGAGATGCACTGGGGACCTTGGCGCTTGCGCCCGCTTGGTTAAAAGCCGTCAGGCCACCGGCGTCAATGATCGCCCTGTGAATCGGGGCCATGGACTGCCAAAAAGCCTCGTCGCTCAAGTCTAGAGTGATCGTGTCGCCCGTCTTGATATTCTTGGGGACAAGACCAACAGTCCGGGAGATGGGCAAGCCGTTGTTCACAGCATTGCGATAGAAGATACGAGCAAAAGATTTGGCGATGATAACTTTTATGCCCGCTTTCATAAAAGCGATGGGCGCGACCTCGCGCGAGCTGCCGCACCCCAGATTCTCGCCCGCGATTAAAATAGTGTACTCGCCGGCTCTAAAGGGGATCTTCGCAGGATTTTTAGAGACGTGCAGATCTTCCAGGGCGTGCGGCCCCAGCGTATCTAAATCGGTCGTGGTGCAATAACGCGCCGGGATGATCTCATCGGTGTTGACGTCATCGCCGACGACGAAGACTTTGCCGGTTATTGTGCGCTTCACGGATCTCGCCCTCCAATGAGCCTAATTGTAATGAGTGACTGAAGAGAACTCAAATGATACAGAGATCGGTCGCGCAGTGCATGGAGCTGTCAGCAGATTCTGTAGGGGCGAGGTGACCTCGCCCCTGCTACCGCGATCCGCTGTCGGCTTGTGATTTTTGTAAGCTTTACGACTTCTTCTTCAATTCTGCGTTGATCCCGTTCTTGTCAATCGAGAGCGTAAAGACCATCTTGCGCTGCTCACCCGTCTTCTTCTTGATCTCCAACGAAGCGACGAGATAAAACCCCGACTCGTTCAGTTCCAACTTGCTGACGTCAATGTGAATAACGGCATCGGGATTGGCCGCGTCTATGCGGATTCCACGGTCTTTGAACTTGACACTGAGCTGGCCTAAAACACCCTCTTGCACAAACTCCGGCACGTCCTCCACCGGCTCAATGGCTACCGTCTCGATCCCGCGCAACGGATCCGCCGATACTTCGTTGATGCTCCACACCACGAGCACTATTGTCAATAGTGCCCCCGCTCCCAACAGCCACCAGCGCATCTGCATAAAACGCTCCTTTCTCGCTTGGTCTTGTTAAAGATCTTTAGCGGCGCACGGTCTTAATCTGCGGATGGATGCTCAGTTCGCGCACAACTTCGTTGAGATTGAGTCCCGCCGACATGGGCAACTGCAAGAGAAATTCCTCTCGTCCGGCGTACGTCAAGAAGCCGTTAAATTTTCTCACGATCGTTTCGATCTCGCGCGCCGACGTATCTTCTCTGAAGGTCACCCGCACGGTGAAGGGGAAAAGAGTGAGCACGTCAAAAGATCGGGAAAACTCTGTGGTTCTCTCTTCAAGGGCTCCAAGCCGTGCTCCCAAGAGCAAATGGCTCAACCGGGCCGCTTGCATGAAGAATCGCTCTTGAATCTGCTGGAGAGCCGCCCTTGCGGCTCCGCGAAGGCGTTCATCGTTCGCCTGCAACGCCTCCGACAACGCTGCTATCGCGCGGGGATCGTTCGATTCTCCCAGAAGCTGCGCGGCCCGCAGACGGTTTGGGGAATTGGCATCGCGCAGATCGGTGATGATCTTCGGAAGATCGCTCGAAGTTTCGCTGAGCGTCGTCTGAGGAGTGGCAACGAAAGGAGCAGCGGGGTTGCCGAGATTCTTTTGGGGAGAGACCATGCTGGGATCTTCAGAGAAGAACGGTGCGGGCTTGAAATATAAGAGCCCTGATAGGCCCAAAATAAGAGCAAACTGCGCGGTCATCACCACACGTGCGAACCTCGGCACCGGCTGCCATTCTCTGCGTCCAGCTTGCCAACTCAACCGTTCTTGAAGGATCTGCCACCACGAGCGCCTCGGGCTTTCCGTGCGCCACCGTGCGACGAGCTGGGCACAGCGAGCGCATGTCAGCAGATGGGCCGTCACTTCTGCCCGGCCTGTGAGCCTACCGCGCTCTAGAATCGTTAGGCTAAACTCGTTGGTGCGCGCCAGCTTGCCCCCAAGATAAGCGCGCAGGGTCTCCTCTGCGGGATGCTCTTCGTAGCTGAATTCTCCGATGGGACTTCCGAAGATCACACGCCACCAATCGCGCTCCGTCATAACGGCCTCCTTCGCTTAGTATAGCAGCTATTGCCGCACTTTCGATAGAGTTCACTGCAAACGCGCATTCTGCTCGGCCAGTTCGTCAAAAATCTCGCTTATAATACGCTCTTGATAGCTAAAGCTGACCTGGTGACCGATAAATTTGCCCATCTCCGCTTGAGTGAGATGCGTATGGATAAAGTCCTCACAATCGAGAGGGTTTTTAATATCTTTGAGTCGAAGGCCCTGCTCGATGCGCTCCAGCATCTTTTGGCGGCGAGAGAGATCCATAGGCCCCCCGCAAGCGATGCAGTGCGGCCCTTGTTGGTCTGCTTGGCCTCTCTCGGTTACAAGGGCTTGTTCTTCGGAGTCCGCGCCGCCGTGGCTGAGGCGATAGAGCAGATACGCCGCGACATTTTCGGGATTGCGCAGGCGCTTTTTCGCCTCGGCGAAGGCTTGAAACCGCCGGGTGATCGCGTAGTCGCGCACGTCGGCTCCCTTCAGAATAAACTCCCAGCGACGGAGGGCCTGCCAGTCCAGCTCGGTCTCGCAGAGCACCAGCTCATAGACGCAAGACCGAAAGATGGCGATCGCTAACTGCACCGGCTCAATTTTATCGTCCATACTTTGAGTTCCCTCTCTGCGCATATTCTACGAATTGATGGGAGCTTTGTCGAGTCAAGCCTTTGTGGGCATAATCTAAAGCTATGCAAGAAGTTCGGGAGTCCGTCCGGCGGGTGATCGCACAGAACAGCAGCGTCTCTTTAGATGAGCACGCCTTGGGCACGGGAGCGCGTCTTTTAGCGGGGCAAGAGCCGAGACTTTTGTGGGACTCGCAACATCACTTTTTCGATGGAACGGAGCGCACGGTGCAGTATCTCTTTATTTTAGACGCCCTGAATTTCTGCTTTTGGCCGGAGCCGCGCTGGCGGTATCGTTATGAGGGCGAATTGCTGAACGGCTATCTAGCGCTGGCCTCTGCCCTCAAAGATGCCGTTGCTCGTGACGCGACCGTTCTCGAAGCGGCCTTTCTCGCCCAGATGAGCGAGCACCGGCTTCGGGAGATCCTATCGGGTGAAAACGTGATCCCGCTGCTGACAGAACGTGTAGCTGTGCTCCAAGAAGCTGGAGCCGTGCTCCAAGCGCAGTATCACGGGCAAGCCGTGAACTTAGTAGAAGAAGCCGAGTGCTCGACAGAGCGCTTGGTGAAGCTCTTGGCCGAGAATTTTTCGAGCTTTCGCGATGAAGCAATATATCGGGGCGAGAGAGTCTATTTCTACAAACGGGCGCAGATCTTTTGTGCCGATCTCTATGGAGCATTTGGAGGGCAGCGTTGGGGGCGATTTAGAGATATAGAGAAGCTGACGGCCTTTGCAGATTATAAGCTCCCGCAGGTCTTGCGACATCTGGGGATTTTGCGCTATAGCCCAGCGCTCGCTCATAAGATTGACCGCCGTGAGGAGTTGCTGGCGGGCAGTGAAGAAGAGATCGAGATCCGCGCGCATACGATCTGGGCAGTTGAGCTGCTCCAGCGTGAGTTGAACAGACTGGGGCGAGCGTGGCGCAGTTTCGAGATCGATTGGCTCTTGTGGAACTTGGGGCAGAGAGAGGAGTTTTGCCAAAAGCCGTCTCATCGCACACGGACGATCTTCTATTGACAATGTTCATGGTAAGATGCTCAAGCTTTTTTGAGAAAAGTCTTTCTTGCCCTCTGCTACGGAAACCCGCTTGACAAGCATATCTCCTCCCAAAGACTATCTTGGTGACTATATCATAAAACTATCCTGAAGGTCTGCCAAGAGTTTGCTCAAACTCGGCATAAAGATCGACGTCGCCGTTCTTCGCGATCTGTTTCACTTCGTAAGGGGCGCCCAGCCGACGATAGAATTCATCAGCGATATTCTTAAAAACCCCCGTGGTCGTCGCAAGGATCCAGTAGCGCAGCGCGCCGAATTGCAGCTTGATAACTTTCAAAGCCAGCCGCGTGCACACATAGTTGAGCAGACCAGCGAAGGCCGCGTCGTAGCCTTGGGCTTTGGCTTGTCGGACGATCTGCTCAGCCAATTGATCGATCAAGGGATCAAGAGGACGACGATCTTGCGGAGCGATATAGGGCATAGAGCCTCCTTTGTTGTATTTGTCTAACAGATTCTCGGCAGCTGCTCGCCGCTGAGCATATCTAAGATTCTGTGGACACCGATGCGGCTCTTGAGCGTCACTAAGCCATCTCGCCGGCTGGAGACGTGGCCGATAAGGGCAGCGTTCTTCTCTGGAAAGTGAGCCTTGAGAATTTCGAGCGCTCGCTGGAGATCATCGGGTGCGACGAATGCCACAAAGCGTCCTTCATTGGCGACATAGAGGGGATCGAGCCCCAGGATCTCGCACGCGCCTTGCACGTCCTCTCGAATGGGAATGGCATTCGAGTCTATAGAGATATTTAGATGTGCCGTTTGTGCGATCTCGTTGAGGGCGCTGGCCAGCCCACCGCGCGTCAAGTCTCTCAAACAGCGAATCTCTATTTTCTCTTCCAGCAATCGCTTGACTATAGGGGCCAGCGGGGCGCAGTCGCTCTCGATCTGGCTCTCAAAAGAGAGCCCTTCGCGCACGGCCATAACAGCGATTCCGTGTCGCCCCAGATCTCCGTTGAGCAGAACGCCATCGCCGGGGCGGATGCTCTGGGGAGCGATAGAGAGATCGTGCTCGATGATCCCGATGCCCGCGGTGTTAATAAAGATCCCGTCGCCCTTGCCCTTATCTACGATTTTCGTGTCTCCGGTGACGATCTGAACTCCGGCAGCTTCAGCAGCGTGCTTCATAGATTGGACGACGCGCCAGAGGGTTTCCATAGGAAGCCCCTCTTCCAAGATAAAGCCGGCGCTCAAGAAGCGCGGGCGCGCGCCGCACATGGCTAGATCGTTGACCGTACCGTAGATAGCGAGTTTCCCAATATCGCCGCCGGGGAAGAAGAGCGGTCGCACGACATAGGAGTCCGTGGTGAAGGCCATCCTCACCCCATCCCTCTCTCTGCCAGGGAGAGCGTGTAGAGTGAGCGCCGCACCGTCGTGGCGTTGATGCAGATAGGGGTTCTGAAAAGCAGCAGCGAAGATCTTTTCGATCAGCTGGTGCATCAGTTTGCCCCCACCTCCGTGAGCCAGCAAAATTCGGGGATATTCGGAGATGGGGATGGGGCAGCTGAGAGCGAAGTCGTCTCTTGTATTCATCAAAAGTAGTAACCAACGCTGTGAGCAGTTTGGTACGCCCGGCTGGACTTGAACCAGCGACCTTCGGCTCCGGAGGCCGACGCTCTCATCCGCTGAGCTACGGGCGCGTGTGTTGTCAAGGCGTCCGGCAAGTCTAGGCTACCCTTTGCGTTGGGCGTGGCGGTCGCTCCAGAGGGCATACAGAGCGAAGGCTGTGCCAGCGAGCAGGACGCCTAAAAGCAGGACGACTCCAGGCCAAATATTCATGGCTTCTCTCCTTCCCTTAAGATTAGCATACCGATCAGGTAGAAGCCAATCCAGATTCCCAGATCGCTGACCGTCCAGAGCCAGTCGAACTCCTTGCTGCCTCCGGTTACGGATAGAGGACGAATTAGCGAATAAGAAAGGACTCGCTCATCATTCTCCCGATGTTTGTATCCAGTGGTACTCTTGGCGGTGAGCTTCGCTTTTCAGGTGCGTTTTCACCCCTACGCGGGCTGATCTTCAGCTGCCCGCTGGGGGACTCAAAAGCCTTTATCTGAAGCTGCGTCGGCGCAGGTCGTTTGACTTTCCGGTCTTGGGAGAGTCGCAGTGACGACACTCAAGCAAGTTTTAGTCTACAGAATCGTATTGATCAGCCACAGTACCAGGAGCCCAAGGAGAACTGTCCCGATAGAAACACCGGCTACAATAAGCTTAGCCAGCAGCGGGAAACCTCTTTGCACACGGAAGTCCATCGGTTGATACGTGACCAGTGAATCATCAGCGATGCCTGTATCTAAGAAGCTTGTCACAACACGATGGGTTGCCTGCGGTTGCAAGCGCCAGATGTCTCCGACATACCCCATTTCTTTCATAATGATCTGACGACCCTTGCTCAGGTGGGGTAACAAATCGTTTGTAGCATTTTCTGCAGGAGTAGAAAAGTCGAGATTCCCACTCAAAATAAGGGTTTCGACAGCAGAGGACTGTGGCTGACGATACTCTTGGGGTATAGGTTGAATAGGCCAGCGTGCTGCGGGAGCCCAAAGAAAGCGCCCTAAAGGTGCCCCCATGATAGCGTTCGGCGGAACCATTTCTCTGGCGTAGTCGCGCGAAGGGTCATAATCAGCACTGGCTGCCTTGGAAGCGTTATCACCCCAATTTACGATGCTAGGGAAAATGTACTTAGACAGAAACGACGTAAGCCACAAGCCGCTTGGGTCTTCGTTCGCTGCGGCGCAGTAGGTGTCGAAAACAAGCGCGGCTGATTCGCGGTTGCCGATCAGAGCAGCGAAGGCTGCCGCTCTCACGTTGCCCGGATGGATGGGAAAGAACAGCCAGCGGCGTGGCATATTCTGATTTACCCGGCGAATGGCTTCTACTAAATCGGGACATCGTGCGCTGGCAGCAGCGTCTTGGGTCCAGAGCTCTCCATATCGCTTGAGCAGCGCATCAGCTTGATAGGGGTCCCAAACCATGCGTCCCGGCGGGTTCGCACCGATGAGGACCATACGATGGACGCTCTGGGGATATTTCAGGGCATAAAGATAAGCGACACGAGTGCCATAGCTCTCAGCAATAATGTCAATCTTCTCGTATCCTAGTGCTTCCCTGGCATCTTCTATGTCGTCTACAACTTCCAGGGCGGTATAGCCATTGATGTCCACGCCCTCTTGTTGGAGACGGGCTGCGCAGGCTGCATAAGCATCACCTACTTTTGCCAGGCTTGCATCGGTCAGCACGTCTTTCACACTTTTGAGCACACGAGCGACTTCGGGGCAGTCCAGAGATACAGAGCCATCCACACCGCGATAGCCCACCATCACATGATCATGGCGCGAGATGAAATAATCGTATTTGAAAGTCTTCATATTGGATTGGCCGGGACCTCCCCCAAGCCAGAAGATTGGCTCGAGAGGGTTATCTCCTGTAGCGCGGATGCGAGTGATGGACAACTCGATCATGCGCGTTGCCAAATCACGGTGATTCTCAGGAACCAACATTGTGCCAACATCAGCAATAAAGCGCCCTCTTCGGCGTGCAAGCGTTCCTTCATTGGTTAGTGTGTAGTACCGTCCTTCGTATGTATCCTCTCTGAGTTCGATGATTTGGGCTGTGTGCATTCCATCCTCCGCATTAATCGCGTTCTGGCTTGAAGCGACGGCGACAACTGAGAAGCCTTGACTTGGGTTGAGATTGCTTGGTGCGGCATCACTGTTCTTGGCGCAAACTTCAATGAGGAGTAGCAAACTACAGCTAATGAGCACTCGTAGCGTAACCATATTGAGGTCTCGTTTTTCTTGCCCGGCTTACATAACTCCCAGTCAATGCATCAGCACGCAGAAATCCAGCCCGCGCAGTTACCCACTAGCCTTCTTCGTCATCCGCTTGCTCGCTCAGCTCATCCAATATCTCCTGCAAGGTGCGAGCCTTAGTCTCTAACACGGTGAGCGAAACATACAAATCGGCCCAGGCTTGATCGTAGGCTTCTGCACACAGTTGTACCTGTTTTAGCTTATGATAGAGTTCCTGCACCTTAGAGTGTTCCTCATTGAGTTCGGCATAGAATACGTCTAAGGCTTTTTGTAGATCTGCCACATTTGGCCTCTTCTTCGCAGGTGCTGCCTTCATCGCTTCAGTCTCCTTTGGCGCTGTTCGATCTGCCTCTGCCACGTAAGGATTTGCTTCTGCCAGAACTCAATCAGCGCCCAGCGTGGACGTGATCGCTTCAACTCTGCTTCAATCTTATCGCGATGCTCTTCAACTCGTTCCTGCCAGCTTTGAATGGCTTTCAGGTCGCGCTTCTTCTTCCCCATTGGTATTCTAATGCATCACCATGCAAAAATCCAACCCTCGTAGTTCGAGCGGCTTGCTGTTGTCCGGCGCGTGGACGACCATACGCCCACGCTCAAAATAGGGCAGCACTTTCTGATAGCGCACGGGCGCACAAGCTTCGCTTGACCCTCATTTTAGAGAGTGAAAGCGCTACCGTCAAGAACACATCTAACGATAGCGATAGCGCCGTCGTCGCCAGGGAATGAGGCTATCTAAACGGTCCACGAGCGCATGGAGGATATTGGGAAGCCAAAGCCCGGCTAATAAAATTCCCGCCAGCCACAGATCGAGCTTCGTCCAAGGCAGTTGCGTCACAGATATAGTCCAGACGTTAAAGTAGCTCAGGGCCAGCGCCGCTATCACGGCCAGCAACGCCAAGTAACCCAGGCGCGTAAGCGTGCCCAAGAGCAGACTGTGGCTGACGCCACGATGCTTAAAGATTTTAGTATACGGCAGCCAAACGAAGCCCAAGAGGCCCCAGCGCCGCCGCGCGGCATTGTGGCGCAGATCAAGATCAGGACTCAGAAGCAGACTGGAGAAGAGATAGGCACCGCCGAAGAGGACTATAGATAACCAAGAGGCGTCTACAAAAAGATAGAAGAGCGCGGCCCAGAGGGGCAGCGTGATCAGCTCGATTCTCAGATGCGTCTTCCCTGCGGGCATGAAGTCTATTCTGTGGGCCCAAGAAGCCGATCCCAAGCCCGGCTGTCCCTTCGCTGCGGGAAGACTTGACAACTTCGCGCTCGCTCGCTAAAATAAAACTACTTTAGCAGAGGGTTTGCTTGAGTGCTAAATCATGATTATCGGCAAATCCCGCTTCCAATAGATATTATCACAAGAAGGAGGTTCTTTATGAAAAGGCTCAAACTCAAGCCTTTGGGCAGTCGCGTCCTCGTCCGACGCTACGAAGAGTCGGAGGAGGGGGGGATCATCCTGCCGGATGAAGCCAAGAAAGATATGGACTTCATCCGCGCGGAGGTCGTTGAGGTCGGGTCGGACAGTGAGAAGATCAGAGTCCGAAAGGGCGACAGAGTGCTGATCTCGGCCCTGGCAGGAACAAAGGTTCGCTTAGAGGACGAAGAGTTCTTCATTGTGAAGAGCAAAGAGATCCTGGCGACAGTCGAATAAGAAGTAAGAAACTGTAGAGGAGGAAGACTATGGCTAAGAAATTCAAAGAGGTCGTCTTCGAAGAGCACGCGCGGGAGAAATTGCTCGCAGGCGTGCAAAAACTCACCGACGCGGTGCGCATCACGCTAGGCCCCAAGGGACGCTGTGTTATTCTGGGGAAGGAGTTCGGCTCGCCCAAGGTCGTGGACGACGGGGCGGCGATCGCCGAAGAGCAAGAGTACGCCGACGAGTTTGAGAATCTGGGCGCGCAGCTGGTGAAGCAAGTCGCCAAAGAGACCAACGACGAAGCGGGCGACGGCACCACAACAGCAACGGTTCTGGCTCATGCGCTCATCAAAGAAGGGCTCAAGAATGTGACCGCGGGTGCGAACCCCGTGCAGCTGAAGAAAGGCTTAGAAGTCGCGCGCGATCGCGTCATCGAAGAGCTGCAGAAGATGAGCAAAGAGCTCAAGAGCAAAGACGAGATGGCCCGCGTCGCCACCAACTCCGCTAAGGATGAAGAGATCGGGCGCATCATTGCCGACGCGATGGAGAAAGTAGGCGAGGACGGCGTCATCACCGTCGAAGAGTCGGACACGATTGAGACCCACTTTGAGATCGTCGAGGGGATGCAGTTTGATCGCGGTTACACTTCTCCGTATTTTGTGACAAACGCCGAGAAGATGGAAGCCGAGCTGAAAGAGCCGCTCATTCTGATCACCGACCACGAAGTGAAGAAGGCCCGCGATCTCGTCCCCCTTCTCGAGAAGGTCGCCCAGTCCGGCAAGCCCTTATTAGTGATCGCCGACGATATCGAAGGCGAGGCATTGACCACTTTGGTTATCAACAAGCTGCGCGGCACATTATCGAGCTGCGCCGTAAAAGCTCCGGGCTTCGGCGACCGCCGCAAGGCCATGCTCCAAGATATCGCCATTCTCACCGGGGGACAGGTCGTCTCTAAAGAAGTAGGGATGAACTTGGAGCAGGCGACGCTCGATATGCTGGGCAAGGCCGAAAAAGTGGTGATCGACGACGACAACACGACTATTATCGGAGGCAAGGGCAAGAAGAAAGATATCGAAGCGCGCATCGAGCAGCTGCGCAAGCAGATGGAGAACACCGATTCGGACTATGATCGCGAGAAACTGCAAGAGCGCATCGCCAAGCTCGCCGGCGGCGTGGCCATTATTAAAGTCGGCGCGGCCACCGAGGCCGAGATGGACGAGAAGAAGCATCGCATGGAAGACGCGCTCGAAGCGACCAAGTCTGCAGTCGCTGAGGGTATTCTCCCCGGCGGCGGCGTGGCGCTGCTGCGCGCGGCCAAGAGCCTCGACAGCCTCAAGCTCGATGATTCCGATCAACAGTTGGGCGTCAAGCTCCTGAAGAAAGCTCTGGAATCTCCGACCAAGCAGTTGGCCGAGAATGCCGGCGTCGAGGGGACGATCGTCGTGGAGAAAGTCAAGTCCCTAGAAGGCAACATGGGGTACGACGTGGTGGCCGGGGAGTACGTGGACATGATGAAGGCCGGGATTTTGGATCCCACTAAAGTCACGAAGTCGGCCGTCTTGAATGCCGTCAGCGTCGCGGGGCTCTTCTTGACGACCGGCGCGCTGGTGGCAACGAAGCAGATCGGCGAGGACAAGACTCCCACGCCGCCGATGCCCGAATACTAAAGAGTGCGAGAGCACTTGCAGATCACCCTCGGTGCGCTATAATGCACCGAGGGTTTTTCATTTTGGAGTGTTAACGATGAGACCAATGGTTGGTTTGGTGCTAGGAGGAGGCGGTGCGCGCGGCTATGCCCATATCGGCGTGATCCGCACGCTGCTGGCCCATCAGATTCCTATAGATATGATCGCTGGGACGTCTATGGGATCTGCCATCGGGGCTGCGTATGCTTGCGGGGTTGATCTGCTGAAATTCCAACGGATCATGCAACATCTGGACGTGAATCGCCTCTTGGGGATTCCTGACACGACGCTGCGCGGCATCGAAAGCTTTGCGGGACAGACGGCCTCCGAATATCTCTTCAAGAGGGCCGACTGGCGCTCCCACGAGCCGGAGCGCCTGAAACAGTTATATCAGTTCTTGAAATTGTTCACGGGGGAGCGCAACTTCGAAGATCTTGCTCTTCCCTGCGCCGTCATCGCCTGCGATGTCGACACAGGTGAAGAGATCGTCCTGCGCTCCGGGAAGATCTATCGAGCCGTCGCGGCGAGCATGGCCTTTCCGGGTATCAATCCACCGGTGCATCACGAAGGCCGCTTCTTAGTAGACGGCGGCTTAGTCAATAAAATTCCCGTAGATGCCGCCGTGGCGCTGGGCGCGGACGTGGTGATCGCCGTGGACGTAGGTGCGAGCGTAAACCCGCACGTCAGCACCAGCATCGAAGTGATGATTCAATCTCAGACGATCATCTCACGAGAACTCACGCGCTTGAAACTCCAGATGATGCGCGAACGTTTGGGAGACCGTCTGGTTATAGTGCGTCCCGCTGTGGAGCGCATGCGCATGAACCAACTGAGAGAGCTGGAGTTCCCCATTCAAGAGGGCGAGCGGGCCATGCTGGAAAAGATGGAGATCGTGAAAGCTCTCGTCACGTCGGGAGCGCCCGCAGAAGCGCATTAGATATTGGCAATGCCTCTGCGCAAGCTCGCCGGTCGCTACCAGCCCGGAGATTCTTTTCTGCACCGGCTCGACCCGCGCACCAAGATCTTCTCGGCCATAATTTTAGGGGTCACGGTCTTCTTTTTGGAGAGTCTGTGGCATTATCTCTTCTTTGCTGGTTATCTTTTACTGGCTATTCGTGCAGGCAGAATCGGCTTTTGGCCATTGGCGCGCGCCGTTCAGGCCCTGGCGTTCTTGATTGCGCTCAGCGCCACACTGCAGCTCTTCGGCGCGCCCGGCACTCCCATCTGGGAATGGGGCTTCTTGAAAATATCCGATGAGGGGCTGCGCGTAGCCCTAAGTCTTTCTGTAAGATTGATCTATTTAGGACTCTTGAGCGCGCTCTTAGGCGTTACAACATCGGCGCTTCAGTTGGCCGATGGGCTGGAGGGAGTTTTAGTTCCCTTCGCGCGCTTGCGGGTTCCGGTGCGGGGTCTCTCGCTGATGTTCACCGTCTCGTTGCGTTTTGTTCCGTTGATCTTAGACGAAGCCGACGCCATATTAAAAGCTATGCGCGCCCGCGGGATTGATCCTTTCGAGGGGAGCATAGCCGAGCGCGCGCGCAAGCTGGTGGCCCTGCTCGTGCCTCTGCTGAGAAACACCCTGCGGCGAGCCGAAGCGCTCGCCGAGGCGATGGCCGCGCGCTGTTATGATCCCAACGCGCCGCGCACGCGGCTCTATCAGCCCAAGTTCACTTGGCGCGACGGAGTCGCGCTGCTGAGCGTAGCGGGGATGACAGCGCTGGTGATGCTGGGGTAAAGCTCAAAAACGGAACTGCCGATAGCGCGTGAGCGTGAACTCTACGGGGGCTTTGTCTTCAAGGCGCTCGATCTGGAGCGGAATCCCCAGTTCGTCCACCCAGAGGCGCACTCTAGCCCCGCCGCGTGACTCTATCAGATACTCCGATGCAGGGAAGCTGCCGATGGCTAATGAGCAGAGATTATCCTGTAAATATGCGCACTGTGCGGGGTGTCGTTGCGGCTCGAACGACGGCAGCGGCAGACGGATCAGAGCGATCTCCTGTCGTTCGCCCACTTTTAGATTCAGATGGCGACAGCACGCCAAGGCGAAGAGCGCTGCTGGAGAATCCAGAATAGAGCTTACTTGCCAAGAGAGAGTGGATTCTCCATTTTTACGTCCCTGCGCTTCTACCCGGCCTCGCAGTTGTCCTCCGCTGATCTGATAGCGCGCGAGCGCTAAGTGACCCTCTGTTTCGAGTTCGATGCGCAGAGCGCGATAGCGCCAATCCGGCTCCATCTCCAGCTTGAGGCGCTGCGTATGAGCCAAGGGCCACTGCAAGACCAACTGGCTTTGAATCTGATACCCCTGGTTCTGGGGCAGCTCAAAATACTGCAAGCTCTCTTCGCCCAGCTTGCGATCGTGCTGGCGCAGATAGTAAATCGCCGTAGCAATGAGCCCCTCAGCAGGTGGACAGCGCGCGCTCATAGTTCTAACCCTGATTTTAATCATAATCACTTGTTGCCCCAAAGGCAAATGCGCGAAAGAGTTGCTAAAATACTGAGAATATAAATATATATGAAGCGCGTCTTGGTCGGGATGAGCGGCGGCGTGGACAGCTCCGTCACGGCGTTCTTGCTCAAAGAGCAAGGCTATGACGTGATCGGAGTCACGCTCAATTTATGGTCCTACGAAGATCGCCAAGAGCCCTATAACGAGTGCTGCTCGCTCGAGGTGCGCGCGGTCGCGGAGCAATTGGGCATCGCGCATCATTTTGTAGATGCAGGGCGAGTGTTTCACGAGCGCGTGATCCAGTCTTTTCTGAGCGAGCACCATCTGGGCCAGACCCCCAGCCCCTGCGGGCGCTGCAATCGTCTGGTGCGATTTCCCGTCATGCTGGAGCTGGCCGAACGCTGGGGCTGCGATCTCTTAGCCACCGGGCACCATGCGCGGATCGCAGAGCACAACGGGATTTATTATCTCTTGACGGGACGCGATCCCCTCAAAGATCAATCTTATTTTCTCTATGGGCTGGGACAGGCTCAACTGAGAAAGATCCTCTTCCCCGTGGGCCATCTCTTAAAGAGCGAAGTCTGGAAGATCGCCCAAGAGAATCGTTTGGTTTCGGCCCGCAAGCCGGAGAGTATGGACTTATGTTTCATTCCCGGTGGAAACTATCGGGCTTATCTGAAGCAGAGGCTCGATGGTGCCACGCGCCCCGGCGAGATTGTAACAAGCGATGGACGCGTTGTGGGTTCTCACGAAGGTCTCGCTTTCTATACGATTGGCCAGCGCAAGGGGTTGGGCATCGCTTTAGGCGAGCCTTTCTATGTCGTCGGCTTTGACTACGAGAAGAATCGCCTGATCGTCGGGAGCGAGAGCGCGTTGCTCTCGCCAGGGCTGATCGTCGGAGACGTTCACTGGGTCTACCCTGTAGACCTAACCCCCTGGCCCTCTTCCCGGCGCGGGAAGGGGGACCCTCACCCTGCACCCTCTCCCTTGAAGGGAGAGGGACGGGGTGAGGGTCGGGGAGGGGCTGGGGAAGAGGTTATAAGATCAGCCGAAGTCAAGATTCGCTATCGCAGTCCGCGCGTGCCGGCGACTTTAGAATTACTTGAAGACGGGCGCGTGTGCGGGCGTTTTGCGCAGCCACAACGGGCGGTGACCCCCGGTCAGCTCGCGGTCTTTTATGACGGTGAGCGCGTCTGGGGCGGCGGGATCATAGAGAGAGCGCTACGGCAAGCAGAGATCCCCCAGACGATTGTTTGCGAAACGGTTCTCCTCTAGGCGCACCGAGCCGCGAAAGTCATCCGAGAGATACCCGCACTGGCGCAGGCGCGCGGCGATGCCCCAACTGTTCTCCGTCAGAGTGTTTCTCACCAGCTCAGCTTGCGCGTTCCCCGAGAGCAAGACGCCCGCTTGTCTGTTTGCCAAGATCGCGTTCTCTAAGAGTTTGGTCTCGCCGAAGACCTCGACGCCCGCGCGCCCATTGCTGCTAATAGTGCTCCCTTGGACTTCAGCTGCGCCCCAGATCTCTAGGCCGTTCTCGCGCTGGCGTACAACGCTGCTCTTCTCTAATCGCGCTATCGCTTGCGGGGATACGTAGACACCCCAACCGTTTTCGCTTATCTCTGTTTGTTGCACCGTTGCTTGCGCCGTATCGAGCACATAAACGCCCACCCATGGGTTGCGCAAGACGCGCGCCTCGCGCAACTGTGCTTGGGCCTTTCCGCGCACTTGCAGACCCGAAGGGCAAATCAATTCGGGATAGAAGACGGCGCACTCTTTTCCGTGTCGGGGATCATTAGAAAACTTTGGAGCATCGGCGAGCGTCAGCCCTTCGATAGTGACGACGATGGGCTGCTCGCTCTGGATGAAGATCACGGGAAGACCCGGCCTAGCCCCACGCAAGATGCTGCGCTCGGCGCTCTGCCCTCGCAGAGTCAGTTCTTTGGTGATGACCAAGTTCTCTTGGCAGAGGCCCTCTAACAGTGTGATCACCGCTCCCGGCGGCGCGCGCTCTATCACGCTCTGGAGCGATTCGCGTTCGCAATTGGCGACGATCTGGGCGGGCGCGAACGCCATCTTCAGCGTTCCCATCTGCCCTTGGGCGAACACGAGGTTCGCCCCTACTAACAACCAGAGGACTTTTCGCATAAATTTCCAGATTAGACAGAAGCAAGCGCCTTCAGCGCGCGCTTGACATAGACGGGAGCCATGCGTTTGCGGTAGTATAGATGCAAATCTGTATTGTCCATCGGGCGTGCCGGGCCGAAGACCGCCTGCGCGACTTGCTCGATGAGTTCTTCGGTCAGTCTTTGCCCCATTAAGAGCTTTTCGGCTTCGGGGAACTCCACCGGATACGAAGCGATCCCCCCCAGCACGATCTTGCACTCGGTCACCGTCCCGTCTTCGGATTGCTTGAGAGCGACGGCGACTCCCAAGACCGGGAAGTCAAAAGATCCGCGACGGCGCAACTTAAGATAAGCACTTTTCAGACCGTCTGCCAGCGGGATGTGAATCTCCGTCAGAATCTCGTCCGGGTTTTTAGTGATATATTTGATGCCGTCGTCGCGATAGAAGTCTTTGAGCGAGAGTGCGCGCTCGCCTTGGGGGCCGGCTAAGACGATCTTCGCGCCGAGCGCGATGAGCATCGGTGCGCTATCGCTACTGGAGACCGCCCAGCAGCGACTTCCCCCCGGCGCCACCCGACAGGGCACTGGCTCTTTGGGGGCCTCCGACGGGTCAAGCACGACCCCCGCGGGTCCCGGAGCTTTCATGCACCAGTCAACAGATCTGCGCCAGTGATGCGTCTGATCGTAATAATTACAACGAGTGTCTAGACAGAGATTGCCCCCAAGAGTACCCATATTTCTCAGGATGGGCGTGGAGATGAGACCGACGGCCTGCGTGAGGCCGGGATAGGCTTTTTGCAGCACGGAGTGCTGGGCGACTTCGGTGAGCGTCGTGGACGATTTGATGACAAAGCCCTTCTTCTTGCTGCCTTGGATGCCCACTAATCTCTTAATATCTCGCAAACTGATGAGCGCCTTCGGTTGAAACTGGCGACGCTTCATCTTGGGGTAGATATCTGTGCCTCCGGCGACGATCATCGCTGCGGAGCCGCTCTCGGCTAGTATCTTCAGAGCTTGCCCCAACGTCGTCGGCGCATGATACTCAAACGGGGGTAAACGCAGCATATCTAAAGAATAGCCGTGCGAACGGAGTTTGTCAACCCGTTTAATAATGTCCCAGAAGTCCTTTGTCACGCGCTATGGTCTCTAGGTATTTGAAGCCCACATAGCCCAAGACGAAGTAGGACGCTGAGGTGGCTGCCAAGAGCCCAATGTCCGTTGCAGGCATGGTATAGAGCGATTGACCTCCAATGAGCACTCGTCCGATCAGCTCTACTCCCCAAGTCACGGGCAGAAATTTCACCCAGGGCATCGTCTCCATGACCGTCGGCGCCAAGACGAAGAGCAACCAGACGAACTGAAAGACCTGAAACGCTGCTTGAACTTGCTTGAAGACTAGAGCCAAGCCGCCCATGGCAAAGCCAAACCCGTACACTCCCCAGACCGTGAGCAACATCAACGGTATGAGGCTGAGAAGATCTAAATGGAGCCATTTGCCCGTCACGGTCATAATCAAGAAGAAGAGCCCGAAAGTGATCGCGAGATTGATCGCCAAGAAGGTGAGCAGATAGCTGATGCTCACCCAGCCGAAGCCCAGGGGAGACATATAGAGCTGTTCCAGCGTTCCCTGTTGAGCTTCATTGATAAAATCCCACGTCAGATCGGAGAACGCAAAAATGATAAACGTCCATAGAATAAATCCCATAATGATCCCGGCCTCGGTATTCCCAAAAGTGGGATTGCCTCCGGCGATGAATCTAGCGCCGTAGAAGATGACGAGAAAGATCAAAAAAATACTGAAGATACCGGAGATCAAATTGAACGGATAGCGCCAGATGATGAGAAAGTTTTTCTTCATCATCGCTTTGAGCAGATAGAGATGTCTCATGGGGCCTCCTTGCGAGAGAGTCTTTGTTTTAGGTATCATGAAAGTTGCCATGAAGCGCGCAAACGTTCTGAAGAAACCGAAGCGATCCTATATCTTTCGCGTCGTGATCGAACCCGACGAGGACGTCTATCACGCTTACTGCCCAGCGCTGAAGGGCTGCCATAGCTGGGGCTATACTTATGAAGAAGCCTTGCAGAATATCCAAGAAGCTGTGCAATGTCATGTTGAGACCCTCCTCCAAACTGGCGACCTCATCCCTACAGAACCCGCCGGAGATGTCGAGGTCAAGCCCGCTCCTATCATCGCAATCAACGTATGATCCTGCCGCGCACCGTCACAGCGCGAAAATAAGCTCACTTCTTCTCCCCCTTCACGATCTTGAGAAAGATCTCTTCTAAGTTGGGATACTGCTTGCCGACCGACTCAAGCTGACAGCCATTGCCCTTCAAAACGTCAATGATCTCGTAGACACGCTGGCTGTCAAGCAGCTCGGCTTCGATCACGGTACGGTTCCCGTTGGTCGAGATTTGGAGCAAGTCGAATCGCTCTTTGAGTTGCCGTTCCTGATGACTGCTGAGATGTCCTTCGATCTCGAAGCGATAGGCGCTCGCTGTGAAGAGCTTTTTCAGATTCTCTATTTTGTCATCCACGACGATCTTCCCGTGATTGATGATAATCACTCTCTCGCAGATGTCTTGGACGACGTTCATGTCGTGACTAGACAAGAGAATCGTGCGCTGGCCTTCTTGGGCCATGCGCTTGAGGATCCAGCGCAGCTCATAGCTCGTCTCGACATCGAGTCCCAACGTCGGCTCGTCCAATAAGAGAATGGGCGTGCGCTTAACTAGAGCACACGCGACGGCGAGCTTCTGTTGCATCCCGCGTGAGAGCGTGCGCGCTTGCTCTTTGACTTTCCCTTGGAGATTGAACATCTCAATCAGTTCGTCAATATAAGACCTGACTGAGCGCAACGACTGCCCTTGCAATCCGGCGAAGAACTCTAGATTGTCGCGAACATTGAGACGCCAGTAGATATTGCGATTGCCCTCTAGCACCCCCGTTACTTTTTCGAGCGCCGCACGCGGGTTTCGGATGGCGTCGGCTCCGTCAATCCAAATTTTGCCGGAAGTGGGGCGCAAGATGGTACAGATAGATTTAATCGTCGTCGTCTTGCCCGCACCGTTAGGGCCGAGCAAGCCGACGACTTCGTTCCGACGCACGCTGAAAGAGACGTTATCTACGGCGACGGTCTCGCCACGACGACGACTGCGATAGACTTTTGTGAGGTTTGTTACTTGCAGCACGGTTTCGGCCGCCATCAGTGAACCCCTTTCTCTGGAACGAGCGTATCGTGATCGGGCAGAATACTCTCAGCGTCGCGCACAGCCCTGAAGAGATAACCGCTCAGACTTACAGCAACGCCTAGCACTCCGGCAAACACGAACATCAACGCCATCCCCGATCCCGGCCCAGCGCCTATCAGTCCGCCGAAGAGATCGCTCAGCATGTTATCAGTGCGCATCGCCGGCTCGAAGACGAAATCCGCCAACGGCCCGGCGATCAGAAGCCCCAACGGCGATGTCACTTGCGCGATCAACCTCCGCACGGCGAAGACCCGCCCCTGCACATCGGGTGCGACTTTACTCTGCCAGATCGCCTGATTAGAGCCGTTGATAATCGGCATAAAAAACGCCGTGAAGAATGCCCCGACTGCCCATACGGGCAGCGAACGCCCTACACCCAACAGTAAAGTTCCCAACAGACTCTCTAATGCCAAGCCTCCAAGCAAGCCATGCACTCTGCGTTTGGGCCCTCCCCACAGGCTCATCGCTACTCCTCCGACGACTCCGCCGATGCCGCTGATCGAGAGCACCGTTCCCAAGATCTGGGCACTGTTGTCCGTGCGCGCCAAGATCATCGGGCTCATGACCCCGTAGGCGAATGCTGATAAAAGATTGCTCGCCATCAGCGTCAATTGCAACCCCAACAAGCTGGGGCGCTGCAAGATATATCTGAACCCGTAGAGCGACTCCTGCCAGAGCGAACTTTTCCGTGTGTCGGTGTCGGCAGTGCTCTTGAGCGGTTGAGGGATGTGCACGGCCGCGAGTGCCCCGATGGCGAAGAGAAATGTGATCAAGTCAATCGTCATCACGCCGACGATGCCGATGGGGCCGATGAGAAAGCCCGCCAGGATCGGCGCGGCGATGGCTGACCCAGACTCTGCCAGAGACATCATGCCGTTGGCGCGCCCGTAGTGCTTTTTATCTACCATCACGCTGATCGTCGCCGAGTACGCAGGCCACTGAAAGGCCTGAAAAGCCCCGACGACCGCTGCAACCAGATAGAGATGCCATATTTGTAGCGCTCCAGACTGATAGAGCAGCAAGACCGCGAGGGTGGCTAGGCCGCTGACGGCATCCGTGAGCACCATCACAAACTTGCGGCTTAAACGGTCTACCAATGCCCCGGCGATGGGGCTCATGAGCACTGTGGGCCCCATGAAGAAGAAGCTCATCAGAGCTAAAGCTGTCGCCGATCCCGTCGCCTGCCAGGCCCATAGCGTCAGGGCAAAGACAGTCATCCCCGAGCCCGTCAGCGAGACGAGCTGGCCGAACCAGATGACAGAAAAGCCCAGCATCCCTGTTGGCTGCCGGCGATTGACGGTATTCATCACTCCTTGCTCAAGAGTTCCAGAAAGCGCACATAGCCGTAAGCGTTGATCGCTTCAGCGTTCTTCACACTTGGTTGCACCGCAACAAGATACTGCGGACTGTAAAGCGGCAGCACCGGAACGTCTTCAGACAAGAGCTTCTGCAAGCGGGCGAAGAGCGCCAGCGCGTCCGGCGCCATGGGCAGTTGCCGCAAGATTTGATCAATCTCCTCCGTCTTCCCTGTTTCCTCGAGAATCCCTACTAGTTGTAGGACGAGCCAGTACTCGAAGATCTCCAGGTTGTTGCCGACCAAAGCCATCTCATAGCGTGGCGGCTTGGCCCCGAGGCGCCCGCGCCAGTCGCCCACGCTTGTAGTCTCTACCTCAACTTTGAGGTTCACCTTAGCCAAGTTCGCTTGATAGATCTTTGCGACTTCAATGCGCACGGGATCGTCACGATGGAGCAAGAAGGTGAACTTAAAGGGCTTCTTGTTGGGCAGGTCGCGCCAGCCGTCGCCATCGGCGTCCTTCAAGCCCACTTGATCGAAGAGGGCAGCGGCCTTCGCTAAATCAAAGGGATAGCCTCTCAAACTGGTCTTATCGTAGAACGGTGAGAGGGGGTGTAGAAGGCTTTCACGTGGCGTGGCCAACCCGCCGGGGTATTTCTGCACAAAAGCGGTGTGGTCAGTGGCGTGAACTAGGGCTTGGCGGAAGCGCACGTCGCGAAAGATAGCGCGCTTCTCGGCATCCGTTACATCTTGGTTGACATACAAGGAGATGAGCACTTTTTGCGGGCCTCCCAAGATGAGCTTTGCTGGAGCAGGCAAGGACTGGGCCTCCTCGGCCCGGGGCACAAAGAGATCAATCTTGCCCTCCTGGAACTGCTTGGGAAGCTCACGTTGCTCGCCCAGCCAAACAATGCGGCCCAGCCGGGGCAGCGGGTTCCCTTGGGCATCGCGCTTCCCATAGAGATCATTGCGCGTGAAGGCCACTCTGTTTCTGGCAAACTCGCTCACCTTGAAGGGGCCCAGACCGACGATCTCTTCTGGTCTGGTGCCCACGCCCCAGGCGCGGGTGACGTCTCTCTTCTCCAGTTTGTGCTTGGGCAAGATGGGGATTTGCGCCAAGAGCACCAAGAAGGACGTAGGCAGGGGCGCATTGAGGAGGAAGCGCACCGTGCGCTCGTCCACGCGCTCCACTCGTTGCAAGAGGGGTTGGCCGCCGACTCTGAAGAATTCACGCAGCATCTCTAGCGTTCGGGTGCGCACGCGGGTATTGAACAGGACGTCATTGAAGGTGAAGAGCACGTCGTCGGCGGTGAAGGGTGTGCCGTCGGAGAATCTTACGGTCCGCAGGGGGAGCGTGAACGATTTGCCGTCGGGGGAGAGCTGTGGCAATCGCTCTGCTAAGCTCGGTTCGATCTGGGCGTTGAGCGGATTGACTGCTAAGAGCGTGCTCAAGAAGAGCGGCATCAGCTCTATTGCTGCCGGCTCTTCAGAGAGCGGGTTGAGTGAATTCAGCCATCTGTCTGAGGCGACGGTCAGGGTGCCGCCCGCGGGTTGGGCCAGCGGGTTGGACGGTGCGAGTGAGAGAATCGCAAGAAGAAAGATAGAGCCAATAATCTTTACTTGGTCTTGAAGCATGAGGATCACTCCTTTCATCTCATCTCTTCTCAATGCGAATATCTCCGCTCGATGTTTCAACTTCGATCTCCGCGCTGGGGCTCTCGCCGACAGTGCCGCGCAGCGTGCGCTTGCTCAGCTTGCCCGTAACCGTCAATGGGAAATCGGTCTCGATCTCCCCCGAACTCGTCTCCGCAGCGAGCGCAAAGCGAGCTTCTGCTGGTAAGCTCACCAGAACGTCACCCGAACTGGTCTCAAGCCGCCAGCGAATGCCCGCACCCAATCCCGAATCTACTCGGATATTGCCGCTGCCTGTGTCGATATGAACGCTTCCGCTGATCTCCTTGAGCGTGACATCTCCCGAACCTACTTCTATCTTCACATCGCCCGCGATCTCGCTGAGCTCAACATCGCCGCTGCCAGCCTGGGCCGTCACTTGCACAGCGCCCGCGACTTTTATATCGCCACTCCCTGTGTCAACAATGACTTCGCGCTCTATGTTCGCGATCTCGATGTCTCCTGAGCCGGCCTCAGCGCGCACCGGCCCGCGAATCCCGCTCACGGCTTGATCGCCGGAGCCGGAATCCAATTCAACTTCTGTCTCATAGGGCACCTGAATATCGAAGTCCATAGAGATAGATGGACCGAGGAACCAGGCAGAGCCTTCTCGGTATTTGCTCAGGTCGCCAATCTTCACGGTGTTACCTGCGAGGACGATAGGCGGATCGGCTTTGATCCTCTCGGCGAGCTCGCGCGCCTGCTGCCTGTTGAGGGCATGGATGAACAGGCGACCCTGCACCAAGACGGTGCCATCTGGTCCACGACGAACGTGAACATCCCCACTTCCGGTCTCCACGATGAGTTTCATTGGCCCGCTGATGGCCAGAGTCCGTTCGAAACGATCTTCGATTCTTGCCATAAAATCACATGAGTCAGCTGCTGCAGGAAGGAGTCCGATCAAGGCTCCCAAAGCAACTGCCCTCATATTTTATCACACTCCTTCTCCCTTAAAGCCGCACCTGCTCTTTGACCACGCTCTTGGGGTCTATCTGCACCGACTCCGAGTACTCGACCCGCTCGATCCGGCACTCCGGCCCGAGCGTCACTCTCTTGCCCCGCACGGTCTTCGCCCGTGTCGCTTCGAGATAGATCTCGTCCGCTTCGATCACGTCGGCAGAGAGTACGATCTGGCGCCCCCACCAGCGCGCCAGCCAACCCCAAAACGACTCTCTCTTGCGCACTTCTATCTTCGCCCCGCCGATCTCCCGCGCCCAAGAACGCTCACTCAGCTCAAGTTCCAACTGATCGGCTGCTAAAAGCCCTTCGATGCGAAAAGCGCCGCTGCCGCGAAACTCTGAGGCTTCGACATCTCCGCCGGCTTTGAGGACGCCACCGAACTTCGCTCGCTGTGCCCGAAGATTTTTCGCGATCTTCATCGCCCCAGCATTGGAGAACTCTTGCGCCTGTACGTTGCCTTCAACACTGCCCGCTCCGGCAGCTTTGAACTGCTCGCTCTGGACATCGCCGCCGACTTTCCATGCCCCAGCCGCGTCGAATCTCTGCGCTGTCACAGCGCCGACGATCTTACACGCCCCGGCCAACTCTACTCTGTTGGTTTTGACCTTCCCGACGATCTTCCCCGCGCCGGAGATCTCTACAGAGTCGGCTTCGATGTCCCCGTCAACCCTGCCCGCCCCGGAGATCGTGACCCGCTCATAGATACCGCCGGTCGCTTTGCCTGCCCCCGCAATCGAGAGACTGCCACGCTTGGTCGTCATACTCTCTTCTGCTCCTTCACCTGCGCCCCCGGCGCAATTTCTAAGCTCTCCGAATACTCGACACTTTCGATCTCGCAGCCCTCGCCGATCTGGATCTTCTTACCGCGCACGACACGAGCCTTGGTGCTCTCTAAAAAGATCTCGTCACCTTCGATCGAGTCGACTTCTAGAAAACCTGCACCTCGGCCCGCCCAACTGTAGCCCAAGCTCTCGCCGACGGCGCGACTCACTTCTTCTCCCAACCGGCCCAGATCTTCAAAGACGCTTTCCAGCGTCTCGCCCAGATCTTCGAGCCCTCGCTGCACATGGATCTGGACACGGCGCGGCTCCCGCCGCCAGCCCCAAAACGGCCGCCCACGCTGCCGCACTTCGATGCGCGTCCCGCCGACCTCCATCACTTTTCCGCCGCCCAGCTCAATTTTGACTTCTTCGGCCGAGAGCAGGCCGCCGATCTCGAAGCCTCCGCGCGACAGAAATTTCTCGGCCTCGACATCTTCGCTCACTCTGAGCGACCCCGCGCTGGTGATCTCTTTGGCTCTTAGAGAGCCCTCAACGGTCTGCGTCCCGGCAATTTTGATCTCTTCAGCTTGAACGTCCCCTTCGATAGCGCACGAGCCGGCGGTCTTCATCAGCTCAGCTTTTACGTCACCGGCCACCCGACACGAGCCGGCCGTCTTCAGCTCTTTTGTTTTCACATCCCCGTCCATGCGACATGAGCCCGCTGTTTTAATAAGATGGGCGTCCACGTCGCCCTCGATCCGTCCAGAGCCGGCGACTGTAACTGTATCATAGAAGCCGCCGCTGATGCGCCCCGAACCCGCCAAATGAACGTTTGTGCGTTTTTGCTCAGACATATCTGCCTCCTAGCGCCGTGCCTGCCAGAGCCGATAGATTAAATATACTAACGCCGCGACGAAGAGGAAGATAAGCACGGGGGAACCGGCCAAGAGACTGATGACCAATCCCACAAGAACAATGGGTACGAGTATGGGCGCTAAGATCAGCAACGGAATCCCCAAGACGGGCAAGAGCACGATGCCCACGATCCCCAGCGCCAACGCGACGGCAAAAAGCACGACCGCGCCCACCATCAAGCCCACGAACGCCAAGATGGGTATTAAGAGAATCCCGACGACGACCAAGACGGGAATGGCAATCAACCACCCCAGCAAGCCTCCGGCCTCCCAGCCCCCGATGCGGATCTTCACAGAGACCTCCTTTGTACGCCCTAAAGAGTTCACAGCGCCCCCAGTTTCAGCTTGACGTCTTCTAAGACTTTATTGAGTTCGATTTGGGCAACAACCTGTGCTTGTGGGTCGCAGAGACACTCTTGAGTGTAGAGCAAACAAGCGCTCAGATAGGGTTTGCGGCCCGTCAGAGCGAAACTTCCCGGCAATTCTTTGCGGACCAACGCCAGCACCCACGCAAATTCTTTCGACTGCAACTTGGCAAAGTCGCTCGAAAACAGCGTCGAGATGACGAGATTCATCTCTTCAGGATCAAGCTCGTACTTGCGCAGCGTCTCGATCACGGCCAGAAAAATCAACTCGCGAAAACTGAACGGCCCCGACTCTTTTCTGATCGCCTCATAGTACTCTAAGACCTCCCCGCCGAGCCAGCCCAGCCCCAAAACTTCGTCGCGCTCGAAGCGTCTGTCTTTGAGCTCCGGCGAGAGCAGCTGTGCGATCTCTTCTAAAGATTTTGTGTCTTTCAGCGCCTTGATCTTCTCGATGCGATCTAAAATTTTCTGCTTGGGCAGAAATGTCTCTTGTCCCGTGAACGTGGACTTTCTCATGAACCACGATTCGGGGATCAGCCCCTCGCGCTTCCAACGATAGAACTGTCCGTAAGAGATCCCCGTCTGCTCCAAGACTTCTTTCTTGCTGATCAGTTCTTCTTCCATTCCGTCCTCCTCCCTTCTGGCAGCGGCCCGCAGACCACTGCCAGAACATCACACTGTTACGATTATTGGGCCAAAAAAATTTAGAGTTTCCATTGCAACCGACCGTTCTTCCCAACTCCCAATAGCTCGAAAAGCCTTGCGAATCCAAGCGATTGTGAACCCTTTCCGTTCTTCTGAAACGCCTTCCAGAGACGCCGTTCCTCTGCCTCCTTCAGCAATCGGCGATGCTGATACTCCACTTTAGCTAGAAGATCCCAGCTATTCAGTGTCTCGTACATCTTCGCCACCTCCTGTGGCTCTGCTATGATACCAACATTATAACATAACACTGTTCTGTTGTCAAGGGGTTGAGGGCAAATTTGACCGAAATCGGCCCTAGGCGCTACTTTCGCTTAGAAATATTCTCGACGCATAGAACGGTTCAACGATAAACTCTAGGCCGAAGCAGCTTGTTGCAATGCTTCCAGCGCCGCTCGCGGGTGCTCTTGCCCAAAGACCGCGCTCGCCGCGACAACGATATCCGCTCCGGCGCGCGTAATCTCTCTGATATTCTGAAGATTGACGCCCCCGTCTACTTCGAGCTCGACCCTCAGACGCTTCTGGTGAATGAGTTCTTTCGCTTGGCGAATCTTGGTGAGCGTTTCGGGAATGAAGCTCTGCCCCGCAAATCCCGGCTCGACGCTCATCACCAAGAGCACATCTATACGAGAGAGCAAGAGCTCGGCTTCACGAACGGGCGTCCGGGGCTTGAGCGCCAGACCCACGCGCGCCCCCAGATCACGCACGGTCTCTATCACGGAGACGGGATCGCGCACGGCTTCCATGTGAAACGAGATGAGATCGCCGGGCTTGATGTGAAACTGCGGCGCATATTTGTGTGGCTCGGAGATCATCAGATGGAGATCAAACGGGGTAGAGAGCTTCTCTCTCAGCGCGTTGACGACTACAGGGCCAACCGTAAGATTGGGCACGAAATGCCCGTCCATCACGTCCCAGTGGAGATACGCTGAGAGATCGGCGACCGTCTGTGCTGTTTCCAACAAGCGACCAAAGTCTGCCGCCAGCAACGAAGGCGCGAACTTCATAAGAAAATTTGGGGCGAGAGATCTCTCGCCCCAAAAGCGTACTCGCACAGCATCATTATCATTGGTTACCGTCCGCTACTGCGCGCAATGAGCACCAGTCGGATGAGCTGGAGAACAGCAGCGGCTGCTGCAGCCACATAGGTCAATG
>JAJHSH010000070.1 GCA_022683945.1 Candidatus Acetothermia bacterium | reverse complement strand
TCACCAACTCCCAGCTCTCGGACAATAATGATGGCATCGTCATGGGGGACTCCGCTCAAGCAACCATCACCAACTCCCAGCTCTCGGGTAATGGGGACAATGGCATTTACACAGGGGGCTCCGCTCAGGCCAAGATCAGAGACTCGACCATCGAGAGCAACGGAACCAACAAATATTGCAAAAGGAAAGACCATATATGCAATGGCATCCAAGTGGGGAAAAAATCTCAGGTGAAGATCATTGACTCGAAGATCATCAAGAACGCCGACTGGGGTGTGGGAGCTGAGCTGAAGCAGTGCGGATCTTGGGATGACTTCACCGGCCAGGTGGCCTTCGAGGATATGATGCTGGAGGACATCAGTGGTAACAACACGACGGGTAAGAAGAAGGGCATGGGCAACCCCGGCAACCACTACTGGAACAGGCCGGATATACTCGACGGGCAGGTGTGTTTGCCGTAGATTTGGGAACAGCTCTTAAGAGAGCAACTGAATGAACTCTGCGATTGTTAAGCCAGCTTTACGAATCAAACTGCGAAGCGTTCCCTTCTTGAGCGAACGATGGTTGGGCACGGAAAGATTGTATCGGACTCCCGCTTTGGTCAAGATGATATGGGGACCTTCTTCTCGTATGGTCCACCCCGCACGCGCGAAGGCTTGCGCGACGCGCCGCCCTGAAACTTGCGGCAGCTTCTCAGGCATGCACGGGAGGCGCTGGCACGTCCACTTCGACTTCAGTGATTATCACACGCGCCCGAGGGTTCAACTCGTCACCCAGCTCTGCAAGGTAGGCCGTAATAGCGTCACGGATGTTAGCCAGCGCTTCTTCGTAGCTATCCCCTTCGGAGATACAGCCGGGCAGGGCCGGAACTTCAACAGTATAGCCACCTTCTTCGGCCTCACGCAGAGTGACCAGATATTTGATTCGTTCACGTTTCTTGCTCGCCATAGCTCGATTATAGCGCGTGGCTCTGTGCGAGCCAAACCAACTGAGAGCTAAAAAGGAGGCCAAACGTAAATGTCACCCAAAGCCCAATCCCAAACGCAAAAACCGGAACGCCAGAAGATCACCATCCCCAAGCTCTACGAGATGAAAGCAAGCAAAGACCCCGTCAGTTGGCTGACGTGCTATGACTACCCCACGGCACTCTTGATGGATCGCGCCGGGGTCGAGATGATCTTGGTCGGCGACTCTCTGGGCATGACCATGCTCGGCTACCCCACGACGCTCCCTGTGACAATGGACACGATGATCACGTTCACTTCGGCAGTAACCAGAGCCGTGAAATACGCTTTTGTGATCGGCGATATGCCCTATATGAGCTATCAGATCTCCAAAGAAGAGGCGATCCGAAACGCCGGGCGCTTTATGTCTGAGTGCGGCACCGATGCCGTGAAGCTAGAAGGCGGCGTGCGCATGACTTCCGTCGTCGAAGCGATCACCAACGCGGGCATCCCCGTGATGGGACACATCGGTCTGACCCCGCAGTCGGCCTCGCAGTTAGGGGGCTACAAAGCCCAAGGGCGCGACGCCGAAACTGCTAAAAGACTGATCGTTGACGCCGAGGCACTAGAACAAGTCGGGGCATTCGCTATTCTCTTGGAGTGCATTCCCGCGCCGGTAGCAAAAACAATTCACGAGCGCGTCAAGATACCCGTTTATGGACTAGGAAGCGGAAAAGACGTGGACGGTCAGTTGATGATTGTGCATGACATGATCGGGATGTTCGAGCGCTTCACGCCCAAGTTCGTCAAGCGCTATGCGAACTTGAGCCCGATCTTGTTGGAGGCATTCTCTCAGTATCACAAAGAAGTCAAGCGCGAAAAATTCCCGCAGCCGGAGCACTTCTATCATATGGCAGAAGGAGAGCTAGAACGCTTGAAGAGACTGATCAAACCCTGAGAACGATAGCGAACGATCGCTAAGATCACGATTCCCATTGTCAAAGCGTAGCCTTGAGGCCAGAGGCCTACGACAGTCTCTCGTAGGGCCAAAAGTATCGCGGTGCCCCAGAGCGGCCCCCAGAGCGTACCCGCACCGCCTAATAGCACGGCGATCAGTGGGTCCGGCTCAGGCTGCGCCGAGACAAACGCGCCGAAGGGCTGAAAGAGCCCTGCCCGCACGTACTCTTTCGAGAGCGCCCAGACCGCCCCTGCGAAGCCCGCCAAGGCTCCGGCCATCGCAAAAGAGACCCATTTGAGCCTAAGAACGTCATAGCCCAAGAACGCCGCACGCTGCTCGTTCTCACGCACGACGCGCAGCGCCAGCCCCAACGGACTGGAGATCACAGAGCGCACGACGCTCCAGCCCACAACCAGTGCAGCCAGCCCAAGATAGTATCGCACCGAAAGATCTGAGACTGGGAACTCTACTCCCACGAGCGAGAGCGGCGGGGCGCGAAACGACAGTCCGTCTTCGCCGCCGGTGAGATGATCAGTTCCCAAAGCCAACAGATAAAAAATCAGCGCGGTTACTAACGTGCCGACGACAAAGCCGTAGCCCGAGAGGCGCACGCTCCCCCAGCCCAACAGCAGCGCCACGAGCAGCGCTAACGCGATCCCAGCGATCAGCGCTGTCCCGAAATCGGCGTGCGCGTGCATCACGGCGAACGCCGCTCCATAAGCGCCCAGCGCGAAATAGACCCCCAACCCCAAGCTGAGCAGCCCCGTGTAGCCATAGAGCAGATTCCACGAGAGCGCCAGCAGTCCCCAGATCGAAAAGTTCGTCCCCCAAAAGAGCGCGCCGTTCCAGACCCAAGGAAGAACCAGTGCTGCAGCTAGTAATATCCAGCTCATCAGTTCACTCCCAGTCCGCGGGGGCGCAAGAGCAGAATCATCCCGATCAGCATCAGGGCCCCGGCGCGGGCGAGCGCCGGATCGGTCAGCGCCGTCAGCAGATTTTCCGTGAGACTGTACAGAAACGCGACCGCTATGGCCCCGGCTAAGTTTCCCAACCCTCCCACAACGGCGATGAGCACGCTGACCAATAGGACTTCTATGCCCATCACAGGCTGCACCTCACGCACGATGGGCCCGACGAGCACGCCCGCCAGCGCCGCGAGCGCTGCCCCCAATCCGAACGCACCGGCGCGTACCCACGGGACGGGAATCCCCAGACTCAAAGCCAATTCGCGGTTCTGGCGCGCCGCGCGCAGCCAGCGCCCCCATGTTGTAACCCTTAAGAGCGCCCACAATCCCGCCAGTACCGCACCGGCGATCCCCGCGACCATCAGACGATAGCCCTCATAAAAACGCTCGCCTAGGGCGATGGGCCAACGAAAGGGCGGCGTGACGAAGTGTCTCAGATCGCCGGTGGTCATCTGCAGGGAGATCGTCGCGAGCTGTTGGAGAATCAACATCAATGCAAAGGTCGTCAAGAGTGCGGTCAGGTTGCTGTGCGCGCGTGGCGAAGAGAGCAGCAGTCTCTCGCTGCCGAAGCCCAACGCCCCCACCAAGAGCGGCGCGACGACGAGCGCCCCGGCGAAGCCCAGCACGGGTGTGAGTGCCCAGCCTGCCAGCGCCCCCAGCATATAGAACGCGCCGTGCGCGAGATTTAGAAGACCCAGAGTTCCATAGATGAGGCTGAGCCCCAGCGCCAGCAGCGCCCAGAGCAAGCCCCAGACCAGCCCGTTGAGGAGTGCCAAGAGCAGCATAGTATTCCCACCCTCACCCTGCACCCTCTCCCTGGGAGGGAGAGGGACGGGGTGAGGGTCGGGAGATGGGTCAAAACTCTTCTTTGGTGTAATCAGTGCTCGTCTTGTAGAGCGACTTCTCTCTGGGAATGCGCGCCAAGATTTTGAGCTGGCCGCGCTCGACGCGCTCGATATAGTGATCGTGAAAGACCAAGTGATCTTGCGCTCTTAAAAATTGTGCCCCCTGCGGGAAGTTGACGCTTGAGGGCATCGTCAGCCCTTCGAGCGCTCGGATGAGCGCGGGAGTATCTGGCTTGCTGCGCCAGTTGACCAGCTCGGCAGCTTGTTTGAGCAAGAAGACCGCCTGCCACGAGCCAAAGAGATTAGCAATGGGGACGACTTCTCTGGGATTCTCTAGCGAAAACCCTTCGGGATTGATCCCCACGCGACGACGATGCTCTCGATCAAACTCGCGCAGCTCTTCGGGAACTTGATCGGCGCGTCGCGGATAGCCGGAGATGAAGTACGTGCCCTCCAAGGACGGATCAGTCGTGCTGAGAATATCTATGCCTTCGATC
Source organism: Candidatus Acetothermia bacterium (assembly GCA_022683945.1). Taxonomy (GTDB): domain Bacteria; phylum Bipolaricaulota; class Bipolaricaulia; order RBG-16-55-9; family DRXL01; genus SKYB132. The sequence continues at coordinate 8,569 of JAJHSH010000070.1, read as the reverse complement.
AGGCCCAGAACTTTCGCGCGAGCTTGTAGGTTTTGGTCGAGCGCCGCTTGGAGAAAGCGCGCCGTCTCGACGGCCGTAAATGCGTGAACGAGCACATCGGTTTTGGCAAGATCTATTCTTTGCAGGGTCGGGAGCAGATCGCCCGGAGCGGGGAAGGGCACGGAGATCAGCCGAACTTCGCCGCCCGCAGCGCGAATCTTCTCGGCCCAATCTTCGGCTTGAGAGCGCCCCAGATCTATCACAGAGTGCACAATCGTAAAACGCTTGCCCAAGTTGGCAAAGACCCACTCGTGCGCCGACTCGATGGCCGCTCGAACGGTGTGATAGCTCTTAAAACAGTAACGATTCCCGAATCTTTCAGTAATATCTGTAGCGATCCCTTGCGGGAAGTAGACGGTCTTGAGGGCTCTAGCCGAAGGCGCGGTCGCGATATTCGTCCCGGAGAAGACCGAGCCGATGACGAAGTCTGCTCTCTTCTGGGTGACCAATCTCTCGAATTCGTCTTTGCCGACATCGGGTCGGGTCTGAGAGTCTTCAGAGTTCACCAGCTCTACCGGGCGTCCGTTGATGCCGAACTGTCTGTTCACGACTTCGATGGCCCCGGCGAGCGCGCGGTTGTGCCATTTGCCGAAGAGCGCGACGGCTCCGGTTCTATCCAACTGATGCCCGATGCGAATGGGCTGCGGCTGCGCGCGCGCACCGAATCCCAAGACCGAAAGACCAAAGACCATTCCGAAACTGCTCCGCAAGAATCTGCGACGTGAGAGCATCTGTGATAACCTCCAGTTCTTTCTGAATCCTCACCCTGTCTCTCTCTCTCTCGTTACCCCACCCGTTCCCTCCCCGCAAGCGGGGAGGGTCAGGGAGGGGTCGAGACCCTCCCCGTATACGGGGAGGGCTAGGGAGGGGGAGAGGGCGCAGGGTGAGGGTCTTTCAGTGCCGCTCCGATGCTCGACAGAAAGAGACGCGTGAGCGCGGGCAGGCTCTCTTTGAGCGGGTCGGGCGTGCCGGTGTAGATCCAGCGCGTGACCAGCTCATTGAGCGCGCCGAGCCAAGCGTAGGCCGTCAGCTCTGTATTAATAGATTCAATCGAGCCTTCGGCGACGGCCTCGTCCAAGTGCTTTTGAATCACTTGAGCGAAGCGCGAGTAGATCTCCAGACGCTTGCGCTCGAAGTCGGGCCCCAGCCCATAGCCTTGGCGCAAGAGAATCTGAGCGAGTCGGCGCTTCCCCGCGAGCGTCTTCAGTACGGCTTCTAGGGCTCCTTCGATCTTGGCCAGCGCGCCGTGGCGCTGGGCAATAGCTGTTTCTACCGCGCGCTGGAGCTTCTCAGCGAGCCGGTCGAGCAGTGCGAAGAACAGCTTTTCTTTGCTGGGGAAGTGAAAATAGACTCCGCCCTTGGAGATTTTAGCCGTCTTTACGATCTCGTCCATCGCTGTCTCATAAAAGCCCTTCGCGGCGAAGAGCTCTTCAGCGGCTTCTAGAATGCGCTCGCGCGTCGCTTCACTGTCGCGCATCGGACTCCTTTCCGACCGACTGGTCGGTTTGTAGAGTAGCACAAAAAGACTCAACGGTCAAGTCAAGTATGGGATCACTGACTATTATCTTCGCATCAGAAGAACCAGCGCTCCCAAGGCGAGCAGGCTGAGCAGAGCCCACCAGGCCGAAAAACTCCCGGCCCGAGCCAGCGGACGGACGGCCAGTCCGTGCGGATCGCCTCTATCTATAGAGACAAAGCCCATGCGCTTTCGCTCTGTCAGATCAGCCGCTGCTAGTCCCGGCGTCGGCCCGGAGAGCGCAAACGGGTCTCCCGTGACGGCTTGACCGCGCAGGGTGACATAGGCTCTCGTCCCATCGGGAGAGAGCGCCAGCATATCCGGCTTCTCGCCGACGGCGATCTCGGCTGTTGCTGTCACCTGAGCGCCGTCTATCTGATAGACTTGGAGCTTCGCTTCTTGGCGAGCTACAACTATTAATCTGGTTCCGTCGGGCGTGACGGCAATGGCGTGCGGGTCCTTCACTCCTGCGGGCAGCGGGGTCTGTCTGAGTTCCCCACTCCTGGGGTCAACAACTAATAACTGATCCATCGGGCTGCCCACGCTCACGTAGAGATGCGCGTGATTGGGCCCCCAGTGCGGAGCCAGTGTGTTCTGTCCGGTGTTGCTCAGCTTCTTAATGACGGTGCCACTCTCTACATCAATAATCGCAATCGAGCCCGTTTGAGTGGGATCTTCAGTCTTTGCTTCCCCAGAATTGGTTACGTAGGCTTGCTTCCCATCTGGAGAGAACGTGAGCAGCATCGTGCGCGCATCGAGCGGGATTGTCCTGCCCGCTGTGAAGCGTCCGTAGTTCACCAAGATCTCCGTGACGGTGTTATCGCCCGGATTGGCGACCCAGACGCGCTTGCCGTCCGGCGAAGGGATAGCCGCGTGCGCGCCCTTGCCCGCTTTGACTTGCGCCAGCACCTTGCGTTTGGCAGCGTCTATCACCGTGACGGTGCTGCTGCCCACGTTGGCTACATACGCATAGCGAAAATCCGGGCTGAACGAGATATAATGCGGCTTGCTCGTCCCGGGTTTTCCGTCGTCGTCCACAGCGATCTCGCCCAGCAATCTTAACGAACCGCTGGCATAAACTAGGACTTTGTCATTTGCTTGATCGCTGACCCAGATCTCGTGGGGTATCGTCTTGGCTCCGGCCTCACCGACAACGGCTCCCCAGCCAACAACGGCAAGAGAAAAGAGAACTCTTAAATAGAGCTTCATAACCCCTCCTGACCGCGAACGTGGTCTTCACAACTATAGCTCAATCTAAGATCCTCTGTCAAATAGCTCACAGTGTGGACGGTCTTGAAAAAATCCGGTATAAAGCTGTATGAGACGCTGGCAGAAGATTGCTTACAGCACAGGCTCACTGGGCATAGATCTCGCTAATCAAACATTCACGGCGTATATCTTATTCTTTTATTTGGACACCCTCAAGCTCGATCCCGCTCTCGTCGGCTTAGGCTGGGGAATGCTCTATGCACTCTGGAACGCCATCAACGACCCGCTGGTCGGCTATCTCTCCGACCGCACGCGCACCCGCTGGGGCCGACGCATCCCCTATATTCTCTTCGGCACCCCGCTGTTCGTCCTGAGCTTCATCTTGCTCTGGATGCCCCCCACGGCCATCCGAGCCGACTCCCACTTGCTCTTTCTGTACTTTCTGGGAATACTCTTGCTCTTCGATCTGTTCTATACACTCGTCACGCTCAATCGCGACGCGCTCTTCCCCGAGATGTTCTCCGATCCCGGTGAACGCGCGCGGGTCAGCGCGCTGCGCGTCGTCTTCTCGCAGACGGGTGTTTTTATCGCTCTCGTGATTGCCCCGCTTATCTTCGACACGCACGGCTGGGATGCGATGGCGCTCGTCTTCGGAGCGATTATCGGCGCGACGCTCTTGCTCTCATTGCTGGGGAGTCGTGAAGAAGAGCGCTTCCGGCGTGCGCCCCCCTTGGATCTGAAAGCGGCTTTTGTTGCTACCTTCCGCAATCGCGCCTTTCTCACGTACACGATCTATCATATTTTTAACCAGACGGCTTTTATTATGTTGCCCGCGATGATCCCCTTCTATGTCAAATACGTGCTGGGAGTCCCTCCCAGAGAGTCGTCTGTTTTATTGGGGATCGCTCTTTTAGTAACTATCTCTACGCTCTATTTCTGGAGCCGCGCGGCGGCGCGCTGGGGGACGCGCACCACGATGATGGCCGCTTCGATGCTCTTCGCGCTGGCGCTGACCCCGTTCTTGTGGGTGGAGAGCTTCTGGGCGACCGCGATAGTGAGCGCTCTGTTGGGCATCAGTTTTGGCGGCTTGTTTTTATTGCCCACGGTCTTTATCGCCGAGATCACCGACGAAGACGAATTGGTCACCGGCGTGCGGCGCGAAGGGATGTACTTCGGCATGAGCGCACTCTTAGTGCGCCTGGCGTTTATGCTCCAAGGGCTAACCATGGCGACGATCTTGAATCTCACGGGCTATGAGGGGGGCCTGGCAACCCAACCCGACCAAGTGATCTGGGGGATTCGCGTGCTCATAGCGCTCGTGCCGATCCTAGCGATTGGCTTGGGCCTGTTAGCCTTGAGGCTCTACCCGCTTCATGGCGAAAGACTAGCGCACCTGAGAGCGCAACTGACAAAACTGCACGCGCAAAGACTCTAAAGCAGCTGTTGAATTCTCGGCTCTTTCTCTGTATATTCTGTATGATGAACGTATCTGACCCAAAGGAGCTAGCTATAAAAACGACTTCTAGTTCTACGAATACCAGAAACGAGATCGTCAGCGGAGTGACACATCTGTTGGGCGCAGCCCTCTCTTTAGTGGGACTGGCCGTGCTGGTCTATCTGGCAGCGATCAGCGAACGGCCTTGGCACTTGGTGGCGTTTTCGATCTTCGGCGCTGCGCTGGTCTTGCTCTACTCTGCCAGCACGCTTTATCATCTAATACCGCGCGACTCCAAATGGAAAAACATCTTCCGACGCATTGATCACTCGATGATCTTCGTCTTGATCGCGGGGACTTATACACCGATCTGTCTTATCCCTCTGCGTGGCGTGTTGGGTTGGAGTCTGTTGGCTTTCATCTGGGGGGTGGCCATAGCGGGAGTGATGATGAAAGATCTCTGGCTTAGAATCCCCAACTGGGTTTCGACGGGGATCTACGTGCTGATGGGATGGTTCGGCGCAATCACGCTGTTGCCGCTGAGGGACTTCCTCCCCGCTCAGGGGGTTGTCTGGCTCCTCGCCGGAGGGATGGCCTACACCGTCGGGGTCATCTTCTACAGCTTGGAGCGATTCACGCCGCCGATAAAATGGTTCGGCATGCACGAGATCTTTCATCTCTTTGTGATGGCCGGAAGCTTCTGTCACTTTTGGTTAATGCTGCGGTATATCTTGCCCATCGGCTAGGGACGCTCTCTCACGGTGGGCTTGCCCAAAATCATCGTGCGTTCGAGTTCGGACAGTCCATCACACGCTCCGCGCCTGCACCAACTCCACCACCGCCTCATAGACCGCCTCGCGCTCGCCGGGCGTCAAATCCCCGCGGCATACCCGTCGGCGCGCTTGTCGCTGCCCGCGATATACGCTCCCGACGGCAATCTCCAGATGATCTGCCCGCGCCCAAATCGCCCGCTGGGTTCCACAATCTTTACGCCGTGCCCCCTCTCCCTCAAACCGATAATCACTTCCGGCGCAGCATCCGATTCGATCTCGATCTCTCTGTTTTTTGTCCATTGCCAGCGCGGCGCATCTAAGCTTGCTTGCGGATTTAGCCCATAATCTACCGTGTTGACCACCATCTGAAGATGGCCCTGCGGCTGCATAAAGCCGCCCATCACCCCAAAAGGGCCAAGCGCTCTTCCGTCTTTGGTGAGAAATCCGGGAATAATCGTGTGATAGGGACGCTTCTTCGGTTGGAAAGAGTTCGGGTGCTGAGAATCTAAGCTGAAGCACGCGCCGCGATTCTGCAAAGCGATCCCCGTTCCGGGAATGACGATCCCTGAGCCAAAGCCCATATAGTTCGATTGAATAAAGCTGACCATCATGCCGTTGCTGTCGGCCGTGCAGAGATAGACCGTCCCGGCGCTATAGGGATCGCCGGGGAGCGGGTCGAGCGCCCGGTCGCCGATGAGTGCTCTGCGTTGGGCAGCGTATCTTTTATCGAGCAGCTCTCTTATGGGCACAGGGACAGAATCGGGATCGGCAATGTGACGATGTCCATCGGCAAAGGCGAGCTTGAGCGCCTCGATCTGCCAGTGAAAAGACTGCACCGAATCGCGGGCGTGTTGAGCCAGCTCGAAGCCCTCTAAGATGTTCAGACCAAGAAGCGCTATCAGCCCCTGGCCGTTGGGCGGGATCTCCCAGACGTCATAGCCGCGATAATTTACAGAGATCGGCTCGACCCATCTGCTCGTATGCTCAGCTAAATCGCGCTTGCTGAGATACCCTCCCGTCTCTTGAGCAAAGCGCGCTATCTCTTCGCTCAGTTCGCCGTTATAGAAATCTTCGGCATACGATTGAGCGATGCGACGGAGTGTGTTGGCGTGATTTGGGCTGCGCCAGAGTTCACCCGCTTGCGGGGCTTGCCCCTCCGGGGCAAACGTCTCCCACCAGCCGCGAAACTCGGCCCCGCGCAGCTCCCGATAAGCAGCGAGCGCATAAGCCCAAGACTGGGCTACGAGGGGCGCGACGGGGTGCCCCTCTTGGGCATAGGCGATCGCCGGCTCAAGAAGCTCTGCGAAGCGCAGCTTCCCAAAACGCTTGTGAAGATCGCGCCACGCTGTCGGAGCTCCGGGGACGGTGACGGGCAGCCAACCGCGTGATGGCATCGTCTCGTGTCCGAGAGCGCGCATGTGCTCCAGTGTCAGAGATGCAGGAGCGCGGCCTGATCCGTTGAGACCGATGAGCTTCTTTCCGTCCCAGACGAGCGCAAAAGCGTCGCTGCCGATCCCATTAGACGTGGGCTCGATGACCGTGAGCGTGATAGCTGTCGCGATGGCTGCATCTACGGCGTTTCCCCCTCGGCGGAGCATCTCGATCCCCGCTTGCACCGCCAGGGGATGGCTCGTGGCCACGACGCCGCGATGAGCTATTAGAGGACTTCGTGCCGAACGATAGGGATTCTCCCAGCAGTTCACAATCTCACTCCCTCAGACCCACTTCAAGACCAAGTGAAAGTAGAAATAGATCGCGGGCAGAGCCAAGAGCAGCCCATCAATTCGATCCAGAAGCCCGCCATGCCCCGGCATCAGCCCGCCCGTGTCTTTCACTTGGGCAAAGCGCTTCACGCGCGACTCCAAGAGATCGCCCGATTGCGTGAAAGCACTCACAATAAGCGCCAACAGCAATATATGCACCCAAGCGTGCTCTTGCCGGCCCCAGATGGGAATTATCGCCGCGACCAGCGCGCTCAGCGTAAAGCCGCCTATAACCCCTTCCCAGCTCTTATGTGGGCTGATCGTCGGGGCCAATTTGTGCCGCCCCCACAGCGAGCCTATGAGATAAGCACCGATGTCATACCCCCAGACCATCCCTAATGCTAAGAGGGCATACAAAAAACCGTCGGACGCGCGATAGAGAGGATAGAAAAAGTGCAAGAGATAGGGAATATAAATAATACCCCCCATCGTCGCTAGAATCTTTCTCAGGGCGTCGGAATCGAAGAGATAGACGAAGACCGGCGAGATGAGCGCCAGCCAAAAAACGAGTTCGCCGAAGGCGCCCGCCGGAGTCCCATAAGCAAAGATCACGGCCATCGCAGACCCGATAAAGAAAAAGCGTCTCAGTACTATGCCATTGCGCTCCAGAAGCTGCACATACTCCCACGCCGCGATCCCTGCTGCTACGGCTCCTAAAGCCGCTACGGGCCAGATGCTCTCCCACAGCCGCCCCAGATAGAGCGCGACGATCACGGTAACCATAGCGACGATAGCCGTGAGCGTGCGCGGCACCAGATCTCTCATGGCTTTCTTAGCTCGCGCATGACCCCCCCAACGAGATAGAGCGAGCCGGTGATACAGAGTAGCGTCTGCGCCTCGGCTCTTTGGCGAGCCATCTGCAAGCCTCGAGAGAGGCTCTCACCAACAGAAACCATCCGTCCCAACTGACGACCGATGGCTTCTAGAGCGCTGGGTTCGCAGGCCCGTGGCGAGTCGGGCTTGACCAAGAAGATCTCATCGAACTCTGGAAAGAGCGTCTGGGCCATCTGAGCATAATCTTTGTCTTTGAGTACCCCAAAGAGCAAGAGCTTTTTTGCGATCCGATATTTCTGAGTATAGCGCCGAAGATCGTCGCGCAGGGCGCGCATGGCATGCGGGTTATGTGCGCCGTCGAGCACGATCACATAGGGCGCTTGTTGGACAACTTCAAAGCGTCCCGGCCATTGCGCGCTCTCCAATCCCGTTCGTATCGCTCTCTCAGAAAGCTTCACGCGCTCTTGTAACACGCTGAGAGCTTCTATCGCAACCGAAAGATTCTCGCGCTGATAGCCGCCTAAGAGCTTCAGCTTCAGTTTCACCCTTCCCAAAGACTCGATTTGAAACTCTTGATATTCCCACGTAAAGTCGAGGCGTTCAATCTCTCTCTTCGCCGGGATGAGCGGCGCACCGACGGCGGCGCATTCGCGCTCGATCACCGCGAGCGCTTCGGGCTTGCGTTCGCCTGTGACGAAGGGAACGTTGGGCTTGGCAACACCAGATTCTTCCCACGCGATCTTCTCTACGGTCGGCCCCAAGAACTCGGTGTGATCCAGTTCGACGTTGGTCAGCACGCTCACCAACGGGGTGATGACGTTGGTGGCATCGAATCGCCCACCCATGCCCACTTCAATCACGGCCATATCTACTCTCTGGCGCGCGAAATAGAGAAAAGCGATTGCCGTGAGAAACTCAAACTGGGTCGGCCTATCGTCCAAGCTCTCAGCAACGGGCATCAGTTCGTTGGTCAACCTACAGAAATCGTCTTCGCGGATCCAACCCTCACTCCATTCCTCTCCCGTTACCCCACCCGTTCCCTCCCCGTATACGGGGAGGG
>JAJHSH010000043.1 GCA_022683945.1 Candidatus Acetothermia bacterium | reverse complement strand
CCCTCCCCGTATACGGGGAGGGCCAGGGAGGGGGAGAGGATCGCTCCGCACCAACGCGCACGTATTACGATATGTTGCTTGAGGGCCTCTTTCTCGCGCTCTTGACCTTCGGCGGGCTGCTCACGCTCGCAGTGCTTTTCACCCCCGCTCTAGGTGAGCAAATGGATCTGCTGCAATACGCGCCAGTACAAGTGCCGTGGTATTTCTTGCCCGCGCTCGGATTCTTTCGCTTGGTCTCGCCCGATCTAGGCGTCTGGCTTGCAGGGCTGGGCCTCTTGGGGCTCTTTCTCGTGCCGTTCTTGCGCATGCGCTGGATGGCCTTAAGTTTGGGAGCGCTGGCCGTGCTCGGTCTGCTCGCACTGGCGGCGCTAGGCTATCTCAGTCAAGGAGGGCTGCGATGAGAACTCTGGCGATTACATTGCTCGCGCTCCTCTTGCTGGGAGGGAGTAGCGCTGCTCAGACGAATAACTGCATCGTCTGCCACAGCGAGATCCGCGTTGATTATTTGGAAAGCGCGCACGCCCCCGTTGGAGTGACGTGCGTGGACTGCCACGGGGGAGATCCGGCCACATTAGATTACCAAGCTGCGCACGCCGAGAGCTCGACCCCCAAACGCGAGCGCATCCCGCAACTCTGCGCCTCCTGCCACGCCGATCCCATCAAGATGAAGCCCTATGGGCTGCGTATAGATCAGTATGCCGAGTATCAAACTTCTGAGCACGGCAAGGCCTTCGCTGCCGGTGACCTCAACGTCGCTATCTGTACAGATTGTCACACGAGCCATAGGGTGATGAGCCGTTTCGAGCCGCGCAGCTCCGTGCATCCTGAAAACCTCCTCCAGACATGCGCTCGTTGCCACGCCGATCCTGATTTGATGGGACAGTACGGGCTTCGGACTGACACTCTCGACGGCTTTCGTCAGGGAGTTCACGGAAGAGCTTTACAAAAAGGCAACCCCAGAGCGCCTACCTGCGCCACCTGTCATGGGCTACACGGCTCGACGCTGCTCAAAGCCGACGACATTGTCACCGTCTGCGGGACGTGTCACATCGCCGAACGCCAGCAGTTCGATAAAGGCCCGCATCGCGCTGCTCTAGCTAAGGGCTGCGTTTCTTGTCATCAGGATCATCGAATTCTCCCGGCGCAGAGCGATCTCTTCGATACGGTTTGTGCGCAGTGCCACAACAGTGAGACGACCGCGCATTCTCTGGGAGAGCGGCTCAAGACGCTGCTGAGCGAGTCACAGAGCGCATTGCTCGAGGCCGAGGCTGTGTTAAAACAAGCGGAAGCAATGGCCTTTGACGTCTCCGGCTATCGTTCGCGCTTGCACGAGGCCCAGACGAGTTTTCTTCAGGCCCGCACCGTGCAACACGCTCTGGATGAAACACGGCTCGCGGAGCTTACTCGTCGGGCCCACGCCATCGCCAACGATATCCGCGGCGAAGCCCACAGCTTGCAGACCGCTGTTCAGATACGCTGGCTGGGCTTAACGTTGGTGTGGGGCTATCTCATCTTAGTCGTGATCGTCATCTATCTCTATCGTCAAGCGCGATTATGAAAACTTGGAGATTGCGACTTCTGCAAGCGTTGCTGATCTTTGCGCCTATGGGAGTGATCGCGCTCTTTGCCGGAGTTCAGATCAGCTCTCAACCCGGCTTCTGTGGCACTTGTCACGTCATGCGGCCCTTCTATGAGTCTTGGAAGACTTCTACCCACAAAGAGATCCCCTGTGTCGAGTGTCATATCCCTCCGGGAATTGCTGCGGAATTTGAGAAGAAATTCGAAGCCCTTTCTATGGTGGTCAATTATTTTACAGGGACCTACGGGACCAATCCCTGGGCCGAGATTCCCGACGAGGCTTGTCTGAGACCCGGCTGCCACGATCAGCGTCTCTTGACGGGCCGCGAGGTCTTTCAGAATGTCTTGTTCGATCATCGTCCGCATCTGGGAGAGATGCGCCGCGAGAAGCGCCTGCGCTGCACGTCGTGCCATTCGCAGATCGTCCAAGGACAACATATCGCGGTGACCGAGAGCACCTGCTTTCTCTGTCACTTCAAAGATACAAAACTGAATGAAGAGACAGCTCGCTGTACGGTCTGTCACGAGACCCCGGAGAAGATCATCACGACCGCGGGATTGCATTTCGATCATGGGGACGTGAAGCGCTTTGATATGAACTGCACGCTCTGTCATCAGACGGTAGTGAAAGGCGAGGGAGAGGTTCCGCAAGAACGCTGTTACACTTGTCACAGTGAGCCGGAGCGGTTGGCCCGCATCGGCGAAGTGGAATTCATGCATCGCACGCACGTGACCGATCACAAAGTGGACTGCCTCCACTGCCACTTGGAGATTCAGCATAGAATCCCTAGAGAGCTGGAAGCCGTAGCGACGCGTTGTGAGACGTGTCATGTAGGCGGAAGCCATGCGCCGCAGCGCGATCTCTATGTAGGGATTGGCGCTAAAGACGTCCATCCGCGCCCTGCAGCCATGTACTTGGCCGGGGTCAGTTGCGAAAGTTGTCATCTTGTGACTCAAGAAGGGCGCAGAATCGCCAGCGAAGTGAGCTGTATGTCCTGCCACGGCGCAAAGTTTATGAAGATTTATCAGAACTGGCAGAGTACTTTACAGAGTCGTTGGCAGCAGATCGCTAAGCTCTTGGCTGAAAGCAAGGCGTTTCTGGCATCGAGCACACTGCTGCAACGCGCCGAAGAGAATTTTTCATTTGTCACCAAGGCCCACGCGGTTCACAATCCGGGGTACGCTTCTGAGATCTTGCTGAAAGTCTACGAAGACATTAAAAGAGCTTTAGAAGAGGCTCAAATTGATAGAACGATGGAGCCTCCTTGGCCGCAAATCCCCTATGATACTCGCTGCACGGCCTGCCATCTGGGGGCAGAGAGCTTTTCCAAGCAAGTAACAGAATATCAATTCAATCACGAACCTCATGTCGTCCGGCAAAAGATAGAGTGTGGAACATGCCATCAAGAGACGAACTATCGCCAAGCCCAGCACGGTCAGATCAGAAATAGCTGTACCGACTGCCATCCCGCTGCCGAGCGCATGGCTCAGCTTGAGCCGCAAGAGTGTCTCCAGTGTCATGCCGTCAAGCCCATGCTGCACTCCGAGCGCGTGCAGTTTCCCCACGAGAGCCACACCAACTTTGGATTCGATTGCACGCTCTGCCACGCAGATGTGGGCAAGTTCGACCATCTGGACTTTCTCAAAGAGAAGAAGAACCTCCGTAATCACGAGTTCTGTGCGACCTGTCATCAGAAGGACCTACCTCCTGAGAGCAGCGATTGCCTGAAGTGCCACTGAAGTGGACCCCTGGGATGTGATTTGCATCACGGCGCGTTCTTGGGCTATGATAAACGAAGGCTATATGGGCGAGAACAAAGAGATCAGACGCAAACTAGAAGGACAGTATAGAGCCTTACAAGAGCACTTGGAGAAAATTGCTAAGGAGAAGATCAAAGCTCGTCCCAATTTGCAGTTGATCGAGGCGTGGGAGAAGACTATCAGAAATATTCGCTCTCGTATAGATAAGCTGGAAAGGAGGTTGAAGCGATGAAGACAACCGCCAAAAAGCCGACAGAGTCTCAGCAGGTGCTGTTGATCGAGACGGTGGACTGGGCAGGTCGTTTCTTGTCTTCCTACGCGCGTCTGAAAGAGGCTGAAAGAAATAGCGACGAAGACGCATTCGATGAAGCGTGGGGCGATCTCGCCAGCGACTTGCTCATTCTCCAAGAGAAGGCCCAACAGGCGCACGATCTGTTAGACCCAGAGGACCGCTGACTGACTGTTATTGAGGGAGAAGCTATGAGACAGTATCAAAAGACTCCGCAAATCGTTCTTCGTGATGGCAAGCCTGCCGCCGTCATCTTGGACATTGACGAGTACCAAGAGCTGCTAGAGCGATTAGAAGACCTAGAAGACCTCCAGGCCTTGCGAAAGATGTGCAAGAGACCTCTCAAATTCAAGAAGCTAGAGGACTTCTTGAAGGAGTATAACCCCGGTGTATAAAGCTAAGATAGTACGGGTGATGCAAGTGAGACGGAGGCCAAAAGTTTATCAGTGAAGGAGGGCTCCAAATGAGCAGATATAACTATGTCCATAGTTCGGGCTTATCCTACAAAGAATATCTCCAAGCCCAACTGTTTGTGGACGAGGTTACGAAGGCCACTCGCGAATCAGGTCGCGCCGTGCGCATGGAGATCTCCCGACAGACTCGCGAGATCATTGCCTCTAGAGAAGCATTAGAGCAAGAGAACATCCGCTTGAGAGAATCCCTCACTGAAGGGTTCGAAACGCTTTCGTATGAGCTTCAAGACATCTCAACAGGCATCGAAGAACTGAATGCAAGATTTCATAGAAATCCTCTGCTGGATACCCCCCAGCTTGCTGGGGGGAGGAAAGCAGAGATTCGCCGCAGGCGAATCCCGCCGTTACAATACCCGGAGTGAGCTCCGTCAAACGCGCCAAGCACGCGGTCTACGACCTCAAAT
>JAJHSH010000036.1 GCA_022683945.1 Candidatus Acetothermia bacterium | reverse complement strand
CCCTCCCCGTATACGGGGAGGGGGTGAGGGTCTATTATACTAAGGCGTCGTGTCCGTGACGGTATATGTAATGACACCCGTTGCCGTTACGGGAAGTTGGGACGACTGCACATCCCAGCCCGTCGGGCCGGTGCCGATATTGACGAAGATATCTCCGGCAAAATCGGCGCCATCGGTCCCCGCCGTGTTGTAGCCTGTGCCGCGACGAATATTGGGATCGGTATCGCCAAGAGTCAAAGATGAATTCGGGGCGCAAGTTCCGAAGTGGTCGGTCGTATTGCAGTTGGTTGTGAAATCCGAGGTATCGGCATTGACAATGAACGGCGCAGAGAACGACGTGAATTGTGAGTTGAGGCGATACTGCGTCACGGCATCCACGTTGCAGCCCCAGTTGCCTATATCAATGGGCTGTGTCGCCTCTATATCTGCTTGAAGAATCGTATAAGTGACATCTCCCGGCTGATCCGGGGGCACACAATCCAGATAGAGCGATTGGTTGACCGTGACAGTTACGTTCTGCTGAGCCAACGTCCCCAACCCCAGCAAGAGCACTCCGAAGCCCAAGATCGCAAGAGACTTGCAGTACCGAATCATAGCCGACCTCCTTTGATTTTTTATGGCGTCGAATCGCTGACGGAGTACGTAATAGTACCCTGAACGGTTCCTGGCGGGGTTGGAACATCCCAGTCGCTCAGGTTGACGCGAACGTTGCCCGAAAAGTCCGCGCCGTTGCTGCCCGCCGTGTTTCCTCCCGCGCCCAACGTGATTGGACCGAAGGTGCCGCCCGCGCCGCACGTCGGCGAACCGTTGCCCGTTGCGCTCGTGCACGTCTCCGAGAAATCATTGGCGCTGGCGTTGACGACGTTCGTCGGGGGTGTATCGAGCGACATATTGGCGCTCAGAGTGTAGTTCGTGAGCGCATCTATATTACAGCTCCAAGTCCCTACTGTAATGGGCTGCGTCGCTTGGATATTCGCCTGCGTGACCGTGTGGCTGATATTGCTAGAGGCCGAGCAGTCGAGATAGAGCGACTGATTGACGGTGATGGTGATCTGCTGCTGCGACAGACCCCCGCCGCCGCCCCATAAGAAAACAAACAGCACAACCACAACAGGCTTGAGATAACGCATAGACGCCTCCTTACTACCTAGATTTTTTTTGTTTTATGGCTGGAATTATAACACTACTTATATAGGTTATCAAGAGGCAAAACAACGTGAATACAGTGTAACAACTATTACTACCCTGCCCGCGCGATCTCCTCTAACGCCTGCGGATTTTCTAAATTTGAGAGATCCCCCGGCTCGTGCCCCAAGGCTTTCGCGCGAATCGCCCGGCGCAGAATCTTAGCGTTCCGCGTCTTGGGCAGCTCTTTGACAAACTTGATGCTCTCAGGTGCAAAAGACTTCCCTAAAGCTTCGATCACCCGCTCGCGCAGCTCTTTACGCAGAGTATCGCTCGGCTCGCGCCCCGGCTTCAAGACCGCATAGCACCAGATGCTCTCGCCCTTCAGCTCATGGGGTACGCCAATCGCTGCCGACTCGGCCACCGCCGGATGGCCCACCAAGATAGATTCGATCTCTGCCGGCCCTAAGCGCTTCCCCGCGATCTTAATCGTGTCGTCGCTGCGCCCGTGCAGATACCATAAGCCGTCTTCATTCTCTATATCTATAGAAGCCCAGTCCCCATGCACCCAGACGTTCTCCCAGCGCGACCAGTATGTCTGGATATATCTCTCTGGGTCCTTCCAAATCCCGCGCGTCATCCCCGGCCAAGGCTTCTTACAGACCAACTCACCAACGCCCCCTCGCAGCGGCTTCCCCTCAGAATCGAAGACATCTATCTCCATCCCCAAGGCCGGTCCCCCCAGCGCACAGGGCTTTAAGGGCGTAATGGGCAAGGGCGACAAGAAACACGCCCCAACTTCTGTGCCTCCTGACAGATTAATAATCGGACAGCGCCTCTCTCCAACGTTTTCAAAAAACCAGAGCCACGGATCGGGATTCCACGGCTCCCCCGTTGAAGCTAAGATTCTTAGACTGCTCAAATTATGCTTTTGTATGGGCGCTTCGCCGAACTTCATCAGCGCACGAATGAGCGTGGGCGAGATCCCCAAGATAGAGATCTTGTGGCGCTCGACCATCGCCCAGAGCCGGTCTGCGCTCGGATAATCCGGCGCGCCTTCGTAGAGAAAGACCGTCCCGCCCAAGGCCAAGCCCCCGACTATCTCCCAAGGCCCCATGATCCAGCCCATATCGGTCACCCAGTAGAGAATATCCCGATCTTGCAGGTCTACTTGGTGGGCCACTTCTTGGGCGATCTTGACTAAGAAGCCGCCGTGGACGTGGACGGCGCCCTTGGGTCGCCCGGTGGTCCCGGAAGTATAAATAATCATAAACGGGTCTTCGGAGTCGGTGGGGACGACCTCTCCCCTAGCCCCTCCCCTAAAGGGGGAGGGGAACTCCCCCTTCCCTTTAGGGAAGGGGGCTGGGGGGTTAGGTTCGGGGAGGGCCATCACTTCTTTCACCGTCGGGCAGAGCCGCGCAGCGTCACGGGCGATCTGGCCCATCTCGATGCGAACGCCCTTGCGCGAGAAGCTCTCAGCGGTGAGCAAGAGCTTCGCTTCACAATCATTGAGTCTTGCGGCGACCGCTTGAGCGCCGAAGCCCGAAAAGATCGGGGTGAAGATCGCGCCGAGTTTGGCACAGGCCATCATCGCGACGACGGTCTCTGGCACCATCGGCATAAAAACCCCAACGCAGTCGCCCTTCTCAATGCTCATACTCTTCAAGGCGTTCGCTAGGCGATTGGTCTCTTGATAGAGTTCGCGATAGGTGATGCGGCGGACGGAGCCATCCTCGCCCTCCCAGATGAGCGCGATCTTATCGGGCCGGGAGCGCGCGTGCTTGTCCACGCAGTTATGGGCAATATTGATCTTGCCGCCGACGAACCACTTGGCCCAGGCGATCCCCTGAGAAGTATCTAAGACTTTCTGATAGGGCGTGAAGAACTCGATCTGTAACTCTTTGACGACGGCGTCCCAGAACCATTCGATCTCTTCTGTCGAGCGTTTAATCAGCTCTTTATAGTCTTTAATATGGTGCTTCTGCATGAAGCGCCAGATATTGCTCTGCTCGATGTAGGCTTTTGTGGGAACCCACGCGAACGATCCTGCCATGAGATCCTCCTTCTCTCTGAGTTCGCCCGGTGGCTCAAGCCACGGGCTGGGCATACGAAGTCCCTTTGGGACTAGCCTGCGCAGGCAGGCTTCGTACAGTCAGCCCGCCACTTCAGTGGCCGGGCTCAATAACGCTGCCTTCTCACTCTACCGTGACGCTTTTCGCCAAGTTTCTCGGCTGATCTACGTCTGTGCCCCGCAAATCAGCAATATGATAAGCAAAGAGCTGCAACGGAACCGCGAAGAGCAACGGCGTCACCCAACGCGCCGTCGCCGGGACTTCGATGATAAAGTCCGCCAGATGCTCCAATTCGCGATGGACTTCGTCGGTCACGGCGATCACCACCCCGCGCCGCGCCCGAACTTCTTGCATATTCGCCAAAACTTTCTCGTAGACGCTGTTCTTTGTGACGAGTACGATCGTGGGCATATCGGGGTCTATCAGCGCGATGGGGCCGTGCTTTAATTCCCCAGCGGCATAGCCCTCGGCGTGAATGTAAGAGATCTCTTTGAGTTTGAGCGCTCCCTCGAGCGCCATGGGGTAAAGCAGATCGCGCCCTAAGAAGAGAAAGTGCTCCTTCTGATAGAAGATCTGCGAGAGCTGCGCGATCTGTGGCTCTTGCTGCAAGAGCTTCTCGATCAATACTGGAGCTTGGACCAACGAACTCAGCGCTTCTTTGGTCTGAGATGGCGAGAGCTTTCCGCGCACTTGGGCGATATAAAGCCCTAAAAGATCGAGCGCGGCTAATTGTGCCAAGAACGCTTTTGTCGAGGCCACGCCGATCTCCGGGCCGGCGTGCGTATAGAGCGTCGCATCCGACTCGCGGGTCAGCGTCGCCCCCACGACGTTGACAATAGAGAGCACCGTCGCGCCGCGCTCGCGCGCCATCCGCACGGCTCCTAACGTATCGGCTGTCTCACCCGACTGAGAGATCGCGATCACTAACGTCTCTCTGTCTATGTACGGCTTGCTGTAGCGAAATTCTGAGGCCATCTCGACGGCCAGAGGCAGATCGAGCAGATCGCGCCAGAGATATTTGGCTGCCAGCCCCGCATAATACGCCGTGCCCATCGCAATCAGATAGATCAGTTTTGCATCTTGGAGTCTCAGTCTGAGCGCCTCCAACTCCGGCAGGGAGATCTGCCCCAGCCCCAAATCGTAGCGCCCTTGGAGTGTCTGAGCGACGGCTTGGGGCTGCTCGTGGATCTCTTTGAGCATAAAGTGCTTATAGCCCTGTTTTTGCGCGGTCAAGACGTCCCAATAGATCTGTTGGGGAGCGCGTTCGATCTTCTGTCCGAAAAAGTCATAAAGTTGCGCGCCATCGCGCCTCAGCACGGCGATCTCGCCGTCGTTGAGCACCAGCATCTGTCGGGTGAAGCTCAAGAGCGTCGGAATATCCGAAGCCGCGAATGTTTCGTGCTGGCCCAGCCCCAAGACCAACGGGCTGCCCTGGCGCGCTACGACGATTTCATTGGGGTTGCCTCGCACCATCACGGCGATTGCATAAGCGCCCTGCAGGCGCTGCACGACCGCGCGCACGGCCTCGAATAAGTTAGTGCCGTCATAGTGTTCTTCGATGAGATGAGCGATCACTTCCGAGTCGGTCTGGGAGGCGAAACGATGACCGCGACGTTGCAGCTCTTCTTTGAAGGGCAGATAGTTTTCTATAATGCCGTTGTGGATGACGGCGATCTCTTGCTCTTCGTCAGAATGCGGGTGGGCGTTTGTATCGGTCGGCGGGCCGTGCGTGGCCCAGCGCGTGTGGCCCAAGCCGACCGTTGCGTTGGAGCTCTTATCGCGCAAGCGTTCAGCCAGCTCACGAACTTTACCCGCTTTCTTCTCTACATAGAGCTTATCACTCTCTAGGAGCGCAATCCCCGCTGAGTCATAGCCGCGATACTCTAAACGCTGCAGAGCTTCTAATAACAGATCTTTCGCCGGACGATGGCCCACATAGCCGACGATCCCACACATACGCACCGCCTCCTCGATATTTATAGTATATAGCTATAGGCGCTTCGCAAGCAAGGCGCGAAGGAGGCCCGAATGTTATCTCGGTCATTTTGTCGAGGGTCGTAGGTCGTGCTATAATGCTGGTTGGAGGATGGTCGTAGATTCATAACACAGTGAGGAGGTCGTGCGATGCGAGAAGTCGAGGTCAAAGCCTTGGTGATGGATCCTCAGCAGCAGATGCCGGTGCTGCTTCTGCGAGAGCCGCAGTCTGAAAGAGTCGTCCCCGTCTGGATCGGGCATCCCGAAGCTACTGCTATTGCCATCGTCTTGCAGAATCGCGAGTTCCCCAGACCGTTGACTCACGACCTGCTGCGAGCGACATTCAAAGTGCTCGGCGCGGAGCTCGAGATGATCGTCATTGACAGCATTCAAGATTCGACGTATTATGCAACGCTCCACGTGCGCGACCCCCAGAAGCAGTCCCATCAGATTGACGCTCGGCCCTCGGACGCGATTGCCATTGCGCTGCGCACCGGAAGCCCGATCTATATATCCGAAGAGATCTTTCAGCTCGCCGCGGTGGAGATGCCCTCCAGCGAAGAAGAGCCCGGCGGCAAGCGCGATAAATTTATGAACTTCGTCGAAGCGGAGATGCGCTTGGCCGAGTTCAAGAGATTCGCACAATAGACGGGTTCGCGGGTTGCGTTGAACCCGTGAACTTTCGAATAGTATAGTCATGGGGCTCTTGCTCCGACGCCTGAGCGATCTGCCAATAAGAGAAGGGAGACGCGTCCTCGTCCGCGTGGACTATAATCTCCCTCTCAGAGATGGTCATCTGCTCGATGACAGCCGCTTGCGCGAAAGCCTGCCCACTCTTAAATATCTTCTCCAGCATCGGACCAAGATTATTTTGCTCAGTCACTTGGGACGCCCCAAGGGAAAACCCCTAACTGAACTGCGCCTCGATCCCGCCGCGCATCGCCTCGGCGAACTGTTAAATATTAGAGTGCACAAGCTCGACGATTGCGTTGGCCCCCGCGTCGAAGCATTCATCGCCCAGATGAAGCCGGGCGAGATCGTGCTCTTGGAAAACGTGCGTTTTCACTCAGAAGAAGAGGCCAACAACGAACAATTCGCTCAAAAACTAGCCGGACTCGGCGATTGTTATGTGAACGACGCTTTCGGGACTGCCCATCGCGCGCACGCCAGCACCTACGGTGTAGCGCGTCTCTTGCCCTCAGCCGCGGGGCTCTTGCTGGAACAAGAGATAACTATGCTCCAGCGTGTGAGAGAGCATCCCGCTCGCCCGTTTGTCGTCATTGTCGGCGGCGCGAAACTCGCCGATAAGATCGGCGTACTAAAAGATTTGGTCGCTAAGGCTGATGCGTTTCTTCTGGGCGGCTGTATCGCTTTTACGCTGCTCAAAGCTCAAGGCGCTTCTGTGGGAAGCTCGTTAGTGGACGAACAGTTACTGGACGAGGCCCGGCTCTTTCTCGCCGCGGCGCGTGAACGCAGCGTTCGAGTCTTTCTCCCCCAGGATGTTCAGATCGCGCAAGAGGCCACAGCGAATCTGCAATGGGCCGTCTCCCGCGCCGATGCGATCCCCGACGGCTGGCAAGGCTGGGACATCGGCCCACAGACCATAAAGACCTTTCAAGATCAGATAAGAGACGCGAAGACAATCGTCTGGGCGGGGCCGCTCGGGCGTTTCGAGCAGCCTCCGTTTGATCGCGGCACGCGCGAAGTCGCCCGCGCGGTTGCTGCATCGGGGGGTTTTGCAGTCATCGGTGGAGGGGACACAGCAGCGGCATTACGACAGAGCGAGTGTGCTTCTGCTCAGAATATTTACTGCTCCACCGGTGGAGGAGCTACTCTTGAGTTCTTAGGGGGACGCAAGCTTCCCCCCATTGAGATCTTGCGCCTGCCCGACTAGTGCCACGCCGAGGGTGGCAGCAGCTCCGGGGGCAGCAGATCGTTCTCCAATGCATACTTCATCAGGTTCTGTAATGCCCCTTTGAAGTGAAACGCGCGATAGCCTGCCGCCCTCATCTCTTCAGCCAAGTGCGCGCTCTTCAAGCCAAGCTCACAGTAGAGCACATAGAGCGGTGCTCGGTCGAGCTTCGTAAAATCTTGCAGAGCCTGAAAAAAATCCATATAGAGCGCGCCCGGATAGTGCCAAGTCTGATAAGCCGATGGAGAACGCAAGTCTATCACGACAGCTCCTTCGGGGATCTCTGCGATTTCGATCTCTGTGATAGAGAGGCTGTCCGGATCTACGTTGCGCACGTCATAGACTCTGTGTTCGTCCAGAGCGCGATCCAGCAGAGTGAGATCGAGCTGTTCTTCTTCGGCCAGCAGCACGCGAAGAGACGCCCCCGTCGCCGGTCGCTTGGGGAGAAGAGCGCAGTACTCTTCGACCGTAGCAGAGATCTCATAGGTGCCGATGCGGCGCGCCAGCGCGATGATCTCGTCTTTGTTAAAGCTCAAGAGCGGACGCCAGAGAGGAGCGCGTACAGCTTGCGAAAGCACGGCGAGATTGCGCAGAGTTTGGGAAGAGACCTGTCCGATAGCCTCCCCTGTAACGATCCCTATACGTCGGAGCTTTACAGAGAGGCGCTCGGCCGCGCGATACATCAGGCGTTTCAAGAGCAGTTGCCAATAGCGTTTATGCGTCTTCGCTTGCAGTTCGCGCACGAGGGGCTGAAAGTCCAGTGCATACAGCCGTGGCTGATCTCCATAGCTCCAGTGACGGACGAGTCTCTTAGAGACTTTGAGCACGCCCTGTTCATGCAGCGTCCCTCCCAGATTACAAAAGAGATAATCCAAAGCGACGCCGCGCTTGAGCATGAGCCACGAAGCGACCGCTGAGTCAAAGCCTCCGGAGATCAGGGCGAGGGCACGGCCGCTGGCTCCGATGGAAAGTCCGCCGGGGCCAAGAGTCTTTTCAGTGAAAAAATAGACAGTCCCGTCGCGAATTTCGACGTGAACGGTCACTTCAGGGTAGGTGAGGTCAACTCTTTGAGCGTAGGGGCGTAAGGCCGCGCCGAGGGCGCGCTCGACATCGAGCGACGTATAAGAAGTCTTCCCCGTGCGCTGGGCGCGCACAGCAAAGCGTCTCCCAGAGACGACATCGCGAGCCAGAGCGCGTCCCGCTTCTACGATCTCTTCCAAAGTATGGGCGTTTCTCTGCTCGACGATCGAGAGCGAGTGAACCCCAAAGACGCGCGCGAGAATCTCCAGAGCCTGCGGCGCGTCGGTTTTGAGAAAGAAGCGACTCCACTCTTGACGCAGCTCAAAAGAGATTTTTGCATCTTGGAGCGCCGCGGTGATATTCTGGGCGAGGCGCTGCACAAAGCGCGTGCGGGTCTCGCGGGCTTTGGTGGTGATCTCTCCTGAGAAGCGAATTAAAATCAGCATCGTTTCATTCTAAACAGAGTCCTATTGACAAGCAAGCTTGCGGAGTGCTATACTAATAAAGACGCGGGCGTAGCTCAGCGGTAGAGTACTGGCTTCCCAAGCCAGGTGTCGCGGGTTCGAATCCCGTCGCCCGCTCTCTTTTATTTCTTATCTCTTCTTGATAGCCCGCTCAAGAACGCGTGAATGTTCTTCCCCAAGTCTTCAGCGTGATAACCGCCCTCCAGCACCCCGAAGACGGGTAACCCTAAGCCTCCCAGGCGCTCTCCGATTCTGTCATAGCCCTCTGGTGTCAACCCCAGCGACGCCAACGGGTCTTTGTAGTAAGTATCAAATCCCGCCGAGATGGCGAGCTGCTCGATCCCCGTCAGATCAATAGATGCCAGCGCCTCATCGAGCGTCTTCAAATAGACGGCGTCTCCACAATTGAAGGGTAGCGGGTAATTGTAGCAGTTCTGCTCGGAGCGCAGCCCCGTGCCCGGATAGTTGGGGAAGCTGTGCAGCGAGATATAGATCACTTGCGGATCGCCCAGAAAAACAGCTTGGGTGCCGTCGCCGTGATGGCCGTCTATGTCGACCAGAAGTGTCTTTTTCCCCGAAGCCCTGACGGCGATCGCGGTATTATTAAAATAGCAGAACCCGGCGACGCGCTCTCTTGAGGCATGATGCCCCGGCGGACGCATCAGCGCAAAGCCCTGCAGCTTCATCGCTTGCACGGCTGCCCCCGCGGAGAGCGCGGCATACTCAAAGATACCGGGGTATCTGGGCGAGTCAGCGTCATAGAAGCGCAGCTTCTTCACGTCTTCGATGTGTCTGGGCGTGTGGACGAGCAACAGCTCTTTTTCAGTGATGGGTTCAGCAGGGACGAACTCGTGGCCGAGCTGGGGATCACTCAAGAAGGCGTGGGCGCAAACAAGCCGTTCGGGGCTTTCGGGATGTCCGGGTGCGCCGTACTCCAAGCAGTGTGGATGCCAGATCAGCTTCATCTCATCAGAAGTGCCCCGCGCTGGTGGGTCTAGGAAGAATTGAACTTCCGGCCTCGCGCTTATCAGGCGCGCGCTCTACCACTGAGCTATAGACCCACAGATAAAATTATCTTAGCTGCTTGAGTCGCTTCTGTCAACCTCTCCGTCTTTGACAGTCTTGCGCCGGCTCGCTATAAAGGGATGGTATGACCCGAACACTGGCTGCCGAGGTATCACAAAAGCTCAACGAAAAGGTCTTCTTACAGGGTTGGGTCTATAACTTAAGACCCATCGGCAAACTCTGTTTTTTGGTTCTACGTGACCGCTCCGGAACCGCCCAAGCCGTGCTCTATGATCGCGCGGACTTAGCCCAACAGCTTCGCGAAGAATCCGTGATAGAGCTGGTGGGCTATGTGCGTCGGGACGAGCGCGCCCCCAACGGCTGTGAGGTGCTCATCAGCGACCTCAAAATTCTCAGCACGCCGCTGGAGACGTTGCCCATTCAGATCAACCGTCCGCGTGCGGCGCTCAACGCCCGCTTGGAGACGCTGCTGGAGCACCGTGTTCTTGGTTTGAGACACCCGGAGATCGGCGCGATCTTCAGGGTGCAAGCCGAGATCTTGCACGGATTTAGAACATACTTGCGCAACGAAAACTTTCAAGAGATACACACGCCCAAGATCGTCGCTTCGGGCACCGAGGGCGGCACAGAGCTCTTCCCTGTGCAGTACTTTGAGAGGACAGCTTATCTGGCTCAAAGCCCGCAGTTTTATAAACAGATGCTCGTCGGCGCGGGGTTCGAGCGCGTTTTTGAGGTCGGCCCGGTCTATCGCGCCGAGCCGCATAGCACCACCAGACATCTCAACGAGTATATCAGTCTAGATGTTGAGATGGGGTTCATCGAGAGCGAACAAGATCTCTTGGCGCTCGAGGCGCAGTTGCTGCGACGGATCTTTTCCGGAGTGGCACAAAATTGCGCGAAGGAGCTGGCGCTCTACGCGACTACGGTGCCGCAAGTTCCCGAGAAGATCCCGCAGATCAAGCTCGCCGAAGCTCAGGCGCTCTTGCGCGAACGATTTCAGAAAGAGATCACCGGGGATCTCGACCCAGAATCCGAAAGACTGCTCTGTCGTTACGCGCAAGAAGAGCTGGGCTGCGAGCTGCTCTTTGTCACGCACTATCCCCGAGAGAAGCGCCCGATGTACGCCATGCCCGATACGGAGAACCCTAGGCTGACGCGCAGCTTCGATCTGCTCTATAAAGGGCTGGAGATCACTACGGGGGGCCAGAGGATTCATCAGTATGAGATGTTGGCAGAGAACATCAAGGGTCGCGGACTCGATCCGGCCAATTTTGAGTTCTATTTGGAGATCTTCAAGAGCGGGATGCCGCCGCATGGGGGCTTTGCTATCGGAGCTGAGCGCCTGACGATGCAATTATTGAATCTCTCGAACGTGCGCGAGGCGAGCTTCTTCCCCAGAGATCGGACGCGACTGACGCCCTAGGGTTCATATATCCTTAGCAAATCCGGTGATCCACAGATCAAGCAAGTGCAGCATCTCAACGTCGGACAGTTCTTGGCGGGCCCAAGAGTCCAGTGCGTTCAAGATCTCAGAGTCGTCTATGCGCCCATCTCCGTTGCGGTCGAATCTCTGCTCTGGAGGCTCGACGGGGATCGGTGTGAGAGTGCGCAGGGCCTCTTGGACAGCCCTGTAGGCGTCGACTCTAGGAAAATACCTGTCGTTCTTGGGGTCGTAGGCCGGATCGCCAGTCTCTTTTAGAATTGTGCGGACTTGCTCCGGCGTCAACGCAGGATTAGCCGAGAGCATGAGCGCGATAACCCCGGCTACTAATGGAGTTGCTGCAGAGGTTCCGCTGAAATCGGGATCGCTCGAAGTTGAGATCACCGTTCCCGGTGCCACAAGATCAAGAGATGGCGCGCGGTTAGAGTAGCACGTCAGCCAGTCCACCGTTGAGACTTCACTACAGATCTCTGAGTCTAGGAGCTGACCGGAAGCATCGTACGTTGCACCTACAGATATGACTTCGGGCAGGCAGGCCGGAGTGGAGATCGCTGCTGAAAGTCCATCGTTGCCCGCAGCGCCTACGATGGCGACCCCCAAGCGAAAGAGTCTTTTGATTTCGTGCTCTCCCCCGCCGGTTCCTGAACATGATCCGGGAAGGGCATCCCCACCGAAACTCAAGTTGACGACGCGCACGTTCTGCTCGGCTGCTATGCGCACCGCCCAGCGCAGCCCCTCTTCGACGTTGGTGAAGAGACAGCGCTGTTCGCGTTCATCCCACTCTGAGGCGACATCAAACGTAAGTATCACAGCATCAGGAGCGACGGTGCGCACGATCTCGCTGACGGGGAGGCCGTGGAGCTGAACGCATCGTTGGTCGTTATTGGCCGTGCTGACGTCGTCAATGACGACGATGGAGACGCCCTTGCCGGTGATACCCAGCTCTGCCCAAACGCGATCTGCGCCGATGAGGGGGATGCTCTCGCGCAGGTGGGGTTGAAGACGATGGTCTTCTGAGAGAGATTGGGCGTCTGCGAGAGCGACAAGAGCGATGAGGCCGAAAAAGAAAAGAGCGCAACGACAACCTAGTGATCTCATAGCATTCGTTTGTGGTGCCGAGGGAGGGAGTCGAACCCACACGGTGTTGCCACCACGGGATTTTGAGTCCCGCGCGTCTGCCGGTTCCGCCACCTCGGCGCAGCCGCAGAATTATAGCCTGATAGAACAGTTCTGTCAATCTCTCTCCGTTCTCTAGCCCCTCTCCACTTTCGTGCTGCTCGGCGGCTGAAGCCGCGAGCTGGGCTTACAAAGTCTCCTGGCGGAGACTCTCAGCCCGCGCCAGCGGGCTTTGTAGCTTCCAGTCCGCCACTTCAGTGGCCGGGCGACTCAAAGTGGAGAGGCGTCAGCTCTCCCTTCTCCAGCAGCTACAAGCCCGCCAGCGTCAGAAACTGGACTTTGCTCGCTATAATATGTTACGATTCGGATCGAGCCCCTTCAGTATGAGGGGGGCCACGATCCTGCATGAGGAAAGATCTGAGCGCTTTAGCCCAGCGGATCCGCTGGGCTTATGCCGAGCATCTTATTCGTTGTAACGATCCGGATCCCGAAGATATGGAAGAATTACTCCGTCTCGATAGACCAGAGGAAGACGCTCTGTACTGGCTGGCCTTCGGCTATGCCAAGCGCCGTTATGATCCGGATCACGTGCGGGGGTTGCTGGCCTATCTGATCAGCCAATATCCCGCCCCCACCGATGACCCGGCGCGCAGAGAGTTCTTACTCAGAGCCATTCGCGAAAAGAAGATCAGCATATCCGACTTGACGGTGGAAAAACTCTGCGGGACACATCTCAATTGGGAGGAGATCTTTCGGCTCACGGGCAAAGAGTTCAACCCGTCGCGCACGAAAGATCACGTTCGCAAAGTTTATGACGAACTCATAGAAAAGTCAAAAAAGTCAAAGGAGAGATCATGATGCGTAAACCGAGCTATCATTCTTCCGACGATGCGTGGTTCCTAGAGAAGCTGAAGTCTATGACATTGGCTTCTGATGAACTCTACTCTCATCCCACGCGCGCCATTCTTCATGCGTATCTGCACAACCGCCTGCCGGATCGCTGGCTGAGCCTAGAAGAGCTGCGAGCAGATTCGCACCGTTGGACGCTCACGACCGTTTCGCAACACGTGCTTGTTTGCCCAAGCTGTCAGAGCGAGATCTCCCAGATGCGGCGCGCGCAGCTGCAAAACCGCCGGGAAGAGTTGGTCTTACAGATAGGCTCTCCCCAAGCCGTCTCCCTGCACCTGCGGGGATTCGCGCTGGTCGCGGCCATCCTGCTCTTGCTTAATGGAGCACTTCTGATGCTCTTCCCAGCGCCTGGAGGGGAATTTACTCCATGCAGCGCACTCGTCAAGGGAATACATTACAAGGGAGACGGCGCTGAGAGGTCTGGCCCCCCGATCGTTGAAGAGTACTCCAGCAAGCTCTGTTGGAGCGCTTCTTCTCCGCAAACCTGGCAGACGTGGTGGGCTCCGGTAGTGATGGGTCTTTGGCTCCCGTTTTTGCTGCTGCATCTTCTCTGGGTCTGGGCCGGCAGCGCGGAGGTGCGCCGGCAGCGCGAATGGGCGTGAGCGTGCTCCTTCGGTAAGATAGAGCATCATGCGCTGGGTAAGATTTTTACATCACAACGAAGTTCGCCTCGGAGAAGTGTGCGAAGATTCTGTCTCTTCTAACAAAGAGCGCTTCGCACTGAGGTCACTCAAGCTATTGGCTCCCGCGCAACCGACGAAGATCGTCTGTGTGGGGGTCAACTATCGCGATCACGCAGCGGAGATGGGGCGAGCCGTCCCCCAACGCCCCGTGCTCTTCTTCAAGCCTCCGTCGGCGCTCATCGGCCCGGAAGAGACGATCTATATCCCCAACTCTGAAAGAGTTGATTACGAGGGCGAAGTCGCGCTGGTCATCAAAGAGCGCTGCAAGCGCGTCCCGGCGTCTGGAGCCTACGATGTCATTCTGGGGTTCACGTGTTTTAACGACGTGACCGATCGAGCGACCCAAGCATGGGATCTGAACTGGGTACGCGCCAAGGGCTTCGATACGTCTGCGGCACTGGGCCCGATCTTGGTCTCGCCCGACGAGCTATCAGAGCCTTTGTATCTTGAGACACGCGTCAACGGGCAAGTCCGCCAAAAATCCGATACGTCCCAGCTTATCTTTCCGATCCCCAAATTAATAGAAGAGATCACGGCGTTTATGACCCTTGAGCCGGGCGATGTGATCGCCACAGGAACTCCCGCGGGGGTGGGCCCGCTCGCTCCGGGCGATACGGTCGAGGTGGAAATTCACGGAATTGGCGTCTTGCGCAATCGTGTGGCCAGGGCAAATGCTTGATATTCGCAGCTTGCACGTCAACCGCAGAATTGGTAATTTAGAGTCTCTGGGGGCCGTAGCTCAGTTGGGAGAGCGCCCGCTTTGCAAGCGGGAGGTCGGCGGTTCGAGCCCGCTCGGCTCCACCCAAGACTCTCAAAGACCGCCTGTGCAGCAATCCTCCAGCCTCCTAATGCCACACTCCCTAGCAACAGCAGCCACACCCAATCGTCACCTCCGCTAGAGGGGTATCCATTGGAAGTTCCCCTGACGCTCGTTCTCTGCATATCCCCCTCGTGTGCGCAAAATGTGCGCAAGCAGGCCTGCTGCTGAAAAGCCTGATCTTGACATCTCTTTCACGATGTTTCTATAGCTCTTTTACGCCGATGGCTCTATACTCAGACAGTATCGTGGCCCAAAACTTCTTGAGGAGGTTTTATGAGCTTTTATAGAGTTCTCTCTGCCATCGTCGCCCTTGGACTGATCGCCAGCTTCTCAGGCTTGCTCAGTCCTGCGCGCTCCAGCATAGCCCAGCCGAGCCCACCCAATATTATCTTTATTCTGACAGATGATCTCGATGCTCGATCTATAGAACACATGCCCAAACTGAAATCTCTACTCATAGATCAGGGACTGGTATTAGCCAACTTCTTCACGAGCTTTCCCCTCTGTTGCCCCTCGCGCGCGACGATCCTGCGCGGACAATATGCGCACAACACGAAAATCTTGGGAAATCGGCTCCCCAGCGGCGGCTTCGAGAAGTTCCACGCCCTTGGAGTGGAGAATTCTACTATCGCTACGTGGCTGCAAAGCGCCGGCTACCGAACTATGTACGTAGGCAAGTATCTGAACGGTTATCCGGGAGGCGTCGCCCGCACTTTTGTGCCGCCGGGCTGGAGCGAATGGTACAGTGCCGTTCAGGGGAACGCTTACGGACAATATAACTATCTCTTGAATGAGAACGGCAAACTCGTCGCCTACGGCAACAGACCCGAAGACTACGGCACCGACGTCTATGCACGCAAGACCGTCGATTTTATCCAACGAATGGCCAAAGAGAGCCAACCCTTCTTCGTTCATCTCTCTGTCTACGCGCCGCACAGCCCGGCTACCGCAGCTCCCAGACACCAAAATCTGTTCGCCAACGCTCAAGCGCCACGCACGCCCAACTTCAACGAAGCCGACGTGAACGATAAGCCCAATCATATTCGGAGTCGTCCATTGCTTACGGCACGCGAGATCGCGCTGATTGACGAAGAGCACCGCAAGCGCTTGCAGTCCCTCCAAGCCGTGGACGACGCCATCGAAGCGATGATCGTCGCATTAAAAGCGACGGGCCAGCTCGAAAATACTTATATCTTCTTCACGTCCGACAACGGCTTTCACTTAGGGAATCATCGTCTCATGACGGGTAAGATCGCCCCTTATGAAGAGGACGTGCGCGTGGGACTATTTATACGGGGGCCGGGAGTTCCAGCGGGGCAGAAATTAGAGCACCTCGCGGGCAATCTCGATCTGGCGCCCACGTGGGCCGAGCTGGCCGGAGCGAAAGCCCCGGATTTTGTGGACGGGCGCTCGTTGGCGGCTCTCTGGGGGAGCGCTCCGCCCTCGCTAGAGAGCTGGCGCCAAGCGCTGCTCTTGGAGAATGGAGAGATGGCACCGTCGAATGAGAATGAGCAAGAAGATCTCGCCAATACCGAGATTGACCCGCTTCTCTTAGAGCCCGACGATCTGGATGATCTCTGGCGACTAGAACAGCGGGCACAAGCTATCCCGCCCTATCGCGCGATTCGCACGCAACAATATCTTTATGTCGAATACGCCACGGGCGAGCGCGAACTCTATGATTTGATCAAAGACCCGTATCAGTTAGAGAATTTTGTCTCCCGGGCAGACGCAGCGTTGCTGCAAAGCCTGTCAGCTCAGTTAGCAAAACTGAAGACGTGTGCGGGCGCGAGTTGTCGCGAATAGGGGAGGGGCAACTTCGCCCCTACAGATCTCGCATCGCTCGGTAAATTCTCCAGGCGATCAACCCGAAGATGAGAAAGGGCACGGGTACAAGCAGATAGAGCGCCCAAGCGGTCGAACCGAAAATATCGGAGAGCGTCTGGCGCAGGTCGTGACTAGCGAAGACCTCAACGCTGAGAAGCACTATCGTACTGAACAAGAGAATGATCTTACGCATACGATCCTCTCTGTAGGGGCGAGGTTACCTCGCCCCTACTTACTGCCGAAGAAGAACTGGCGCACCCACGCGACATAGTCGCCCTCGCCCATCGTGAAGATCGCTAAGACTACCAGTAAAACCAAGGGCAAGACGATCGCATAGACCAAGGCGGGGCGCTCAAAGCGCAGGTGCATAAAATAATTGGCGATCAGTGCAGCTTTGATCAGTGCAAACGCCGTGATCAAGAAGCGCTGCAGCCAGAGGGGATGAATGTCAAAATAGTCAAGAAAATAAGAGAGCGCGCTCAATATAAAGAGCGCCCCCCAGACGACCAAATAGACTCTTATGGGATGATGCTGTTCGCCGCTGACGTGTTCTTTCTCCAACGTGAAAACCCCCCTCAGAGCAGATAGAAGAACGCAAAGATAAAAACCCAGACTAAGTCAACAAAATGCCAATAGAGCCCCGCTATCTCGACGTTCTGATAGTCTCCGAGACGATCATAGACGCCGCGCAGCGCTTTGATCGCGACAATCAAGAGATAGATCACCCCGGCGGTGACGTGCATCCCGTGAAACCCCGTCAGCATAAAGAACGACGCGCCGAACTGAGGCGCTCCCATCGGGTTCTCCCAAGGACGAAAGCCCTCGTGAATGAGCTTCGTCCACTCAAAGACTTGCATCCCCACGAACGTCAGCCCCAGCAAGACGGTGAGCATCAAGAAGAGCCCTGTCTTGGTCCGATTTTTCTGATACCCGTAGGTCACCGCGAGCGCCATCGTGCCGCTGCTGCTGATCAGCACAAAGGTCATAATGGCGATGAGCAACAACGGCACTTCCGTGTGTCCGATGTGCAGGGCAAAGACTTTTTCGGCCGCAGGCCAAGGCCCGGTCGCAGCCAGTCGCGCTCCGGCGTAGGCCGCCAAGAAGCTGCCGAAGATAAACGCGTCGCTCAAGAGAAAGATCCACATCATCGCCTTGCCCCAGCTCATCCTGAACGTCGGCTGGTCCGACGCCCAGTCGGTGATGATCTCTCGTAGTGTCGAAGGCTTTTCCATGCTCATCTCCTTTGCTCTTCCCACCCTCTCCCCCCTCTCCTGACCCTCCCCGTATACGGGGAGGGAACGGGTGAGGGTGCTACGTCGGTCAAGTTGTCATCCAAACCAAGATCAGAATGACGACCCAGACGGCTAAGAGAAAGTGCCAGTAGAATGCGCAGAGTTCAAGCTTCACTCTGGTAGAGGACGCAGGGGCGAAGCGCACGGCTTCGCCCCTACTTTCCCCTCGCCCCTCCTGAATCACACAGCTCGCTGTCCGAGTCCAAGCGACAAGTCCGCCTAACAGATGCATCCCGTGCAGCGCCGTCAGCAGATAAAAGAAGCTGCTCGCGGGGTTGGTCGCCAAGAAATAGCCGGCTTGGGCCAGCTCGCTCCAAGCGAAGAGCTGCCCGATGAGAAAGAGCACCGCCAGCGCTCCGCCCACGAGCCACAGAGCAGGGGCACGGCGTGCCGTGCCCCTACTCGCCCGTTCTAAAGCCAAGCTGCTGAACACGAGCAAGAGCGTATTGAACCAGAGCAAGTTGGGCTTGGGCAGAGCGTGCTCTTCGGAGAACCCTAAGCGCACCAGATAGGCGCTCAGGAGCATGGCGAAGAGCATGGTCGCCACGGCGAGAAAGAGCCAGAGGGCCAGCTTCGTAGCGGGCAGTTCAGGATGGCTGCCGTTGGCTTCGGTGAAGGTCTGCGCGCTCATGATCTTTGTGAAGTCGTCTGGGGAATATAATCTTGAGGGGCATCGGGAAGACTGTAGTCATAGGGCCAACGATGGACGACGGGAAGTTGCGCGCCCCAGTTGCCGTGTGGAGGCGGCGTCGTCGGTGTCTGCCATTCGAGCGTAGTAGCTCTCCAAGGATTGGCTTCGGCCTTGCGCCCCTTCCAAGCGCCCCAGATGAGATTAAAAACGAAGAGCAGCTGCGCTGCGCCTACGGCCAGAGCCACGATAGTAATAAAAACGTTGAGGTCATGAATAATGGGGGAGAACGATTCAATGCCCTTGAACGAAAAATATCTTCGCGGCAGCCCTAAGAAACCCTCGCCGAACATGGGGAAGAAAATCAAATAAGAGCCGACAAACGTCACCCAGAAGTGCAGCTTTCCCAGCGCTTCGCTGTACATTCTCCCTACGGCTTTGGGGAACCAATGATACAGTCCCCCAAAAATCCCGAAGATCGCCGAGACGCCCATCACCAAGTGGAAATGCCCGGTGACAAAATACGTGTCGTGCAAGGGAACGTCGGCGATCACGTTTCCTAAGAAGAGCCCGGTCAGACCGCCGATAATAAACGTGCTGACAAAACCGAGCGCGAAGAGCATCGGCGTATTCAAGTGCAGATTGCCCTTCCAGAGCGTGAGCAGCCAGTTATAGGTCTTCACCGCCGACGGGATGGCGATAATCACCGTGGCGATGGCGAACCAGAATCCAAAATAGGGGTTCATGCCGCTGACGAACATGTGATGGGCCCAGACGATAAACCCAATGGCCGCAATAGCGGCGATGGAGATCACCATTGCTTTGTAACCGAAGATGGGCTTGCGCGCATGGGTAGAGAGCAGATCGGAGACGATGCCCATCGCGGGCAAGATGACGATATAGACCTCGGGGTGGCCAAAGTACCAAAAAAGATGCTGAAAGAGAATCGGGTTTCCCCCTTCGCGCCCCAATTGCTGACCTAAGACGTTGACTACGGGGATGAAGAAGCTCGTCCCAAAGAGACTATCTAAGAGCAGCATCACGCCGCCGACGAAGAGCGCCGGAAACGCCAACAACGCCAAGATCGAAGCAATAAATATTCCCCAGACCGAGAGAGGCATACGCATCAACGTCATTCCGCGGGTGCGCAGCTGCAAGACGGTCGTCACGTAATTGAGGCCGCCCATCGTACCTGAAGCGACGAAGACCGCCAGAGAGAGAATCAACAAGCGAATCCCCCAGTCCGCGCCCGGTGAGGCGTTCGGCAATACAGATTGCGGCGGATAGAGCGTCCAGCCCGCGCCCGTCGGCCCCCCCGGCACGAAGAACGCCGCCAAGAGCAAGATCACCGAGACGAGATAGATCCAGTAGCTGAGCATATTCAAAAACGGAAAGGCCATATCTCGCGTGCCGATCATCAGCGGGATGAGATAATTGCCAAAGCCTCCCAGCAAGATGGCCGTCAACAAATAGACGACCATGATCATGCCGTGCTGGGTCATAAACTGTAGATAATTATTGGGATTGATAAAATTGAACTCGCCGGGGAAGCCCAGCTGCAAGCGCATCAGCCAAGAGAGAAAGAGTCCGACAAAGCCGACGACCAGCGCCGTGATCGTATATTGGATCGCTATAACTTTGTGGTCCTGACTGAAGATGTATCGGCTCCAAAAGCCGGTGGGTTCATGATGCTCTTCGGTTGTGTGAGAAGCTGCGTGGGGCACCTTATCTCCTCGTCTCCTCTCTCTGTGCTCTCTCTATTTTTTGATGGTCTGAGCGACCGTCGGCTGCGCTTGCAGCCAGCGCTCGAACTCTTCCGGGCTCTCTACGATCACTTTGCTCCTCATCTGAAAGTGCGCCGTGCCGCAGAGTTCGGCGCAGAGCAGATCGAAAGTTCCCGTTTTAGTTGGGGTGAACCAGAGCCGTGTGACCATGCCCGGCACCGCGTCCATCTTAGCGCGAAACTCTGGGACATAAAAACTGTGCAAGACGTCTTTGGAGCGAAGTTTTATAATAATGGGTCTGTTTAACGGGAGATGAAGCGGGCCATGGACGACGACGTCGTCTTGAGCAACGGGATCGGTTATATCAATGCCCACGGCGTTCTGGGCGAAGAGCTTGGGATCGGTACGTCCCAGCTTGCCATCGGTTCCGGGGTAACGAAAGCTCCAGCGCCACTGTTGTCCCAAGACCTCTATTACTAAAGCATTCTGCGGGGGATGGATGAACTCCGAGTAGACAAAGAGCCCCGGCCCCAGCATCACGATAATTCCCAGCGCGGTAACCAAGATAAGATTGCGCTCGAGTCTGTGATTTTCAGCGAAGAACGCGGCTTTCTGGCCGTCGCGCGCGCGGTAGCGAAAGACAATATAAGCCAAAATAAGATTGAGCACGACGAAAGCAATTCCGGTAACGATCAGTGTGATCACGAGCATATTATCAATCGCGCCCCAGTTGGAGGCGAGCGTAGGCAGCCAGAGGGCCCCACTCATAGTGAGCACGACAGCTCCAATAACGAGCAAGACTAAAACTATAGCCAGGAGAATTCCTTGCATGATAGGACCTATTTTATAAAACACGAGTTCTTTTTGCAAATGATTCTTATTATAGAAAACCCTGAGCTCGAGGTACTGCAAGCTACATCGGTAAGACGCCGGTGCTGACAACGTCAACGGGGATCGGTGGCCCTTCGACTTCGATTGCCGTCGAAGAGCTGGCTCAGTTGGGCGTTCGGACGTTCATTTTCTCTTCTAGCGGACCTCTTCGTAAACTTTGACCTCCTGCTCTAACCGCTTGCCGAACTCGTCTTCTTCAACATCAAGGTCATACTGAGCTTGAAGACCCAGCCAAAATTCTGCCGATGTTCCAAAGTAGCGTGCCAAGCGCAGCGCGGTATTGGCGGTGATGCCGCGCTTCTGTAAAACGATCTCGTTGATCTGTCGAGGGTGAACGCCGATATCAAGGGCCAACTTATTCTGACTTATCCCCAGGGGCTTAAGGAACTCCTCTAGCAGCACCTCTCCGGGATGTACGGGCTTGAGTTTCTCACGAGCCATCTTCCTGCACCTCCTCCTTAATGATAATCAGTGATCTCCACATCATACGCATCGTTGCCTTGCCAGCGAAAGCAAATTCTCCATTGATCATTGATGCGGATGCTGTGCTGGCCTTCACGATCACTTTTGAGCTTCTTCAGCCGGTTCCCTGGCGACACGCGCAGGTCAGCAAGCGTCTTCGCGTTATTCAGCATACGGAGCTTGCGCAAAGCAGTTTGCTGTATATCTCTTGGAAACTTTCGCGACACCTGCCGATGATAGATCTTCTCGGTCTCTGTGTCTCTGAAAGTCTTGATCACGTTGTGAGTATATAACGGAGCGCGCTAAACGGCAAGTGCTACCGGTCCCTGCGCCAAGAGATCGTTACCAGGGGGAGGTGTGGTAGTGGCTTCATGTATCGCAATTCTGTCAGTCCCGCCGGACCTCCTTCACGAGCCTGTGCTCTCTATCATACACCCGCACCATCAGCGGCATCTGGCCCGGCAGGGCGTGAGTGGCGCAACCGTGACATGGGTCATATGCCCGAAAGCCCATCTCGATTAAGTTCAGAATCCCGTCGTCTACTGTGCCGTTCTTGATGACGCCGCGCGCGGCTTTGTCTACCGACATCGCGATGCGCGCCGCGTTGTTCTGAGTAGCCACAATGAGATTGGCTTTGGTGATCAGGCCTCTTTCGTCGGTCTGATAGTGATGGAAGAGCGTGCCCCGCGGAGCTTCCACAACGCCGATGCCCTCTTTGGGCCTCTCTGTGGGGATAGTGCGCACGTCAGGGCTGACCATCTCCAGATCGTTCGCAAGCTCTTGCATCCGTTCGGCGGCGTAGAGCAGCTCAATGAGCCGCGCCCAGTGATTGGCCAGCGTGTGATGGACGGGTCTTCCGCC
Source organism: Candidatus Acetothermia bacterium (assembly GCA_022683945.1). Classification (GTDB taxonomy): domain Bacteria; phylum Bipolaricaulota; class Bipolaricaulia; order RBG-16-55-9; family DRXL01; genus SKYB132. The sequence continues at coordinate 19,285 of JAJHSH010000036.1, read as the reverse complement.
CAGTCTCTTGTAGAACTGCTCATAGGCTTCTTGCGCTTTGGGGGTAGCCATGCCCTCGGCAGCGTTCAATCTGGCCAACGGCGCGACGGCGTAAACCCCGCTCTCCGACCCTTCTGAAAAGCCCTTCCAGCCGACATCTTTCAAGTAGCAGAATTTTATATAGCTCCAGGGCTCGACGTGCTCGGCCACGTGCTTGAGATACTCTTGGGCGTTGAACTTCAAGAACTCTTTCCCGTCGGGTTTGACGACCCGTAGCTTCCCGTCGTAGAAATTGACTCTGTTCTTGTCGTCTACAAGCCCCATATAGTATGTCTTGTGTGTGTACATGTCCGACGTGATGGCCTCGACGTATTGTTTATTTTTGAGCACGACGTCATTAAAGATCTGTAAGCTGAAGAGCCCGAACTTGACAGCTCGATCAGCTCCGGCGATGAACTTCTCTTGGTCTTCTTTGCGCAAGGGCTTAGAAATGCCGCCGGGCAGGCCAAAGACGGGGTGTATGACTTTCCCGCCCGCCAGCGAGATCAGATCTCTCAGTTGCTTGCGCACCCCGATCACTTCGCGCCCGATCTCTAGGCCGACTTTGCCCAAGACCCCTAAAATATTGCGCTCGGCTTTGGGCGCCGTCGGCCCGACGACGAAATCCGGGCCGCCTAAAAAGAAGAAGTGCAGCGCGTGATCTTCAACATAGAACGTGCTGTAGATCAATTCTCGGATCTTCTTCGCTGCGGAAGGCGGGTCAACTTTGTAGAGATCGTCCAAGGCCTTGGTCGCGGCCATGTGATGAGCAGTCGGGCAGACGCCGCAGATTCTTGAAGTGATCTGGGGCATATCTTCGGCGGGCCGACCCTCGGCGAATTTCTCAAACCCGCGCAGTTCCGGGACCTGAAAGTATGCTCGATCTACATTCCCTTCATCGTTCAAAAAGATATCTATCTTGCCGTGGCCTTCTAATCTCGTGATCGGGTCAACGACGATCTTGCGAGTCATCTTTGTGCACCTCCTGACCTCTCCCCTAGCCCCTTCTTACCCTCACCCCATCCCTCTCCCTTGAAGGGAGAGGGGGTTAAGTTTCTCACGCGCCGGTGTAAGAGCGACGCCGGCAGGCTGTAGCGATAGAACGTGCCAACGGGGTCTACGATTTGCTCCATAAGCACGGCCATCTCTTTCTCGTCGTTGGAGTCTACCAAAGACGCAATAGCCGACATGGCTTTGGCGCCGTAGTCTTTCACGCGACTTGTGGGTCCTAGACACCCTGTGCAGGGCATGTTGGCGCTGATGCACGGCGCGTCGCAGCCGCTGCGCGTTGCCGGACCGAGACAGAGCAGTCCTTGAGCTAACAAGCATTTCTTTGGGTCCATCAGAATCTGATGGGGCCGCTTCAACTCCCTGAGCGCGAGCTTATCGGGCTTGGTGGCCTTGCGCGAACACTCGTCGCAGAGGGCTTTATCGGGCGCGAGCACGGTGCCCTTGGGCGGGAGTTTGTTCTCTAAAATTGCCATGACAGCGTTTACAATGAGTTTGACGGGCGGCGGGCAGCCCGGCAAGTAATAATCGACTTCAACAGTCTGATCGAGCGTTCTCACCGTGTCGCGAAAAGATGGAAGCGTGAGAGCGTAGCCGTTCGAACCCAGCTTGGTCTGCTCTTGCGGGACGACCCCTTCGGGGTTGACGACGCTGGGCGCTTCTTTGTAGACGCACTCAAAGATCGCTTGGCGGTCCCAAAGATTAGCCAGCCCGGGTATGCCACCCAAATGCGAGCAGCTTCCGAACGCGATGAGCAACTGAGATTTTTTCCGCAAGAGTTCGGCCATCTCCTCCTGTTCGGAAGTTCTAATCGCCCCGTTGACGAAAGACGCCGCCATCTCGCCGTCCTTCATTGCCTCGACGTCGGATCTCTTAAAATCGAGCGCCACCGGCCAGAAAACTATATCTACGGCTTCGACGACTTTCAGAAGATCCTCGGCCAAGTCTACGACGGCCTCTTCGCAGCCGCCACAAGAAGCGCACCAATAAAAGCCGACTTTGGGCTTGCTCATCGCGCACCTCCTTGAACCTCCGCCTTGGCCCTCACCCCGCCCTGCGGGCACTCCTCTCCCGTCCGTGAAGACGGGAGAGGGGCCGGGGGTGAGGGCCTCTCCACGTGCAACGGTCCAAGCTGACGAATCTTTGCAGTCATCTCATTCATCACTTTTTGCACGCGGTCGCCTTCCGAGGCCGAGATCCACTCCAGCCGCAAGCGCTCCGGCTCAATGCCCATCTCTTTGAGCAAACGCTTCAGCAGCGTGATGCGTCGCAGGGCTTTATAGTTGCCTGACTGATAGTGACAATCGCCCGGATGACAGCCACCGATCAAGACACCGTCGGCTCCTTCTTGAAATGCTTTGAGCACAAACTGTGGGTCTACCCGCCCTGAGCACATAAAGCGCACGATCCGGGCGTTGGGCGCATAGGTCATCCGGGACATCCCCGCTAAGTCCGCCGCGGTGTACGTGCACCAGGTGCAGAAGAACGCGACGATTTTGGGCTCCCACGCTGGGCCCTCACCCGGCCTTCGGCCACCCTCTCCCGCCGAGCGGGAGAGGGGCCGGGGGTGAGGGTCTTTCATGGTTAGGTCCAAAGATTTTTTAGACATGGCTCAGCACCCCTTCGATCTCTTCGTAGATCTGTTCATCGGTAAAGAGATGTTGTTGCGCCGCACCGGATGGACAAGCTGCGACACAGGTGCCGCAACCCTTGCAGAGCGCCTCGTTCAACACCGCCACGCTCTTCTCTAAATCAAAGCTGATCGCGCTGAACGGGCAGAGCGGGATGCAGGTCTTGCAGCCAGAGCAAAGCTCTTCTTGAATGAAGGCCGTGTTGGGCTCCAGTTCGACAAAACCCCGATCTATCAAGACCAAAGCTTCGGCAGCCGTCGCGCCGGCTTGTGCTACTGTATCCTGAATATCTTTCGGCCCTTGGCACGCTCCGGCGATGAAGATGCCGTCGGCAAACGTCTGGACCGGCGCGAGCTTGGGGTGTCGCTCTAGGAAGAAGCCGCCTGTCCCACAAGAGATATAGAACTTGCGGCGAACTTCGTCGGCATCGGCTTGCGGCTCCAGACCCACAGCGAGCACCACCATATCTACGGGGATTCTGCGAATAACCCCGATGAGCGTGTCTTCAGCGCGAATGACGAGCTTGTTCTCCTCGTCGGGGGTCATGGCGTGATCGGTGACTTCGGCGACCCGCCCGCGAATGAAGTGAATCCCCTCTTCGAGCATCCGGTCGTAGAACTCTTCATAGGCTTTCCCCGGCACGCGCATGTCGATGTAAAAGTTATAGACTTCAGCGTGCGTGCGCTCTTTGATTAAGTGCGCAAGCTTGAGCGAGTAGAGACAACAGACGCGCGAACAATAAGAGTTATAGTTTCGGTCGCGCGAGCCCACGCAGTGAATGATCCCCACGGATTTGGGCTCGCTTCCATTGCGCAAGCGAATCTCTCCCCCCGTAGGGCCGGCCGAGTTGGTCATGCGCTCGACTTCGAGAGCCGTATAGACATGGGGATATTTGCCGTAGCCGTAGCGCGGGATGCGCCGCGCGTCGAACGGCTTGAAGCCCGTTGCTAAGATAATCGAGCCAACGACGACTTCGCTGATCTCATCTTGCATCTCGTAATTGATCGCCTTGGGCTCGCACACGGTAGCGCAGAGACGACAGTCGCAGCAGATACCGCAATCGAGGCAGCGTTTCGCTTCAGCGACGGCTAGCTCTTGCGTGTAGCCCGTATGAACTTCATCGAACGTCCGTCGGCGGCTTAGCTCAATGGCGGGCATGGGGATCTCTCTCTGCATGGTGACCCCGCTGGTCTCTACGGTGTAGGTCGGCTTAAAAGGGCCTTCCAATTCGCGCCCGGTGCGCATATCTTCTCTATTGATAGAGCGATCTATAGAAATAGCGGCTTTCTTCCCTGCGTACATGGCATTGACAACGACATCGGGACCCGTGACACAGTCGCCACCGGCGAAGACGCCCGGGATATTGATCTCTAACGTGAGTGGATCGGCTTTGAGCGTCCCCCATTTCGTCATCTCGATGCCCAGATTTTCGCCCAGCGAAGCGAGATCGGGTACTTGTCCAATCGTAGCGATGATGGCCTCACACGGAAGCACGAATTGAGAACCGGGGATCGGTTCGGGCGTGGGACGCCCGGAAGCGTCGGGCGCGCCCAGCTTCATCTTCAGGCACTCCAGCGCCGTCACGCCCGTCTCTTTGTTGCCCAAGATAGCTTTAGGAGCCGTCAAGAAGAGCATCTTGACGCCCTCTTCTTCGGCGGCTTCGACTTCCTTGGGATCGGCGGGCATCTCGGCGCGCGTGCGCCGATAGACAATCGTTACGTCTTCTGCTCCACAACGGAGTGCTGTGCGCGCCGCGTCCAGTGCCGAGTTGCCCCCGCCTATCACCAAGACTTTTTTGCCTAACCTAATCCCCTGGCCCCCTTCTGACCTCTCCCCTAACCCCTCCCCTAAAGAGGGAGGGGGACTCCCCTTCCCTTTAGGGAAGGGGCCGGGGGTTAGGTTGACTTTTCTCAAGAACTCGATCCCGCCCCAGACGTTGGGCAAGTCTTCGCCTGGAACCTTGAGCTTGCGCTCCACGTGCGCCCCGATCCCGATAAAGACGGCTGTGTATTGCTTGCGCAACTGTTCTAATGTGACGGCTGTGCCCACCGGCGTATTGATCTTGATCTCAATGCCGATCTCCTTCAGTTTATTGATCTCACTGTTGATGACCTCACGCGGCAGTCGGAACGCGGGAATTCCTACCGAGAGCATTCCGCCGGGGACGGGCTGCGCTTCGTAGATCACGGGTTTATAGCCCCGCTGACGCAGCTCGTACGCGCAGATCAACCCGGCGGGGCCGGAGCCGACAATAGCTACTCTCTCTGAACGATTCACTTTAGGTTGCGGCAGCTTATAGTCTGGGAAAAGATCGGTGATGAAACGCTTCAGCCCGGGGATATTCAACGGCTCATCTACGTTGGCGCGGGTGCAGTTGACCGTGCACGGGTGGGTGCAGATGCGCCCGCAGATCGCGGGCAAGGGGTTCTCTCTCAGAATGACATCGAGAGCCTCTTTGAACTTGCCGTGAGCAATAAGCGTGATATAGCCCTGAGCGTTTTGGTGGATGGAGCAGTTGGCTTGGCAGGGCGGCGTCCCGCGCTTTGAGATCGTGAAGACATTGGGCACGGCTTGCGGGAAGGGCCGATAGATCGCCCTGCGCATCCCTAAACCCTCGTCGAACTCCGAAGGGACTTCGACGGGGCAGACGCGCGTGCACTCGTCGCAACCGGTGCAAGTATCTTCATTCACATAGCGCGCCTTGCGACGAATCTTCACTTTGAAATTTCTCAGGTCGTACGGCTCCACAGATTCGACTTCGGAGTACGTCAGAAGCTCAATATTGGGATGGACGCGCACTTGCGTCATCTTGGGGGTCAAGATACAAGCGGCACAGTCGAGCGTCGGGAAGCATTTATCGAACTGGGCCATGTGCCCGCCGATCGTTGGCTCTCGCTCGACGAGATAGACTTTCTTGCCCGCTTCGGCGACCTTCAAAGCTGCTTCGATCCCTGCGATCCCGGCACCGACAACGAGCACATGCGGGTGCACGGGGACGCGCTTCTTCTCCAAGGGCTCATGGAGCGCCACGCGGCGCACCGCCGCGGAGATAAGAGCTTTGGCTTTCTCGGTTGCTTGACGCTCATCGGCAGTCACCCAACTGACGTGCTCGCGGATATTGGCCATCTGGAAGAAGAACGGATTTTGCCCGCCCTCAGCCGTCGCGCGCCGAAAGGTCATCTCGTGCATGAGCGGCGAACACGAGGCGACAACTACTCTGTTCACACGCCCCTCGCGCAGGTCTTGCTGAATCAGCTCTTGTCCAGGGTCGGAGCACATGAACTTATACTCTTTGGCTACGGTCACGAAGGGCAGCCTCTGGGCGAACTCTACGACTTCAGCGATATTGACTTTGGCAGCGATATTCACGCCGCAGTGACAGACATAGACGCCGATCTTGGGCGCGCCGTTGGTCTTGGGTTCAAGCATGGGCATGGGCACCTCCTCTTGCAGCGCGAAGATGGAGAAGATGGAAGGGAACTAAGAGCCGATGCATTCCCAGCCGACGCTCCGGCACCCCCAACGCCAGCCCCAGCAGTTGCGTGAAATAGACAATGGGAATCTCTATGCGCTCTTTGAACTGCCGACTCATCTTGTCCTGATAGCATTCGAGATTGAACTGACAGAGCGGACAAGCCGTTGCTACGACATCCGCGCCGCGCTTCTGCGCTTCTTTCAGCAGAATATAGCTTAACGGGACGCCGACCTCCTGAAGAGTTCCCATGAGGCTGCCGCCGCAGCAGCGCGTCTTCAGCGGCCAGTCTACTGTCTCCGCTCCCAGAGCCCGAATCAGACGATCCATCGTTGTTGGGTTGACTTGGTCATCGAAGGCTGCATATGGGCGCACAATCTGGCAACCGTAGTAGCAGGCGACCTTCAGGCCAGCCAAGGGCTGGCGAACTCTCTGGGCAATTGTCTGAACGCCGATCTCATTGATGAGAATGTCCAAGGGGTGCCGAACGTGGACCTTGCGAGTGTAGTTCAGTTGAGCTGCCTGGAGCGCGCCATCAATCGTGCGGCTGACTTCGGAGTATTCTTCCAGATAGTGTTGCGTCTTGGAGAGGACGAGATAGCATCCGCTGCAGGGAGCTATCAATGTCGGCCCATCTGCTTTGCTCTGCCGCTCGGCGAGAGCTAGATTGCGCGCGGCCAACGCAAAGGACTTCATCTCGTCTACGGCCATATAGGCTGTCGCGCCGCAGCAGTTCCAGTCTTCTAGTTCTTCGACTTCTAGGTCGAGCGCCTGAAACGCTGCCAGGACGGATTCTTCATAGGCGCGATTGGTCCCCTTGAGCGAACAGCCGGGATAATAGAGATATTTCATGCGCGGGCCACCTTCTGGGCGAGCTTATCTACAAGCGTTATGGCTTTGGCAGCGTCTACGGCTCGCAGAAGTTGCTCAATCTGTTGACGATTTCTCACAGATTCTGCCCGCAAGCCGAACCGCCCCGTTCTCAGCAATCTCCATCCCAAGCGGGCTTGGTTCAAAATCTTTAAGGGGTTGGTCTTCGCGTAGAGCCTCAACACTAAGCGGCTTTCGGTGCTGCGACCGCGTTTGCGTACAGCGTTGAAGAACTCACGGGCGAGCACGGCTACAGGAAATCGCTTGGGGTCACGGTCCTCTTGAATCGCTCGCTGCTTTAGCTCGGCCATGAAGTCCGTGATCTTGATCTTGCGGGGGCACTCGACCGCACAGGCATAACACGACGCGCACAGCCAGATCGTAAAGCTGCGCAGTACTTCATCCTTGAAGCCGGCCCGCGTCATAGCGATGATCTTCCGAGGAGAATAGTCCATGTACGTACTCAAAGGGCAGGTGCCGCTGCAAGTGCCGCACTGGATACAAGCGAAGAGGGCACGCCCGCCAGGCATGGAGGCGACTTCTTCGGGGAATCGCAGATCCAGCTCCGCTTCGTATCGGAACCGCGGCCAAGATTGCCACTCGCTCATTTTGGGCCTCCCGTCTGTTAGCAGAAATCTTGTCTGTTTTTATTATTTGCGCTCTCTTCTAAGAACGCTATGACCTGGCGCAGGGCGCAACCTGATTTTAGGCAACAGATGAGCACAATCATAAGAAGTGACGGCAACGAGCATACTGGTTTGGGACGATAGGCATAAGAGATATCCCAAAAAGTCAAAAGATTTATGGCCGTGAATGGCGGTTTTGGGAGAGGCCTGACCGAGATCACGAGCGAAGACGCTGACCGTCATGGCATTGTGCAAACCAAGTCGTTTAAAATCGAGTTAAGAGAGGTGGCCTATGGCCTTGAAAGAAGATGCGCTGGAGTACCACAGCAAACGTCCACCCGGAAAATGGGAGATCACGCCGACAAAGCCTTGTCTCACCCAACGCGATCTATCGCTGGCGTACACGCCCGGGGTCGCCGAGCCCTGTCTGGAGATTCAAAAGAACCCAGACGACGCTTATAAATATACCAACAAAGGGAACTTGGTTGCTGTCATCACCAACGGCACGGCCGTCTTAGGCTTGGGCAATATCAGCGCTTTGGCAGGCAAGCCCGTCATGGAGGGCAAGTCCATTCTCTTCAAACGGTTCGCCGATATTGACTCTATTGATATAGAAGTGAAGACCGAAGACCCGGAGTTGATCATTCAGACGGTGAAGCTCCTGGAGCCTACCTTCGGCGGCGTCAACTTAGAAGACATCAAAGCGCCGGAGTGCTTCTATATCGAAGAGACCCTCAAAAAAGAGATGCAGATCCCCGTCTTTCACGATGACCAGCACGGCACGGCCATTATCTCAGGAGCCGCGCTGCTCAACGCGCTCGAACTCACGGGAAAGCGTATTGACCAGATCAAAATAGTCTTCAACGGCGCCGGCGCATCAGCGATCGCAACGGCAGAATTTTATGTCACGCTCGGAGCCAAACGCGAGAATATCATCATCTGCGACACCAAGGGCGTCGTCTATAAAGACCGCGCCGAGGGGATGAACCCCTATAAAGAGCGCTTTGCTGCTAAGACCAAAGCGCGAACGTTGGCCGAAGCGCTCAAAGACGCCGATCTCTTCGTAGGGCTTTCTGCAGCGGTCGGCGGGCTGGTCACGCCCGCTATGGTCAAGAGCATGGCCAAGAAGCCCATGATCTTTGCTATGGCCAATCCGATGCCGGAGATCCTCCCGCAAGAGGCCAAGGCCGCACGCCCGGACGCTATTGTCGCTACGGGGCGCAGCGACTTCCCCAATCAAATTAATAACGTCTTAGGGTTCCCGTTTATCTTTCGCGGGGCGCTCGACGTGCGCGCCACGCAGATCAACGAAGCGATGAAGGTCGCCGCGGCAAGATCGCTTGCTGTACTGGCCAAAGAAGACGTCCCCGATGCGGTGGCGAAAGCCTATGGACTGGAAGCGCTGCACTTTGGCCCAGAGTATCTTATCCCTAAGCCCTTGGACCCCAGAGTCTTATTGTGGGAGGCCCCCGCGGTGGCCCAAGCGGCGATGGAGACGGGCGTGGCCCGCGTCAAACTCGACTTGGACAAATACAGAGAGCAATTAGAAGCGCGTCTGGGCAAATCCCGCGAGATGATGCGCATTGTCATCAACAAGGCCCGAACCAACCCCAAGAGAATCGTCTTGGCTGAGGGCGAGCACGAGAAGATGATCCGCGCCGCGTACCAGTTGGTCTTCGAGCGGATGGCCAAGCCGATCCTCTTGGGAGAGGCTCAAGTCATACGTTCGCGCGCTCACCAGCTTCAGATCAATCTCAACGGCATCGAAGTCATCGACCCGCGCACCCATGCGCACCGCGAACGCTACGCCCAAAGGCTTTACGAACTGCGCTCTCGCAAGGGCGTGGCGCTCACCGAAGCGCATGAACTGATCACCAAACCCAATTACTTCGCCGCGGTGATGGTCGAGCTGGGGGAGGCCGACGGGATGATCGCGGGCTTGGGCTTTCACTATCCTGAGGGGCTCCGCCCCATCTTGCAGGTCATCAAGACCTGTCCGGGCTGCAAGACCATCGCTGGGGCGTATTTGGTGACGCTCAAGAATAGGGTCTTGTTCTTTGCCGACGCGACGGTGAACGTCGAAACCGACGCGGAGAAATTGGCCGAGATTGCCATACTCACAGCGCGCTTGGCAAAAGACTTCGACATCGAACCCCGAATAGCGATGCTCTCCTACTCCGACTTCGGCGGCGTGCGTCATGCCCGCACCGAGCGGGTGCGACAAGCCGTAGAGATCGTGCGTCAACGGGCCCCCCATCTGATCATAGACGGCGAGATGCAAGCCGACACGGCGCTTATCCCGGAGATCCTCAACGGGGGCTACCCCTTTAATTGTTTGAAAGAACCCGCCAATGTGCTGATCTTCCCCAATCTCGAATCGGGCAACATCGGCTATAAGTTGGTGCAGAGTTTGGCTAACGCAGAGATCGTCGGCCCCATCTTGATTGGCACGCGCCGACCGGCTCACGTTCTGCAGCGCTATCACGAAGTCAAAGATATTGTGAATTTGGCAGCAATTGCTGTCGTGGAGGCCCAGAAACTAGAAGAACTTCATAATATAAAAGAATGTTGCGATTGAGTGGGGGGCGCACGGCCATTCGCCCCTAGGTTGTCTTCATGACGCGGCGCAGCTCGCGGTCTGATTCTCTCTTCTTGATCTTTTCGCGTCTGTCGTATCTGGTCAAGCCCTTGGCCAGCGCCAGCTCGACCTTGGCCCAGCCGTTCTTGAAATAGATTCTTAAGGGGACGAGCGTGTAGCCCTTCTCTTTCACTTTGGACTGTAAACGATAGATCTCTGGTTTTCTGAGCAAGAGCTTGCGCTTGCGCAGCGGGTCGGGATTGTAGCGATTGCCCTCTTGATAGGGGGCAATATAGACATTGAGCAAAAAGACTTCGCCGTTGCGCACGAGCGCGAAGCCGTCTTGCAGATTGACGCTGCCCCGGCGGACGGACTTGACTTCGGTGCCGGTCAGTGCGATCCCGGCCTCTAGCCTCTCTTCGATCTGATATTCGTGCCGGGCTTTGCGGTTGGTCGCGGCGATTCTCTCGCTCATAGCTGAAGGTCAAGCGAAGCTTGTCCAGACGAAGTCTGGTGGCGGGGGAGGGACTCGAACCCTCTACCTGCCGCTTATGAGACGGCCGCTCTAACCAAATGAGCTACCCCGCCGCCCGGCTATTAGTCTAGCAAATAATGGACGGGCTTGGCAACCCAAAAAAGAAGAAGGGCGCAAAGCGCCCTCTGGTTGCGGGGGTCGGATTCGAACCGACAGCCTCCGGGTTATGAGCCCGACGAGCTTCCTGTTGCTCCACCCCGCATGTGCAAAGATTATTATAGCAACTTGTGAGATGGATTGCAAGCAGCGAACTTATGTCAGAGATTTGGAAAAACTTTGAGGCGTTCGGGATGACTGACAGCAAGCAGGGGGCAGAGGGGTGACAAATCTCCGCGAGTGTTGAGAGAGAAAGAGCAGCTTCGAGAGATGTCGAGCAGTCTGTGTGCGCTTTAGCCGCGAAGCGCAGCGGAGCGGCGTCGGCTGAAAGCGCGTGCTAGCCCGCGCCCCTGATTGCGAAGGTGAAAACTCCGCCGCAACTTGAAACTTGCTTGTATGTCGCTTGCAACCCCACTTTTTCACAGGCAGCAATAGTTTCATCTGCGACCCAATAGTATTCGTCTTCATCCCACTCAGCCGCCCAACGCCGAGATGCTTCTGTACGGGCCATAGTGGTTGGAAAGGTGACATCGGCAACAAGAATGCACCCACCATCTTCCAGATGATGCAGAGCGACTCTTTTCAACAGATCCACCTTTGTCTCAAGGTCAAACTCATGCAGAACATAGGCCGATGCAACTCGGTCAAAGCGTTGCTGGAGTTCTGTCGGCCAATCATCCAGTAGATTTGCCTGTACGAGATTCACTTGCGGTAACTTCATACGCGCCTTCGCCAGCATTTCGGCTGAAAAATCTACGCCCCACACGATGCAACCTTCGTGAACAAAACGTGCAGCCAAGTTACCTGTGCCAATGCCGAGGTCAAGTATTCGCATGTCCGGCTTTACGTCGGCCAGTCTGACGACTTCATCCAAAATCTGTTCATAGCCGTCAAAGGGGAAACCACCACCAGAAGACAAAACGATGGCGTCGTAGGTCTTTGCCCAATCATCGAAAAGTTGTGTCCGATCCGTTTGGCTCATACTCGAACTTGAGATTGCAACGAGCGGGCTAACGTCCGGCATAACCCGCTTGCGACGAGCGTAGCGAGGAGCAAGTCGGGTTCATGCCGTTGTTGGGCGCGTCTCTACTTCAAACCATCGCAACAATCACTGCCTCGGCGTTTCAATTTCTGCCATGAAATCAGCGACCACTTGACGGTATCTATCTGATTCTTCCAAGTGAGCTAGATGCGCGCTTTCCTCGAAGATGACCATGCGCGAGTTAGGGATTCCTCGGTGTAGGGTTTCGGCACAAGTGGGCGTCAATTCATCGTGTCGCCCGACGGTGATTAGAGTCGGTACTGAAATCTCACCGAGGCGATCAGTGCGATCCCAATCCTTGAGGTTGCCAATCACTACGAACTCATTGGGACCGTTCATCGTCTCATAGACAGCATTTCCATTTAGATTGGCTACTGTGCGCAAGAGTGGATCGGGCCAAGGGTCGAGACGGCACACATGCCGCTTATAGAATTCAAGGACAGCGGCTTCATAATCGGGATGATGATAGTCGCTCATCGCTTCATACCGTTGCAGCGTTTGGTAGGTTTCGAGAGGTAACTCAGCCTTCAGGCGTGTGGTTTCGGCCACAAACTGAGGGAGGCCGGCCGAGGTGCTGGCGAGGATCAAGCTGACCACACCTTGCGGGTGCGATAGCATGTATTCGATGGCAAGCCATCCGCCCCACGACTGACCCAGTAAATGAATCTGCTCCAATCCCAAGGATTGTCGAACGGTATTCACTTCGGCGACAAAGCGCTCAATATGCCACAGAGAACGGTCATCGGGCTGATCGGATTTTCCGCAGCCCAATTGATCGTAGAAGATGACTGAACGATCGGTGGCCAACCTTTCGAGTGGTTCCAAGTAATCATGGCCCGCGCCCGGGCCGCCATGCAGAGTAAGCAGAGGAATGCCACCGTTGCCGACACGGCGATACCAGATCTGATAGCCGTCTACGTTGATTTTTCCTTCTTCAATCAATCTCATATTTATCCTCCGTGCACAAGGTTATGGGAGAGCGCCCAACGTCAGGTTTCAGCCGCTCGCCGGAGCGTAGCGGAGGCGAGTCGGCTGCAAACCGTTGTTGGGCGCGACTTTGCCTTTGATGCTCATCGCAAGAAGTAGATGATCCGGTTAGCCTGTAACCGCCATCGCGGACATTCATCACCTCTCCGTTCCCCGCTCCCCGTCAGTCATTCCGAACGCCTTCAAGTTTTCCCAAATCTCTGCTTATGTCAAGATCAAAAGTCATAGCGCGCCCCCAGACTGAAGATCCCCGGCAGGCGCTCCCCGGCGTAGAGCCAGACTTCGCCGAAGAGGCTGAACGGCGAGAGCGGCACTTCGATTCCCAGAAGAGCAAAGAAAGTCGCAGCGATGATGATCTCGGTGGGGGAGCCGCGCAGGCGCGCCGAGACTCCCACCCCCACAAAGGGCTTCCATAAGAGCTGTACCGCCGAGATCGGCTTGAAGAAAAGCTTAGCGTTAGCAACGGCCGCCACACCGCCCAGTTTCAATCCGATGGGCAACCCCAGCTCTAAAGAGAGCGTCTCTGTAATTCCCAGTGAGACGAACGCCTGTAACGGAACTTTGACCCCAATCCCCAAGGGCTGTGCATTCGCAGGGAGCGAGAAGAGCGCTAAGCACAATAAGCACAAGCAGATAGCAATAGCGCCCTTCACAGATCCCACCGGAGCCCGAAGCTGAGAAAGGGCCCGCCCGCGCCTTGCAGTACAGCAATCGGCGACTGCCAGCCTCCCTCAAAAATAGCGCGCAGCGGAAACCCCGCCGAGTGCCACTCCAAGCCCGCTTTGATCACAAACGCCGTAAAAGAGAGCTCGCCAAAAGAGATCAGAATGCCGCCCCCGCCAATGAAGAGAGGGGCTGTCCAGAGTTGCTCTCCCTCATCGGTGAGATAGCGAATCTGAAAGAATGAGAACTTAAAAGTCGCGCCAAGCACCAACGGCGAGAAGGGCATCAGCACCCCCGCTTCTAAGGCCAGCGGGCCCAGCGCCGCCTGTCCGAAGATCTCCAGATTATCTGCTAAGCGCCCCGCGTGAAAGTCGCTCATCTCCACAGGGACTCTGACCCCCACTCCCACCGTCTGCGCCAGAGCAGAACCCACTTCCGTCCACCCCACAGCAACGACCAGCACGAGCACCCAGAATCTGGACACTCCAACCGCCCCCTTTCCCCGAAAGATTAACTCAAACGGACGATCACGTCATCGGGGATATCAAAGTTCGCATAGACCTCTTGGACGTCCTCTTGGTCATCGAGCGCGCTCATAAATTTGAGAAACTTTTCGGCCTCTTGGCCTGCGAGCCGCACGGTCTTTTGTGGGACCAACTGAGTCTCCGCGCGTTCGATAGCAACGGCTTCTCTCTCCAGCGCTTCGCGCACGGCAGAGAGCACAGAGGGGTCGCAAAATATTTCGATCTCGCCGTCTCTCTCTTGAAGATCTTCCACGCCTAAATCAATCACGTTCATCAAGAGTTCGTCGCGCTCTTGGGTGAGCTTCTTTTTATCTAACGTGATCACGCCGCGACGGTCGAAGAGCCAAGCAACGGAGCCCCCTAAATTGCCGCCGTACTGCTCAAAAATGCGACGGATCTCGGAGACGGCTCTGTTTTTATTCTCTGTGACTACGCGCACCATCACGGCTACACCGTAGGGGCCGTAGCCCTCATAGAAAGTCTCGTCATATTGCACGCCGGGGAGTTCGCCCGTCGCGCGTTTGATGGCGCGGACGATGTTCTCTTTAGGGAGATTGGCTGCGCGGGCGCGGACGATAGCATTGGCCAGAGCAATATTCTGTGCGGGATCGGGAGAACCGGCCTTCGCCGCTAAGGTGATCTCCTTGGCCAGCTTGGAGAAGATCTTCGTCTTGGCGGCGTCCTGGCGCTCTTTGCGGTATTTGATATTGGCCCATTTAGAGTGACCAGCCATAGCTTTAATTTAGCTGATTTGACCAGAATTTGCAAAATAAACCTAACCCCAACCCCTTCCCTAAAGGGAAGGGGCTCTCCCCTCCCTCTTTAGGGGAGGGGCCGGGGGTGAGGTCGCATCTTTCAGAAATACCCCGCCGCTCTTATCACCTAATCGCAAAATGAGCGTTTGATTAAATATATCAATAAAAATAATTATAAACTCGATAATATTGCGATATTTATATACACATAAGCTATATTAGCCGCAATTACTTGACAAACAGATATTTTTGTGCTATAAAGGGCGCAACTTTTACGCGAGGTGAGCTCCCATGAGCAGCAAAGAGCACGAGAGAGTTCTCAAGATCGTCCAAGACGAGGGGATTGACTTCATCCGATTGCAGTTTACTGATATTTTCGGCATCCCCAAGAACGTCGAAATCCCCGCCGCGAAATTGCCGGAAGTTCTCAGCAAGGGGATCGCGTTCGACGGCTCTTCGATTGAGGGCTTTATGCGTATCTCCGAATCGGATATGTACCTGCAAGCCGATCCCACTACGTGCGCGATCTACCCTTGGACGCTGGAGAGCGGCCATGCCAAAACCGCCCGGATTATCTGTGATGTGCTGCGCCCCGATGCTCAACCCTTTGAGGGCGATCCGCGCTATGTCCTGCGCCGGACGATCGCTGAAGCCGCCAAGCTGGGCTATACGATGTACGCCGGCGCCGAAGCCGAATTCTTTCTCTTTCGGCGCAATGGCGAACCCTCTATGGAGCTCCACGACCGCGGCGGCTACTTCGATCTCAACCCCCTTGATCAGGGCGAAGAGACTCGCGCCGCGATCGTCGTCGCCCTAGAGAAGATGGGCTTCGAAGTCGAAGCCGCTCATCACGAAGTCGCCCACAGCCAGCACGAGATAGATTTTCGCTATGCCGAGCTCTTGAAGACGGCCGACAATATCGTGACGTTCAGATTTGTCGTCAAGACGATCGCCATGCTGCACGGCCTGCACGCAACTTTCATGCCCAAGCCCATTGCCAAGATAAACGGCAGCGGCATGCACACGCACATCTCGCTCTTCAAAGAGGGGGTGAATCTCTTCTACGACGCCCAAGACGCTTACAATCTGAGCGAGAGAGCACGGCATTTCTTAGCGGGCCTCATAGAGCACATCGGGGCGATCACGGCGCTGGCCAACCCCTTGGTGAATTCGTACAAGCGCTTGGTGCCGGGCTACGAAGCGCCGGTGAATATCAGTTGGGCACGCATCAACCGTTCCGCGCTCATTCGCGTCCCGGCGAGCAAGACCCCCGAAGTCTCGACGCGATTGGAGTTGCGCAGCCCCGATCCCTCGTGCAATCCGTATTTGGCGTATGCGGCCATTCTCGCAGCGGGCTTGGACGGCATCAAGCGCAAGCTGAAGGCTCCCGACGCGGTCGAAGAGAATATCTATCATTTGACGCGCGAAGAGCGCCAAGAGCGCGGCATCGGCAGTCTGCCGGGGAGCTTGGAAGAGGCGCTCCACGCCCTCAAGAACGACGATGTGATCAAAACAGCGCTGGGCAAGCACGTCTTGGACAAATATATAGAAGCCAAAGAAGAAGAGCTGCAAGAGTATCGTCTATCGGTAACTCCGTGGGAGCTGGAGCATTATCTCGACGACTATTAATCTTACAGACCGAAGACGGGAATAACCGCAAGATAGACGATCAACGTGACGATGACCGCTCCCAAGAGATCTAGGACAAATCCGGCCCTCGCCATCTGCGAGATCGTGAGATACCCGCTCCCAAAGACGATCGCGTTGGGCGGCGTCGCTACGGGCAGCATAAACCCGGCCGAAGCGGCCATCGTCGCGGGGATCATCAACAGAAACGGATGAACGCCCATAGCCGTAGCCGTCGCCCCCAAGATGGGCATCATCATGGCCGCCAGAGCAGTGTTTGAAGCGACTTCGCTCAAAAGAGTCACCGAGAGCGCCAGTGCGAAGATCAAGATAGGCAAGGGCACATGAGCAAGACCTGTCAGCCCTCCGGCCAACCATTCGGCTAAGCCCGTCCGCTGAAGGCTCTCGGCCAGAGAGAAGCCGCCGCCGAAGAGAATCAAGATCTCCCAAGGGATTCGCTTGGCCCACTCCCAGGTGAGCAGAAATTCTCCGGTTTTTATCTTGGTGGGGATGACAAAGAGCAAGAGCGCAGCTGCGAGCGCGACCGTGGCATCGTTGACCCGGCCGGCAAGCCCCAGCAGCGTCGCCCACCCCGGTATAGTCAGGGGGCCAAGATGCAAATCCGCTCGAAAGACCCACCCGATGACGGCCAACAAGAAAACGCAGAGCACGCCCTTCTCCCCTCGGCTCATTGGCCCTAATTGGCGCAATTCTTGATAGAGCTGCGTAGGCTCTGCCGTCCCGTCAGGTTTTTTCATAAAAATAAACGCCAGATAAACCCAAGCCAACGGCAGAAACAGCAAGACAAAGGGCACCCCGACCAACATCCATTGCAAAAATCCCACTTCGCCCAGCTCCGGGAAGAGCACTCTGGCTTGGCCGACGAAGATCGCATTCGGCGGCGTCCCTATGATCGTGCCTACCCCTCCGATACTCGCCGCATAGGCGATGCCCAGCATGAGAGTTGTGCCAAAACCCGCCCGACGCCTCTGGTCCTTGGCCATTGCCAACGGGTCGAGTTGGCTGATGACGGCCAGACCGATGGGAAAGATCATCACCGTCGTGGCCGTATTGGAAACCCACATAGAAATAAAAGCCGTGGCCAACATAAATCCCAACAACAGACGTCGCGGGCCGGTTCCCAAGAGCTTGATAATATGCAGCGCCATGCGACGATGCAGGCCCCACTGTTGCATGGCCATCGCCAGAAAGAATCCTCCCATAAAGAGAAAGATCGTCGGCTCGGCATAGGGCGCAGCCGCTTCTCGCATATTCAGCACACCCAAGAGCGGGAAGAGCACCAGAGGGAGCAGCGCCGTCACGTAGAGCGGGATGGCTTCGCTGATCCACCAGACGGCCATCAAGAGAGCCACCGCGCCAACCCGTTGAGCTGCCGGGTCCAGGCCGCTCGGTGTAGGTAAGAGCAACAGACTGAGAAAGAGAAAGAGACCGAGCGCCAGACCGAGCTTCTGCCGGAGAGAGTATGTGCCGGATATTTGCTCGTTCATCTTTTCTCTCTTTCTCTTGTTTCCTAAGTTGGTAGTTCTGTCATTTAAAAGTATACTTAAAAAAGAGCGTGAGAGCGAAAGCAGGCCCTCACCCCGCCCTGCGGGCACCCCTCTCCCGTCTTGACGGACGGGAGAGGGGCTGGGGGTGAGGGCGCAGGAGATAGGAAAGGGGGGTTTTATGAAAGTGCGCGAAGTCGAGCTGCCCGGCATCGGCATGAAGTTCTCGTTCGAGAGCGAAGAGGGCGAGAGCATCTGTGTGGTTATCCACAAGACGGGCCGACGGGAGATCTACCGTTTCTTGCCTCAGCAAGAGAGACCAGAATCGGTCATCGAGCTGAACGACAAGGAAGCCCGCGAGCTGGGCGCGATCTTGATCGGCACGCACTTCCAGCCCGATGCCCAAGACACCGCCCGTCTGGTGATGAAAGAGCTGACCATCGAATGGCTCAAAATCCCGGCAGATTCCCCTCTGGCGGGCAAGTCCATCCAAGAGAATAGAGTGCGCAAGCTCACCGGCGCGACGATCATCGCTGTCTTCGGGCCGGCGAAAAAGATCCTCAATCCCGCACCGGATACGGTCCTCGACCGCGGCGATACGGTCGTCGTCGTGGGGGAAGAAGCGCAAATCCGACAGTTCCAAGAGCGCTTTAGGCTCCACTGATCATGCTCTTCCAGCTTGGGCTTATCTTGCTGGTGCTCTATCTGGGAGCGCTCTTGGCGCACCGGATCAAGCAGTCGAGCGTACCGGTCTTCATTCTGGCCGGTGTGGGATTGCAAGCGTTCGTGCAGCATTCCGAGATGATAGAACTCATGGCGCAATTGGGAGCTATGCTCTTGCTGTTTATGATCGGTCTTGATTTTTCGCCGGAGCGCGTGCGGCGCAGCGGGCGCAAACTCTTCGTAGCTACAGCCCTGGACGCGCTGATCAATCTGCCGTTGGGAATCGTCTTGGGATTGGCCATCGGACTCGATGTGCTGGGGGCTCTTATCCTCGGGGGAGTGCTTTACAATAACAGTACGTCCATCATCGCGCGGCTCATCATAGACTTTCGTCGCAGTGCGCTGATCGAGACCGAATACGCCGTAGGGGTCTCGGTCTATCAAGATCTCATCACGGCTCTCTACCTGGCAATCCTCGCGGGTCTGGTGCACAGCGCAGGCCTCCATCTTGGGGAGATTCTTGTCGTCTTCGTTAAAACTATAGGGTTCTTTGGGGGAGCGTTCCTCGCGGCGACGCTGCTGCGTCCGGTGCTGCAACGCCTGATGGCGCATGAATCGCTTGAGGTCTTCTTGCTCTTTGTGCTCGCGTTTATGGTGGTGCTGGCGGCGGGGGCGGAGTGGCTGGG
>JAJHSH010000038.1 GCA_022683945.1 Candidatus Acetothermia bacterium | reverse complement strand
CCCTCCCCGTATACGGGGAGGGCTAGGGAGGAGGAGAGGGTCTTACACAGAACCGCTCTTCTCTTTGAGGCGCTCTTCGTCCTTCACAATAATATAATAACGCTTCTTGTCTAAGATGCCCTCGCGGGCGAGACGATTGAGAGCAGAAGTCGTGTTCTCGCGGGCCGAGCCGATCATATCGGCCAGCTCTTTGTGGGTGATCTTAAAACCGATCTGTCGTCCCTCGGGAGTATCTTGGCCGTGCTCCGCGATCAATCGCAAGAGCTGACGGGAAAGCCGGGTCGTAATGTCTTTGAAGACTAAGTCTTCGAGCTTCTGCTCCAAATCGCGCGCCCGCTTGCCAAAGAGCTGAATGATCTCTAAAGCCAGCCACGGCTTGCGCTCTAGCATATAGAGAAAACGATCTCGCTCTAACGGGTGAATCACAGCGTCTTGCAGGACCTGCGCCAAATGCTCGCGCCGCCGACTCCCCACCAAGACCATCTCGCCGAAGATCTCGCCCACGCCTAAGATGGCCAGTGTCAGCTTGCGCCCGCTCTCGTCCAAATAAGCTAATTTGACTTTGCCGTCCGCAATATAATAGACACGATCGTCAAGATCGCCGGGCTGGTAGATGACCTCGCCCTTGCGATAGAACCGCCCGTTGGTGGTCTCAACGATCTCTTGCAGCGCTTCGGCGATCTGCTCTCGGTTTCTCGACGACTCTTGGTGGCGCATCATACTCAACATCGTAAAGTGATTGACCATCGTGCCCTCGCTTTACCCGCATAGGGGGATGCTCTTACTCTAAATGTCTTCTACGCCACGCTGAAGGACTCCTGACAGAAGCTCAGTGGGGCTTAGCGACACTGTGAATTGTCTTGGGTTAGGCGGGGGCGAGAGCCCCCGGCGCTTTCGGGACGAATGCCGTCACGTCTAGAAGAGACAGATGTCGCTAGGCGCGGATCTCCTGGCGTTGAAAGAGCACGTAGCCGAGGGCAAAGAGCAGGATCGTGGCAGCGACGAGTCCCGTCAGCTGCGGCCAGACCAACAAGAGACTCTGACCCAAGGGCAGCGGCGTCCCCAAGATCGCTTGGTGCAACTGGATGGGCAAGATGGGGTTGAGGGCGCGCACCGCGGGCTGCAAGAGCGCCAGCACAGACTCCGCGTAGAGCGTGTTGGGAGAGAGGCGCGCCAAAGTCAACTCTAAATTCGCTTGGGAGAGGATCTCTTGGGGGAACCCAAACTGCACCGGGCTGAGGACTTGGGCAAGCATCCCCGCCACAATTCCCCAAAAGACCGTGAGAAAGAGCCAGAGCGAGATCGAAGCGAGCGCCGCCGTCGCCGGCGCGCGAAAGAGAATAGAGAAAACTAGAGATAGCGCCAACCAGACGCCCCCAAAAGCTACTGTTGCCAGCAAGAACCATAAACTGCGCGCAACTTCTTCTCCTTCGGGAGGGACGCCCAAGCGAAAGACCCCCATCCCCACTATCAAGAGCCAGATCGCCGTCAGCACCAACGCCAACGTGAAGAGCCCTGCTAGAAACTTCCCCAACAAGAGCGCATCGCGATAGATGGGTTGCGCTAAGATTCTGGGCAGCGTGCGACGATTGAACTCCCCATTAACAGCATCGAAGCCGAGCGCAATCGCGATCAGCGGGACGAGAAAGCCGAGAAAGCCCACAAAAGCGGGCATAGGCTCTTGCGCCGTCGTCAAGAGCTTCAAGAAGAGAAAGTGCTCTTCACCGGCGCGCAGATTCTGTATCGCCATATAGATCGTGCCTAAAGCTATGAGCACCATCAGAAACTCTAAGAAGCGCATCCGCGCGCTGGTGAGATGATCGGCCATCTCTTTGGCGACCACCACCCACAGCCCGCGCCACGGCGAACCCTCGCGCGTCTCTCTGGCTCTGACCATCGGCCTCACGCTCCTCCCACTATTCGTAGGTGCGAACGGTCGTTCGCCCCTACGGACTCAAAATAACGCGCGTAGATATCATCTAAGCTCGGCTCCTGCAAGCCGATCGCCAGCAGGCGCGCCCCGGCGCTGACCGCCGCGTGCGCGGCCTCCGCGCGCACGTCACGGCGCGCCTCCAGCTCATAATAACTCTTCTCTCGCTGGTCTACGCTCAGCACATCGGGTACGGCTTTCAGAATCTCCGTCACATCCGGCCCCTCGGCACGCAGCTGCACCCGATACGACCCCCCCAAGACCTGCTGCGCCAACTCCGTCACTCGCCCCTCTAATACTATTTTGCCGCGATAGAAGAGCCCCACACGGTCACAGATCATCTGTACCTGGTGCAACAGATGAGATGAGAGCAAGACAGTAATACCCTCGCGCTTGAGATCACGAATGATCTGCAGGAACTCTCGTGCGGCTTCGGGGTCGAGCCCCAGCGTCGGCTCGTCCAAGACGACGACGCTCGGGCGCTTGAGCAAGATCTCAGCGACCCCAAGGCGCTGCTTCATACCGCGCGAGAAGGTCTTCACCCGCTTGTCTGCAACTTCACCGAGCCCCATGCGCGCCAGAGCTTCTGCTATGCGCCCGGTGGGATGGCGCAGCCCGTTGAGCTTGGCAATATAAGAGAGGTTCTCGCGCGCCGTCAGCTCGTCATCGAAGCCAACCTGATCGGGCAGATACCCCACGCGGCTCTTCACTTGGAGGGGCTGACGCTGCGGATCATACCCCAAGACGCGCGCCAGACCCGCCGTAGGCTCGGTCAGCCCCAATAACATCAAGATGGTCGTCGTCTTGCCCGAACCGTTGGGGCCCAATAGCCCAAAGACCTCCCCAGCTTGAAGTCTGAGATTCACTTGATCTACAGCGACGAAGTCGCCGTAGCGCTTCGTAAGATTCTCCGCCTCGATGACCACTTCAGCCATAAATATTATCTCCGGCCAAAGCGCGCCACGGCCAGCCCCACCACGCCCAAAGCGACTGCGATCAGTCCAATCCCGACGATCCCCCACAACGTAGACGTCTGGACGGCCATACGAAACTGGGCCGACTCCGAGAGGCCCTCCGTGCGCGCCGTGACGGTGAGCATATAATCGCCCGCGATGGCCCTCTCGGAGGGCTGGACTCTCGCGGTGACTTCTACTTCACCGTCGGGCGCGATCTCGCTAATCACTTTGGGCTCAAAGGCGACCTTCCAGCCCGAAGGCTCAAAGGCGCTCAACTCGACGTCGCGCGCGGGGGCCATACCGCGATTCTTTATGATGACTTTGAGGACGTTCTCTTGGCCGAGATAGACCTGCCCGGAGAGTCGCCCTTCGATGCCCGACACGGAGAGCTCGGGCTGCCCCGTGATCACGGACTTTAAAACCAGCATCGCTTTGGCCTCACCGGCGAGCGCCCGCAGCGTCGTAGAGTACTCCCCAGCGGCGATCTGTTTAGGGGAACGGATCTCGATATCGAGATTCTTCGATTCCCCGGCCTTGAGGGGAAAGCTCGTCACTTCTTCAGCGCCAAAGCCCATTCTAGAAGTAGCACGCCAGCCCGAAGGCGCTTCGATGTCGAGATTCACTAATAATTCCAGTTCGCTCTCGTTCTTCACCGTCGCGCGATAGCGAAAACTCGAAGCGGCTGTTCCCCGCAGCGTGGGCAGCTCCACTTCTAGGTTGAGCCTAGGGGGCTGTTTTTCTTCTACGGTGAATTCCAAGGGGATCTCTGTCTGGACGCGCCCATCGGTGCTTCGAGCGCGAACTACCAAACGATAGAGCCCCGGCGAGAGGTCTTTGGGCGGTTCGAGCTTCAAGCTGACGCCCACTGTCTCATCTGTGTCAACATAAACAGATTGGATCGTCTGGCCGCCGCCCAAGAGCGTGGCCTTCCAACCCTCGGGGAGCTCGCGCACTTCTAGGCGAACGACCTGCGGAGCGAGACCTACATTACGCACGGTGAGCGGGAGCGAGACCGTCTCCCCGATGGAGATAGATCGTGCGGGATAGGCAGTGAAAACCCGCAGCCCGGCCGTCTTCTGTGCCGCGACGACCGCGCTACCCAGAACTAGAACGACGAGAGTAATTATAAATATCTTTCTCATCAGACACCTCCAGAAAAGCGCTCTAGATTATACACGCTGGCGGCAGAGTTGGGTAGGAGCCTGAAGCCACCCTCACCCATCCCTCTCCCTCTCCCTGAGAGGGAGAGAGTGCCGCCCCTACTAGCGCAGCTTGGGCAACCAGAGCGCAATCTGGGGAAAGAAGATCAGAATAGCAACTCCAACGAGCTGCAAGATCATAAACGGGATGACGCCCTTGAAGATATGCCCCATGGTCACCCCCGGCGGCGCGACGCTTCTGAGAAAGAAGAGACTGGCCCCCACCGGCGGACTCAAAAACGCCGTCTGCAAGTTCATCGCGATCAACACAGCGTACCAAGTCAAATCTATCCCCAACTGTTGCGCCGGAGCCACCAACAAGGGCACAGCAATCAAACTGATCTCCAAGAACTCAAAGAAGATCCCCAATAGAAATATCAAGATCATAGTTGCAATGATAAACCCCATCTGATCGCCGGGGATATTCAAGAGCCAACTCTTGACCATCTCGCGCCCGCCCAACCCAAAGACCAACCCAAAGGCGCTCGCTCCGATCACCACCAAAAAGACCATACTGGTCAGGCGCATCGTGCTCAGCATAGACTCTTTCAGCATCTTCCAACTGAAGCGCCGGTAGAACAGACAGAGCAAAAGCGCGCCCAAAGCGCCTACGGCTGCAGACTCCGTCGGCGTGGCGATCCCAAAGAAGATCGAGCCCAAGACCCCTGCAATGAGCGCTCCCGGCGGCACGAGCGCTCTGAGTATCTTCCAGAGCAGTTCGCCCATTGAGAGCTCTCCCAGATCGGACGCTGCGGGAGCCGCCGCAGGCTTTAGAACCCCGATGACGATAATATAGAGAACGTAGAGGGCGACCAAGAGCAATCCGGGCAAGAACGCCGCCGCGAAGAGATCGGCTACGGAGACGCCCATCACGTCGCCCAGCACAATCAGAACGATACTGGGGGGGATGAGCTGCCCCAACGTGCCCGCCGCACAGATCGTCCCGCTAGCCAATTCAGGGGGATATTTATGTCGCAGCATCGCTGGGAGCGCCAGCAGCCCCATCGTCACCATGATGCCCCCAACGATCCCCGTAGAAGCGGCCAAGAGCGCCCCGACGAGCACAACCGAGATCGCCAGCCCCCCGCGCAAGCGCCCGAAGATCCGGCTCATCGTATCTAAAAGCTCATCGGCGATCCCCGAACGCTCCAAGACTAAACCCATAAAGACAAACAACGGCACGGCAATCAGAGTCAGATTGGTCATCAGGCCCCAGATGCGCAGCGGGAGCAGCTTAAAAATATCTAAGCCAAACTGAAACCAACCGAAAAAGAGCGCCGTCGCGCCGATGGCCAGCGCGACGGGAGAGCCCAAGAGCAGGAGCACCGTGAGCGCGACGAGCATCCAGATGCCAAGGACTTCCATAAAATCTCCGAGCTGACAGCAGATTAAATTGACTACCGAAATCTGTTGTCAGCTCCCTCCGATTGCCCGAACGCTCGCAGATTCTTCACGATCTCTCCAAGCCCCTGGAGCAAGAGCATCCCAAAGCCCAGGGGGATCATCGCTTTGAGCAGCCAGCGCGCGGGCAGCCCGCCGGGATCGCCCGAGCGCTCGCCGATCTCATAGGCCCGCACCACCCAATCCCACGAAAACCAGATCATTAACAAACAGAAGGGAACCAATAAAAAGACTATACTGAAGAGGTTGACCAGCGCTTTAGCCCGCGACGACATTCTGTCATAGAAAATATCTACGCGGACGTGGCCGTCGTGCTTGAGAGTGTAGGCCAGCCCTAACAAAAAGAGCACCGAGTAGATATGCCACGTCAGCTCTTGCAGAGCCGTAGAGGTCTGCCGAAAGAGATAGCGCTGACCCGTCTCGTAGGCCGTGACAAAGACCAAGAGCAGGGCGAGCCAGCAGACGGCCCGCCCGCTCCACTCGCTGAGAAAATCTATACAGCGAACGAACCAGCGCACGGCGGATTACTTCAGCTCTTCGGCCTTGAAGTACGCCCGCTGCGCGATCGTCACCCAATCGTTTTGGTCGCTGCGGAACTTCAGATAGGCGTCGTAGACGCGCTTGAAATCCCCCGTCCGATCCGCCGCCGCCTCCTCTCCTAAGACAACCCCGGTCTGTTTGCGGAATTCCCTCAGCAGCGCGTCCGGGAACTGCAAGACTTTGACATCGGGGAAGTCTTTCTTGATCTTAGCCAACGCTTCAGCGTTCTGCCTCTCAAATTGCGCGTAGGACCAGATATTGATCTCACTGGCGACCGCGTGCACGATCCCCTGGAGCTCCTTGGGCAACGCCTCCCACGCCCTCTTGTTGAGCATCAGTTCTGCTTGGGCGCCGGGCTCGTGCCAGCCGGGATAGTAATAGAATTTGGCGACCTTGGGAAAACCAAAGACGAGATCGTGAGCCGGGCCGACCCATTCAGCCGCGTCAATCGTGCCCCTCTCCAACGCCGGGACGATCTCCGCTCCGGGCAGGAGCGTCACGGCCACGCCGAGCTTGGCCATCACCTTGCCCCCCAGACCGGGGATGCGCATCTTCAGGCCCTTCAGGTCATCTACCGTCTTGATCTCTCTCTTAAACCAGCCGCCCATCTGCACGCCCGTGTTGAGCATGGGGATCGCATAAAGCCCGATTTTGGCATAGACTTCGTTCCAAAGCTCTAATCCGCCAGCGCCGTAGAGCCACGCCTGCATATCTTCGACCGTCAGGCCATAGGGCACGGCGGTGAAGAACTGCGCTGCGGGAACCTGGCCTGCCCAATAGTATGACGCACTGCTCCCGGCTTCGACCGTCCCCCCACGAATCGCATCGAACCCGCCCAACGCCGGAACCAAGACGCCTCCAGCAAAGACTTCGATCTTGAGCCGTCCTTGGCTCACCTCGTCGACGCGCTTGGCGAAGCGTTCTGCCCCCTCTTGCAAGATGGGAAACCCCGGAGGCCAGCTCGTCACCATGCGCCACCTGAACTGGGTGGCCTGCGCCTTGGCTACTGCCGCGGGCAGCGCCCCTCCTACGACCGCACCGAGACCAAGACCACGCAAAAACCGCCGTCGCTTCATAGTAGCCCCTCCTTTGGAGCAGCAGAAGTTTTGCTGTGGCTCAGAATATAGCACAGAGATCCCCTCTGAGTCAAGAGGTCCTCCGTACAGAGGACAGCTGCGCTTGCCCAGCTCTCTCTACTCATGCTATAATTTATCTCAGAAAAGTACCCGGAGTGGGTATGAAAATCTTGGTCGTCGACGATGAAGCCAATATCGCTCAATTATTAAAGCGTTTTTTAGAGATCAAAGGGCGCACGGTATTGACGGCTGCCAATGGGCCTGAAGCCCTCGAACTCTTTAAGAGAGAGTCCCCAGATTTAGTGATTCTGGACGTGATGCTCCCCGGCATGGACGGTTGGACGGTCTTGCAGCGCATCCGTGAGCAGTCTGAGATCCCCGTGCTGATGCTCACGGGAAAAGATACGCCTACGGACGCGGCCAAGGGACTCCTCTCCGGCGCCGATGACTACATCGCCAAGCCCTTCGATCTGGCCGAATTGGAAGCCCGTATCGCTGCTGTTCTGCGCCGCTGTAAAGCTCCCAGCCGCCCCAGCGTCCTCAAAGTCGGCGACTTGGAAATAGACGACGGCCTCAAGCAAGTCCGAGTGATCAACCGCACGGTGGCGCTCTCCCCCAAAGAATACGAACTCTTAAAGCTCTTGGCTTCTGAGCCGGGGCGCGTCTTCTCTCACCAAGAGATCATCTCAGAAGTCTGGCAGAACAAGCCGCTGATCACGTCGAGCGACGTGACCAAGTATATTTATCTGTTGCGCGAAAAGCTCGAAGAAGACCCCAATAACCCCAAATATCTCGTGACGGTGCGCGGCTTTGGCTATAAGCTCGCCGCTTGACAGAAGCCCCTTAGCCAGCTACAGTAACAGTGCTATGGGAGAGCCAGTTAAGACCAAGCTCCGCTACGAAGAGTTCTTAAAACTCTACGATGAAGACACCTACGCGGAGTGGGTGGACGGAGAGGTGATTCTGTTGTCGCCGGCATCCAATCGCCATCAAGATTTAGTTCGATTCCTCACAGTAATTTTGGATCTGTACGTGGAAAAGCACCATCTAGGGGTCATTCGTCCGGCGCCCTTTCAGATGAGATTGGGCTTATCGGGCCGCGAGCCCGATCTGCTCTTCGTCGCCCAAGAGCACTCTGAGCGCCTCAAAGAGAACTATCTCGATGGCCCAGCAGACTTAGCCATCGAGATCATCTCTCCTGAAAGCCGGCTGCGCGACCGGGGCGAAAAGCTTGCCGAGTATGAGTTAGCTGGCGTGCGCGAGTATTGGCTGATAGACCCCGACGAGAAGCGTGCCGATTTCTATCTTCTGAGCTCGGACGGGCGCTATGATCGGCATCGGCCCCAGCCCGACGGGCGCTATCGCTCGGAAGTCTTAGCGGGCTTCGAGCTGGACACGAATTGGCTGTGGCGCTCCCCGCTGCCGCCGGTGCTGGGCGTTCTCAAAGAACTAAAGCTCTTCTGACAGATTCTTCCATCGAATTTCCATCTTCTTTGCAGAGCATCTTCATCTGGCTGCTATCGTTTAGGAATCCCGTCTCTTTTATCCTGAAGCCAGAACACGGGGAAGAACCCCCAGACACTAAAGGAGACACAAGAAAATGAAGACCCTCAAGAAGATCAGCCTAACGCTCGGACTCTTAGCCCTGATGCTGGGCGCGCTGGCGTTTAATAACGGGCAAGCCCAGCCCCCGCAGGGCGTCGCCACGTGGAATCTCGCCAACTATATCGAACTGACCATCGTCGGCGCCAGCTTAGACTGCGACTTCGGCACGATCTCTAACCCCAATCCCAACTACTGGTGCAAACCCAAGGGCAATCTCCAAGTAAAAGCTAATGCCAAGTGGATCTTGAAGACGGAGAAGACCGCCTCCACCGGCTCTCCCGACCCCAAGCCGGTCATCCGCGCCTCCGACTCCCCCAGCTGTCCCAACGGGGCTAATAACGGCTTGCCCTCGGGCACGATTATGATTGACTTCGGCACAAACAAGGGCGAGATCGAAGGCAGCGGCAATCGAGTCTTCCAAGTCTGCTACGCGCTCTTGGGCGGTGCGCCGGGAACGAACAACTCGCTGGGAGCGCTCAGTCCTAATGTCCCCTACAGCGTGACCTTCACCTACACTGCCACGACGCCATAGAGTAATATAGATCACGCAGTCTGTGTGCTTACTCCAGGGAGCTGACAGCGGATTCGGGGAGCGGATTCAGCAGATTCAAAGAGATCCGCTTAATCTGCTACAGAAATCTGCTGTCAGCTCCTCTCGTACGGGCAAAGATCACTGTGGTCGAGACTAGCCTCTTGTGCTATGCTAAGACCGAGGTGGTGCCCATGCTGAAGACATTCGCAACCAAACTGGAAGAGCGGCAGATCGCTGCGCTGCGCTTGCTCTCAAAGCAGACCAAGATCTCTCAGGCCGAACTGGTGCGAGAAGCGATTGATCGCTATCTCAAAGAGCTTGAGAAAGATCGGAAGCGATTGGAGTTCTTGCGCCTTGTGGATCGCGATCTTGAAGAAGATCGTGACGCTCATAAGCGCTTAGCTTCGTTGTGATCCGTTATCTGAGCGCAGAGCAGTCCGCCCGGCGACTGAAGTCGCCGGCTCAGCAAATGGAAGCGTGCTCAAGCACGCTAGCCCTCTTCAGTGGGCTTGCATTGCCGGATGCTTCAGCATCCGGCATTCAGAGGACTGATGCCCTTGATCGCACCCATCGCTTTCGGATATATTCTCTCTGTCATGAGCAGCTCAACCTCCTTCTGGTCTCGCCACCGCAGCCGCATCATCGGCAGCTTGGGGCTTATTATCAATCTGGTCTATCTCGCCAAAGACTATTTAGATCATGGCCCTAATCTGATCCCCCATCTCACTCAAGCGATCAGCCGGGACGTCTGGCTCTATACCGGGCTCTTCTTGCTCATCCCGCTCTTTATGGTGTTGGGGATTACGCTCCATCGAGTGGAGCGCGAACGCGACCGATTCCAGACACTCTTTGAAGCGGCCCAAGACGGCGTCTATCTCCGTGAGGCCGACGGGACGATGAAGTTCGTCAATCAGAAGTTCTTAGAGATTCACGGGCTACAACTAGAAGATGTGCTCGGGCGACGCTCGCTGGAGCTGCTGGCGCTCACCGCGCAAGAGCGCCAGCGCCTAACGCTGGAGATGCGCCAAGCGCTCTTAAAAAGCGAACCGCCGCCGATGAGCGAAGCGCCCTTTCGTCGCCCGGATGGGACCTTGGGCTGGTTGCAGATCAACGTCGCCTTTCTCAAAGAAGAGGGCCAGGTCAAAGAAGTGCTGGGCATCGTCCGTGATATCACCGAGCGCAAGCGCATAGAAGACGCGCTTCGCGGACAGAATCGCGTCCTGGAACTCCTCTCCCAAGAGACTCCTCTCTCTCAGATATTGACCACTATCTGTCAGAGCGTAGAAGCCCAGATTGAAGGAGTCTTGGGCTCCATCTTGCTCCTAGACGGAGAGAAGCTGCGTCACGGTGCGGCCCCCAGCCTCCCTGAAGGCTACAACCAAGCAGTAGACGGGCTCACCATCGGGCCGACAGTCGGCTCGTGCGGCACCGCCGCCTCTCTGAAAAAGCAGGTCATCGTCAGCGATACGTTCACCGATCCCCTATGGGAAAGCTATCGCGATCTGGTAAAACGCTATAGCTTGCGCGCCTGCTGGTCTACGCCGATCATCGCCCAAGACGGCATCGTTTTGGGCACTTTTGCGATGTACCATCGCCAGCCGCGCTCCCCCAGCTCCTATGAGTTGCGAGTCGTTGAGCAGTCTGCTCACCTAGCGAGGCTCGCTCTGGAGCGCCAACGCGCACGCTCAGCCCTGCGCCGCCGCGAAGAGATCCTGCACGCGGTCACGCATGTCGCGGAGTGTCTGCTCACCGCGAATACTTGGGAAGAGTGCGCCTCGGAAGTCCTTCAGTATCTGGGTCGCGCGACCCAAGTCAGTCGCGTCTATCTCTTTGAGAATCACCTCAACGAGCGGGAAGAACTGCTCACCAGTCAGCGCTTTGAATGGGCGGCTCTCGGAATTCCGCCTCAGATAGACAACCCCGATCTGCAGAATCTCAATTACGCGGCCAACGGCTTCGCGCGCTGGGTGGAGGTCCTGGAGCAGCACCAGCCCCTCCAAGGGCTCATTCGAGACTTCCCCGAAAGCGAGCAAGCCGTTCTCGCCCTCCAAGAGATCAAATCCATTCTCTGTGTGCCGATCTTCGTCGGCGATCGGTGGTGGGGCTTTATCGGCTTCGATGAGTGTGTAAACGAACGCCTCTGGTCGGAGGCCGAGATAGATGCCCTCAAAGCCGCCGCGAATATCGTGGGAATCGCTATCGAGCGCAAGCAGACCGAAGCACAGCTCCGCACCAGTGAAACGCGCTATCGCTCGCTCTTTGAGGGCATCCCCATCGGTTTGTATCGCTCGACCCCCGATGGTCGCGTGCTCGATGCCAACCGAGCGCTGATAGAGATGTTGGGCTACCCCACTAAAGAGGCCCTCTTGGCGATCTCCGCTCCCATGTTCTTTCTCGATCCCAAGGAGCGCCGGCGCTGGCAGACCGAGATGGACGCCAAGGGCATCGTGAATGACTTCATCACCCAACTGAAACGCTACGACGGCACTCCCATCTGGGTGCGAGACAGCGCGCGCACGATCTGTGCCGAGAGCGGTCACGTGCTCTACTACGACGGAAGCCTGGAAGAGATCACCGAGCGCAAGCACGCGGAAGAAGCGCTCAAACGCTCGCAAGAACATCTGAGAACCTCAGAAGAGCGCTATAGAGATCTGGTCGAGCACGCCAACGATGCGATCTATACGATTGATAACTACGGGCGCTTCACGTCGTTCAATCGCAAAGCCGAAGAGATCACGGGCTATAAGCTGGACGAGGTCCTCGGACGCCCCTATACGATCTTAGTTCAAGGGAGAGAACGCCACAAGACGCGACGGGCTTTTGTCAGAAATCTTCGTGGAGAAGTGAATACCACCGAAGTCGCCGTCGCGCGCAAAGACGGCACAAGCGCCGTCCTAGAGCTGAGCAGTCGCCCCATCTGGCGCGAAGGACGCGTCGTCGGCATTCAGGGGATCGCCCGCGACATCACCGAGAGAAAAAATTTAGAACAGTTACAACAAGAGTTCGTGAGCACCGTCTCGCACGAGCTGCGCACCCCGCTCACGTCTATCAAGGGCTATGTGGATCTCATCTTGGGGGGCGACACCGGCCCGCTCACCCCGGAGCAAGAAGAATTTCTCAGAATCGTCTCGCAGAACACGACGCGCCTGACGCATCTCATCAACGATCTCTTAGATATACAGAAACTAGAAGCGGGGCGCATCGAGTTTGAGTTCGACCAGATCGCTCTGGAAGAGCTTCTGCAAGAGATCACCCAAGCGATGCGCCTGCAGGCCGAACAGAAGGGCTTGAGTTTTCGCACGGAGTTGGAGAGCTCTCTCCTCGTGCGCGGCGACCGCGAGCGCCTCGCCCAAGTCTTTAACAATCTCTTGAGCAATGCGATCAAGTACACCCTAGAGGGCGAGATCGTGCTCACCGCGCGTCGGCGCGAGGGTGCCGTGATGGTCTCGGTCAGCGACACGGGGATCGGCCTGAGCGAGAAAGACCTACAAAAGCTCTTTCAGAAGTTCTATCGTTCGGAGAACCCCCACGTGCGCAAGGCCGGCGGCACAGGGCTGGGCCTGGCCATCACCAAAGCGATCTTGGATCGTCATAACGGCAAGATCGAAGTGGTCAGTCAACCGAACAAGGGCAGCACCTTCTCTGTCTGGCTACCCGCGTTGATTCACAGCACAAGCAGCGCGCCGCGCCCTACGGTCTTAGTCATCGAAGATGAACTCGAGATCGCCAAGTTAATATCCAAATATATTCAGAAACTGGGTTATCAGACCGAAATGGCTCTGACAGCTCAAGAGGGCCTGGAAAAAGCACTAAAACTGAAGCCGCAGCTCATCACGCTCGACGTGCTCATGCCCGATATGGACGGCTTCACGCTCATTCAGAGACTCAAAGACCATCCCCAAACGGCCCCCATTCCCGTGATCTTCTTATCTATCGTTCAAGATCGTCTGCACGGGTTGCGCTTGGGGGCCTCGGCCTATCTCACCAAGCCCATTGATGAGCGCAAATTCTCCGAAACTGTGAGAAATCTTTTGGAGCCGCGCGGGCAGCCGGTGCTGGTGGCCGATGACGACCCCGATTTTGCAGGGCTCTTGCAGAGAATGCTCCAGCGCGAGGGCTGGAGCGCTGAAGTAGCCTATAACGGCGAAGAGGCCCTGGAGAAACTACGGAGCAAGCCCTATCAGTTGGTGCTCTTAGATAAAAACATGCCCAAGCGCTCGGGCTTGGAAGTCCTGCAAGAGCTGCGCAATCACAAGGCGCTTGCTCATATCCCCGTGATCGTCATCAGCGGCACCGGGCGCACCGAAAAACTTGCTCAGAGCGTCCAAGTTCTTGGAGCCAAGAAATTCTTGAGCAAGAAGCTCTCGCCGCAGACGCTCGTCCAAGAGATCGTAGAGTTTTTAGAGTCTCTATGAACCGCATTTTACTGGCCGAAGATGACCCTCAGATCGCGCGCTTGATTCAGTTCAAGCTCCAGCGTGAGGGGTTTTCCGTGACGTGGGCCGAGAACGGCGAAGAAGCGCTCAAAGCACTCCGTAGTTCGCTCTTCGATCTGGTGATCTTAGATGTGATGATGCCGGTCAAAGACGGCTTTTCGGTTTTGGCGGAACTCAAGACTGATGCTCACTTACACAAGCTCCCCGTGATGATGCTGACCGCACGGGCGAACGAGCGCGATCTGCTGACGGGCTTTCAGTCTGGCGCTACGGATTATATCGCCAAGCCCTTCGATCCGGCGCACTTGGTGGAGCGCGTGCGTGCGCTTGTGGAACCATGAGGCCACCGCCGCTATTGATCTGGGGCGTTCTGGGCTGCGCTCTCGTCGTCATCTCGTTCGCGGCGATCTGGATCCGCTGGGCGCAGGCCGAAGCGCCCGCGCTCTCGATTGCTGCTTATCGCCTCGGAATCGCTGCGCTGATCCTCACCCCGATAGCGCTGGCGCGGCGACGAGCAGAACTGCGGGCGCTCTCTCTGACAGACCTGCGCTACGCGCTCTTGGGGGGAATCTGTTTAGCCCTGCACTTTATCTTCTGGATCAGTTCTTTAGAGTTCACATCAGTCGCCAGCTCGGTCGTTTTAGTGACGACCAATCCCATCTTCGTTGCGCTGGGCTCGCACTTCTTGCTCAAAGAGCCGGTTACCCAGAGCTTGGTAGTGGGAATTGGGGTCTCGCTCTTGGGCGGGGTGCTCATCGGCTACGGAGATTTTCTCGCCGGACCGAATGTGCTCTTGGGAGATGGTCTCGCTCTCCTAGGAGCGATCATGGCTTCGGCTTATTTTTTGGTAGGGCGCAGGCTGCGCGCTCATACGGATCTCTTGACGTATATTTTTCTCGTCTACGGGGCAGCGGCTCTGGTCTTAGTGACGACAGCGCTGCTCTTGCGACAGCCCCTGCTGGGGTTCTCCCCGGAGACCTATCTGTGGATGAGTTTGCTCGCGCTTGGCCCTCAACTGATAGGGCACACGAGCTTCAATTGGGCGTTAAGATTCTTATCTGCAGGCAGCATTGCCGTAGTGATCTTGGGTGAGCCTATTGGTTCAGCGATCTTGGCGTTCTTCTTGTTGCAAGAACCTCTGACTTTGCTCAAGATCTTCGGCGGGTCCCTGATCTTATGCGGCATCTATCTGGCGTTGCGCACCCCAGCTCGCGCCTAGTACTCGACCACAGTGATCTTTGCCCGCGGGTAACAGATCAAGCAGATTCGGCGAAAGAAATCAGCTGTCAGCTCTTCATCTGAGTGGCTTCTTCTTCGGCAAACTGCAAGGTGTAGAGCGCGTGATAGAGCCCCTTGCGCTCCAGAAGCTCTTGGTGCGTGCCCTGTTCAATCAGTTGGCCTTTGTGCAAGACCAAGATCTTATCAGACTCGCGGATAGTCGAGAGGCGATGGGCGATAGTAACAGAGGTTCGTCCGCGCAGGATCTTCTCCAAAGACTCTTGGATGAGGCTCTCGGTCTGAGAGTCAATATTGGCTGTGGCTTCATCTAAAATCAAAATCTTGGGATCGAAGGCCACGGCCCGCGCAAAGGCTAAAAGCTGCCGCTGTCCGACAGAAAGAGTCGCGCCGCGCTCCTGCACTTCGGCATCATAGCCATTGGAGAGCCTCTCGATGAACCGATCTGCTTGAACGAACTTGGCGGCTTCTATGGCGCGCTCGCGGGAGATCCCGTCGCTCTGTAATCGAATATTTCCCAAAATGTCCCCGGAGAAGAGAAAGACATCTTGCAAGACGACGGCCATCTGCGAGCGCAAAAACTGCAAATCCAGCTCACGAATGTCTGTGCCGTCTAAGAGTATCTGCCCCTTCTGAATATCGTAGAGTCGAGCTAAGAGTCCAATAATGGTCGTCTTCCCGGAGCCGGTGGGGCCGACGATCGCGACGCGCTCGCCCGGCTCGATTCTGAACGAGAGTCCGCGCAGCACCCAGTCTTCGTTCTGATAGGCGAACCAGACATTGCGAAACTCCACCGCGCCACGAAAGTCAGAGAGAGCGCGCCCCCGCCCTCGGTCTTCGGGTTTCTCATCCAGCAAGAGAAAAATTCTCTCGGCCGAGGCCATCGCGCCTTGCAAAATATTATACTTCTCAGCGAGGTCTCTAATAGGCGCGAAGAGCATTTCCACATAGCTCAAGAACGCTACCAGCGCCCCCAACGTAAGACCCCCGTCGATGACCCCCCAGCCTCCGTACCAGATAACCAGACCCACAGCCAGCGCGCTCATCAAGTGAATAATCGGCTGAAAAACAGCAAAGATCATCAGTTGACGCATATTGGCTTCGTACTCTTCTTGGTTGATGCTATGGAACGTCTCATAACTGCGCCGCTCTTGGGCAAAGATCTGAATGATACGCATGCCGGAGAGCGACTCTTGCAGATAGGCATTGAGCTTGGCCAATTTTCTGCGAAAGTCGCGATAGGCGTCGCGGGCGCGCTTGCGGAACTCCCAGGTCGCATAAGCGATTAGAGGCGCCAGCACCAACATCAACAGCCCCAACCGCCAATTCAGTTGGAGCATAATCCCAAAGATACCGATCACCAAAAAAATATCTTTGAAGAGATAGACCAGCACAGAAGCGTACATTTCGTTGATGGCCGAGACGTCGTTGCTGGCGCGGGTGACGAGACGCCCCACAGGATTTTTGTCGAAGAACTTGGTAGGCAGCCTCATCAGGTGCTCAAAGATCTGCATGCGCATATCTTTCATAATGCGCTGCCCGCTCAACTGTAAAATATAAACTTGAGCGAAGCTCACTAAGAGTCTTAAGAGCAAAATCGCTACAAAAAGAATAGCCAGAAGATGGAGCCCTTCGATCTGGGGAGCGCGCAGCGCCAAGAGATCAGTGAGAGAGAGCTTTCTCAAATTGGTCTGACTGATGAGCCACGCCGCGCCGCGCTGCTTGAAGAGAGCGAGATTTCTCTGCACGATCTCATAGAGTTTGGGATCGCGCTCCTCCACCAGCGCGTAGCGCTCTCTGTCCAGCCATCTTTTGGTCTCTAACTCGGTGCGCGTGATCTGGTCTAGCGCCGTGACATCTATGAGATACTGATCGCCTTCCAGATAGAGAGGCCGATGACGGTCGAGCACGTTTTGGGCGAGCGGGTCGGCGTCGGGCAGGCGCACGATCCCGTGAGGCAAGAGAATAAAGCGATCAATGGCGATCTTGGTGATATAGGGCATGGCTAGCTCGAAGGCCGTGATGAAGAGAATCAACACCAGACAGAGGGCAAAGAGCTTGCGATAGGGTCTGACATAGGTGAGCAGCCGGCGCATGAGCGCCGAGTCATACGCTGCCCCTAACTTCTCTTCTTCCCAGTGATAATTCATAAGAGCTCTCTCTCAACCCATCTTCGACCCTCACCCCCATCCCTCTCCCTCACAGGGAGAGGGCGCAGGGTGAGGGTAGGGAGGATGGCTGAGAAAGTTACGTTCTCGCCGCCTCCTCTGCTCGTTGTAATTCATAGAGCCGCGCGTAGATGCCGTCCAGCGCCAAGAGTTCTTCGTGACGCCCGCGCTCAACGATCCGCCCGTGATCGAGCACCAAGATCAGATCAGCTTGCTGCACCGCCGAGATGCGATGAGCGATAATCACTGAAGTACGCGATTGAAGCACGTCCTGCAAATTGCGCAAGATCTCTTCTTCTTTTTCGGCGTCTACCGCCGAGAGCGCGTCGTCTAAGATCAAAATTTTGGGGTCGAGCAGGAGCGCCCGCGCGATGGCCACGCGCTGCTTCTGGCCCCCTGAGAGACTGACGCCGCGCTCGCCCACGATCGTATCTAAGCCGTTGGGAAACTCTAGAATCTCTTCGTAGATACCGGCGCGCTGCGCCGCGGCGATAATCTGAGCTTCGCTGGTTTTAGGGCTACCGAAAGCGATATTCTCACGGATCGTCGCCGAGAACAAGAAGGGGTCTTGCGGGACGAGCGCGAGCGCTTCGCGCAGCGCATCCAAGCGAATCTGGCGCACATCGGAGTCGCCAATAAAGAGCGTGCCCGGCGGCGGCTCGAAGACGCGCAAGAGCAAGTGAACCAGCGTACTCTTGCCGGAGCCGGTCAAGCCGACGATCCCCAGCGTCTGTCCCTCTTCGATCTGAAAAGAGAGATCTTTCAGCACCGGGCGATGCCCGTTGGTGCTTGGCTCGCTCGCGGGATAAGCGAAGGTCAAGTGCCGACACTCTAGCGATGCTCTCTTGGGGAAGGGTTGCGCATGGGGTACGTCAACGATCTCAGGCTGGGTCTGGAGAATCTTCTCGATGCGCTCCATAGAAGCCGCGCCGCGCTGCATCAAGTTAATCACAAAGCCCAGAGCCATCATCGGCCACGTCAGCATTCCCAAGTAAGAAGTGAACGCGACGAAGTCGCCCAGACTGATAGATCCCATGATCACTTTCTGCCCGCCGATCCATAAGACAATGGCGCTGGAAAGCCCCGCAAGCAGCGCGATCATCGGGTCGAAGAAGCCCGAGATCTTCACCAAGCGCATATTCTTCTCCAGATAGAGCCGATTCGATCTCTCGAAATCACGAGCAAAACCCTCTTCTTGAGCGAAACTCTTAATAATGCGCACCCCGGAGAGCACCTCACGAACTTTCTCCGTTAAGACCGAGAAAGCTTCTTGGACGGAGATAAAGCGCTTGTGGATCATCCGCCCGACGACGACTACAAAAACAGTGACAATGGGCAAGGGAATGAACGCATAGAGCACCATCTCCCAGCTGATCGAGAGCATGGCCAAGAGCGAGAACGAGACCATAATAATCGCGTCGGCCAACGCTAAGATGCCCATGCCGCAGGCGAACTGCACCGCTTCAACGTCGTTGGTCGCGTGGGCCATCAGATCGCCCGTCTTGGTATTGGTGAAGAAATGAGCAGAAAGTTTGAGCAAGTGCGCATAGAGCCGGTCGCGCAGATCCCGACGGATCATGCGCGAGGCCCCGAAGATAAAGTAGCGCCAAAAGTAGCGAAAGACCGCGACCACGAGCGCGATTCCCACGACATAGCCTGCGTAGAGCAGCAGTTGTGCCGTGCCCTTGGTAGCCAATTCATCTATAACGGCGCGGATGATCAAGGGCACAACGAGCTGAGCGCCGTCAACGATAAGAAGCGCGAACAGCCCTAAGAGAATGCGAACTCTATAGATCCAGAGATAGTGAAAGATGCCACGCATGGTAGCGCAGAGATTGTAACGTGGCTGAGAGAAGGCGTCAACTTGATCTGACATAACGCGCGTAGTACAATATTGACAGAATTATATTACGCAGGTGATAGCCTGTGCCAACGTTGTCGCTGAAAGTCCCCGAAGCACTGAACGCCAAGCTCCGAGAAGTCGCGCGTCAACGGAAAGCCAGCAAATCTGCTGTTGTCCGCGAAGCCCTTGCTCAGTTTCTCACCCAAAGCGATTCAACAAGCTCGTTCCTCGCTCTTGCCCATGACCTTGCCGGCTCTATCGAAGGGCCCAAGGACCTCTCGTTCAACCAAAAGTATTTCCGTGGGTATGGGCAATGACCTCCCGCGTGATCCTTGACACTGGGCCTCTGGTTGCTTTTCTCAATAAACGAGATCGCTACCATCGGTGGGCTGCAGAACAATTGGCTCAACTGGAGCCTCCTTTGTACACGTGTGAAGGGGTGATCTCAGAGGCTTGCTTTCTGTTGGCGACGTATGCAAGCGGCAGTGAAACCGTGCTCGAGCTTGTCCATCGGGAATTGGTGAAGATTTCCTTTCGTTTAGAGGACGAGGTAATGGCTATCAAAAAGCTCTTGGCAAGGTATGAAGATATTGGCGTCTCGCTGACTGACGCCTGCTTGGTTCGCATGGCCGAACTCGACGAGCGTGGTGTGGTCTTGACGCTTGACAGCGATTTCAGAGTCTATCGCAAGCATGAACGCCACGTCATTCCTACGATCATGCCAGAATAATCTGAGTACTCATTCGCCTCTTGTGTCTTTGTTGTCCAGTGCCAGGAATCGCTGAACGCCCGAAGCTGCGCTTCGGACTCTTCACCCGTCGCTTCTTTGAAGATCACGTTATAATCGCGATTGCTGTTGAAGGGAGGTTCGAGATAGATGAGATCAACGCTCTCGTCGGAGATATGCTTGCGCAGAATCTCCAAGTTGTCGCCGTAGTAGAGGGTGTTGGTCATAACTTCTGTATTATAGGCTCTTAGAGAGCTTGATTGCAAGTAAGAGTTAGTATATGATCTCCCGTAGGAGGCACGAGATGAAAACTCGCGTAACGCTCACGTTAGACCCTCACAGTGTCAGATTTCTCGACGAACTCGCCCGTCGTCGCAGGCTGAGCCGTAGTGCGGCTCTCGAACATATTCTTCAAGAACACATGCGCTGTTGCGAAGAAGAAGAGTTGGCCAATCTGGCTGAGAAGTTCTTCGCTGAGCCTGAAATGCCAACAGAAGCCGACGAGCGACGCGCATGGCAGAAACTGAGCACGGAGGTCCTCGCACGTGGCTCTGATTAGCCCGCAGCTGCAACGCGGGGAAGTCTGGCTCGTGCGCATCTCTGGAGAACGCAAGCAACGCCCCTGCGTGATTTTATCAGCCAATTGGCTCAATCGTTTCGCTCGCGACGTGACCGTTGTACCCATCACAACTGTAAAACGACGCGCTTTCCCTACACGGGTGGAGTTACCCGCAGGCGAAGGTGGATTGAAAGAGCACAGTTGGGCTAAGTGCGACCAAGTGACGACGATTGAAAAAAAGCATCTAGGACAAGCTCCTTTGGGCCAGCTAACCCCGAACAAACTGGCAGAGATCGAGAACGCTGTTCGCCGCGCTCTGCGACTATAAGTAGCTCGCGAACTACCCCTAATTCCCACAACTCTCTCTCAGAGCGAGCACCGTCGCCGTGAGGTCTGTCTTCTTCTGCTCGTCGGCTGTCTCGGCCAGCGCCCTCTCATACCAAGCGAGCGCTCCCTGACAGTCTCGCAACGCGATCTCGTAGCCGCGTGCCAGCATCTCTAAGAGATAGGCCCGCGTGAGCGCGCGCGTCGTCGCCACCCCACGCCAGAGATCGCTCAGGCGATCTGTCGTCTCAATCTGTGAAAGCTCCAAAGTCTTCTTAAGGCTCTCGAGCGCTCTTGTCGGATCGTAATGGGCGTAATTAGCTCCGCTCCAGCGAAAGCTGTTGGAATAGAGAAAAGCAAGCCTCCAGAGCGCGTCATCCGTATAGGGCGAATCGGGGTATCGTTCTAGATACGTCTGCCAGATGCCCAATCGCGTGGCGATCTGCTCCGTGAGATCGCTGATCGTCGAACGCGCGATGGACTCGCGCAACAAGCCCAACTCCCACGCAACTTCAGCCGACGTGACAGGGTGCGCGACCCGCGAGAGACTCAGGGCCAATTCGGGATAATCTTTCAGTATCTGTTCATAGATTGTCACAGCCCGCGTCACGCTCCCGCGCTTGGTCAGCTCGACCGCCAGCGCGACCTGCTGCTCTAGACACTGCGAAAGGCTCTCGGCTTGCACCTCCGCGCAGGTAGCCGTCTGCTGAGCGCTCTGGCGAAACTCTTCGATCTTGCGTCGCAAGACTTCACTCTGAAGATCTTGCAGTTCTCTCTGCAACGCCCGCGCGCGCTCTGCTAACTCCTGCGAAGAGAGCGCAGTCACGGTTCTTGAATCTCTCTCTAATTTTTCTTTCAACTGCGCCTGCTCTTGGCGCAACCGCTCGTTCTCCTCTTGCAGGGGCGCGAGCTCCTTGACAAAAGTCCCGCGCAACGTCTCCAGATTGCGCAAGAGATCTTCGCGCTCTCCCTCGCGCTCCGCTAGCTGTTCTTGCAACTGCGCCAATTGCTGAACGAGTTTGTTCTGCTCCTCCGTCAGGCGCTCGTTTTCGGCTTGCAGTTGGGCGCTCTTGCGCGTCGCGATCATATCGTCTTCTTTTTCGGTAGAATACTGCGCTGAGACTTGTTGCGCCAGCTCTTGGTTTTGGCTTCGCAAGCGCTCGTTCTCGCGGTTGAGCGCGCTGATCTGATTGACCAAACCGTGTATCTGCTCTTGTAATTTCGCTCTCTCGGAATCGCTGTCTGCTCGGCTCGATGGCGAACAGCCAGAGAAAAAAAGCGAGATGGACACCAATGAGATGAGTATTCCGTTCTTCATAGCGTTCCTATTCTAACCGATGGAGAACCTGAGGAGCAACGCTCAGAAGCCGATCTGTGCTCCCAGAGCCACTCCCGGCCCCAACCACTGCAACGGCGGCCCCCAGTCGGCTAAGAGCATCATCTCGCCAAAGATATAGATCAAGCCAAAGCCAGCGCCTGCGCCCCAGCGCACTACGGACTGCAAATCAACTTGGAAGGTCGGCGCGATCTGAAAGAGCAGCGGTGCGACGGCGAAATAAAATTCGACGTTGGGGACGAAGAGCGCCGGCAGTCTCGCCGTCAACGCCGGGACGAACTCCAGCGCATTCCCCAGATGCCATAAATCTATATCAAGCCCCAAGACAAAGAGCCCCACCGAAAGTCTCGCGAAGGGCACGACCGTGCTTCCCAGCCCCAGATTCCCGCTGGCGTCGATCAGTCCGCCGCCGCCGGCTCCGACCAGGCGCGCTTCGGCCTCGCAATTCCAACTCAACCCGACAATCAGCCCCAGTAATATAACGAACCCGACTTTGCGCATGTGACTCCCCCTTGTTACTTGGCCATGAGTTTGACTTTGGTCGCCATTATAATAAACTAATAATGTCCGAGGAGGGAAATTCATGCCCATCGTGAAGGTTCGAGCCAAGCGCCAAGTCACGATCCCGAAGAGCGTCTTCGAGAAGCTGAGGCTGCACGAGGGCGACTGCGTTGAAATCAAGTGCACCAAAGATAAACTCGTGTTAAAGCCGGTAGACGCTGGTGATCTTCTGACACCGGACGAAGAAAAGTTAGTTGAGAAAGGTTTCACCCAAATCCGACGAAGAGAGTATGTGACTTGGGAAGAACTGAAAGATGAGCTGGATTTGTAGGCTTTCCAAGGAAGCGGCCAAGCAGTTCCGCAGTCTGCCCAGAGACCGTCAGTATCAACTCGGCCAAGCATTTCAACAGATGGAGAAAGATCCCTTCAAAGGAGATGTGCGCCCG
The DNA here is from genome assembly GCA_022683945.1 of Candidatus Acetothermia bacterium. Lineage (GTDB taxonomy): Bacteria > Bipolaricaulota > Bipolaricaulia > RBG-16-55-9 > DRXL01 > SKYB132. The sequence goes on along the minus strand of JAJHSH010000038.1, from coordinate 15,583 downwards.
GTGAAGAGTGGCAAACTCCAAGGCTCTCTTCGTAAACGTGTAGGCCCTTATCGCATTATTTTCGCGCTAGATCACTCAAAAAACCTGATTGACATAGCTGCAATTTTCAGAAAATAGGAGGGAAATCATGCTGACCGTGAAGATTCGAATTGATCGCCAAGTTTCTAAGGAGACTCTCGACGATCTCGGGCTGCGTGATGGTGATATTGTTGAGGTAACGAATAACACAGACAAAGATAGTGTTCGGGTTGATTCGAAGACGCAGGAGAACGCTATTTTTATCGAGTATTTCAAATCGCTCAGAGATGAAATACATCTTCGAATTAGAGAACACAATCGTTTGGTCTGGATCAAAATTATTTCCCTGGCCGTAATAATCTCGTTTTTGGTGGGGAGATTCGTTGGAAACGTTGACGAAGGACAGTCTTCGAAGTTTCTGCTCTATCTTGTCTGGATAATCCCTGGAATAGCTGCAATTTTCGATAACTTGATTGGAGGTAATTTGAGGGTCATAAGCAACCTTGGTGATCACATCAAGTCAGACTTTGAAGAAAGTGCCTTTGCCCAAGCTAAAAGCTCTGTTCCCGGGTTCAGATTTTGGGAAGAAAAAGGGGCACGACCGGGGGATTACTGGCATTGCTACACAAGAAGGGATATGCTTGCGATTTGGCTCTTCACGTTAGTATCATGGATTGTCAGTATATTGTTTCGGATTCAAGTTGGTTTTGATTTGTGGATAGACCCTGTTCTAGCTATGGCTTCTCTCATAGTTGTCCTGTTGGCGTTACTGTACCTAGTTCGTAGTACAACAGTGAAAAGGAAGGAGGGTAGTAGTACGTAGAGCCTCCATCACCACGGTTGTTGGGCTTATTTGACAAAGTAAATCTGGAAAATTAGCATAAATATCGTGAAAATCCTGACCATCTTTGGTACGCGCCCGGAAGCGATCAAGCTCGCGCCTGTGCTCAAAGAGCTTCGAAAATTCCCTGAGACCGAGTCGCGCGTCTGCATCACAGCCCAGCACCGCGAGATGCTCGACCAAGTCTTAAAAATTTTCGAGATTCGGCCTGACTACGACTTGAACCTCATGCGCCTCAATCAAAGTCTCTATCAGATTACTGCCGACGTGCTCGTCAATCTTGAGTCTGTCATTCAGAGAGAAAAGCCCGATGTCGTCATCACCCAAGGGGACACGACGACCACTTTCGTGGCAAGCCTCGCTGCCTATTATGCTCAGATCAGAGTCGCCCGCGTCGAGGCGGGTTTACGAACCGGAGACAAATATAACCCGTTCCCTGAAGAAGTCTATCGCAGATGCGCTGACCAACTAGCAGACTTTCACTTCGCGCCCACCAAGCGCGCCAAAGAAAATCTGCTGCGTGAGGGCATTTCTCCCGAAAAGATCTTCGTCACCGGCAACACCGTTATTGATGCGCTACAACAGATATGGGCGCGCGTGCAGAGCTTAGATCTCTGCGAGAGATTTCCCATTCCCAAAGAGATCTTCGCCCAGATCGAGCGTCGCGAGAAGAAACTCTTATTAATCACTGGGCATCGGCGCGAGAGTTTTGGGCCGGAGTTTGAAAGCATCTGTCTGGGACTGAGAGAGATCGCCGAGAAGAATCCCGATGTCGTGATGGTCTATCCCGTGCACCTGAACCCCAACGTGCGCACCCCGGTGCAGAAGATTCTGCGTCAGAGAGAGAGAGTCTTTCTCATAGAACCGTTGGATTACGAACGCTTCGTCTGGCTCATGGGCCGGGCACTTTTTATCTTGACGGACTCCGGGGGCATTCAAGAAGAAGCTCCAGCCCTGGGAAAACCCGTCTTGGTCCTGCGCAAAGTGACCGAGCGCCCGGAGGCGATCGAGGCGGGCACGGCGAAATTGGTGGGCACAGAAGCGAACACGATCTTCCAAGAAGCCCAGCGTCTGCTCGAAGATCGCGACGCTTATGACCAAATGGCCCGCGCCGTCAACCCCTTCGGCGACGGCCACGCCGCCGAGCGCATTGTGAAGATCTTGCGCGAGCGTTTTTGACGTGACAGTTTGCATGATGTTATTATAGCCTATGGTAACCCTCACCCGTTACCCCACCCGTTCCCTCCCCGTATACTATACGGGGAGGGCTAGGGAGGGGGACAGGGCGAGGGTTAGGTGAACGATCTCTGGAGGAGATGAAACCGTGAGCAAGTTTTGGATCTTCGTCGTCGTGACTGTCTCTGCACTGATTCTCTCAGCGATCTACGCGCTGCGCCAGCCCTTGGAGTTCGAGACGAGCGCGGTCGTTCGTCTCAAGCGACCGCCGCTGCCCCCGGAGTTCGCCGCCGATCTTGGCTGGAACGCCGAGGTCCTGCGCAGCGCAGATTTAGCTATCCAAGTCGCCAAACGCCTTCCCGTCCCAGAAGGCCAAACCGAAGGCCGCTGGGAGATCATCTCGTGGCTCTATCAGCATTTACAGATAACTTCTACCGATGGGGAGATCATCTCGCTCAGACTGCGCGGCGGGTTCGCCCCGCGCGCGGTGCGCGACACGCTCGCCGCTTATCTGGCGCACGCGACAGAGAAGCTCAAAGCCGACCTGAAAGCAAGTGTAGATGCTGAGCACCGACGCCTGGGAGAGTTGCGCGCTACGTTGCAGAACCATCGCGCCCAGTTGCTGAAAGAACTGAACGAGCGTCTGGAGCAGCAACGCGCCGCCCTGCAAGCCCAACGGGAGATGGTGCAAAAAGAGCTGCAAGACTTTCTCAAGCCGCGCATCGTGCAAACGAGAATTGGCGAGCCCGGCGCGACCATCGAAAGCTGGTACTTGCGCCGTCAATTAGAGATCTTGCTAGAACGTCTTACAGCGCTCGATCAAGAGCTGGACAGACTCCAGACCGAGGGCGTGCGCGCTCTTGCTGGAGAGTATCGCGCCGTCATAGATATCGAAGAGCGTCTGGTGGCCTTGGCGCGCGCACAGGCCGAAGCCAAGCGTCTCTTGGAGTCCAACTGGGAGCCTATGGATACCGTGACGCCCCCGCAGCTGCCCCAGGGGCCGGTAGGCCCAGATCGTCTGGCTCTGATTCTTTGGGGCACGGGCGGCGGGGCGATCTTGGGACTCTTCGTCGCGCTCTTCTTCCCCACGCGACGCCTCAACGCGGGTAGAGCCTCGGCCAAAGATCGGAAAACTCCTCCGGATAGTTAAGAAAGCGCAAAGACGGCGGGCTTTCTATGAGCGCGTAGCTGGGGGTCTGGCGCGTTAAGTGAAGGTCTGGGACTTCACAAGCCGAGAGCAAGCGCAGCTGGGGCAAGCGTCCGTATCGGATATTCGCGAGATATTTTGGTCTGTCTCCGGCGCGCTCCGGGGTTAAGACCCAGTAAGCCGCTCCGTTCTTCTCTTCGTAGGGGCCATAGTAACTCTCGACACGCGTCGAGACCCAGTTGGCCATCTTGAGAGGAGTGTCGCCAATATTCACCGTGACATGGCCATAGTTTGGGGGGACGATCATTTTATCGCCCGCTCGCGCTGTGAGGGCGATCACGTCGTTGACACCGGAGCCCTCGCGCCTTTGCAATAAGATCAACGCCTCGCCCTCCAAGACTTCATAGAGCTCCGGGTAAGCGAGCCCGAGCTGCTTCTCCGAGTGATAGTGCCCCTTCGTTTTATTGAATTCGCGCCCCAAGCGCACGGGCAGCAGAACCGTAATATCATAGCGAATCCCCAAGTGACGTGCTGTCTCTTGATCTTCGGGGAGGATGCAATCGCGATACATAAAATAAAGTGGCTGCCGAAGATCGGCTTTTTTTAACCACTCTCGGTCGAAGATGACCGGCTGCATCTCATCTAGGGTGCGAGCTTGGGGAGATACTTCACGGTGGCCCACTAAAATATTCTGCATAGAGAAAAAGATAACAGATCGTTTGAATCCGTGCAATGCAATCGGTTACTTGCTCAGAAGCCTCTCTTCGTAGATGCGTCTTACGGTCGTCTCGATATCGGGTTCGCGCAGGGTGAGATCTAGAATGCGATAGCGCGAAACCAGCTCTTGTATCAGCTCAGCGGCGCTGGACTCGCTAAAACGATAGGTCGTGCGCGATCCCTCACGGGCCATCACGGTCGCGCCATCAAGAGCAATATTGTCGTACTCTTCTGCAAAATCAACTATCAGTTCCCGTTCGCCGCCGAAGCGCGCTTGCAGCTCGCTCAGCGAGCCGTCAAAGAGCAGCTTCCCGTGGTCTATTATTAAAACTCTCTCGCAGAGCTTTTCGACGTCGCCCAAGTCATGCGTGGTCAGAATCACCGTGACGCCGCGCTGCGCGTTCATCTCTTTGATAAAAGCGCGAATGCGCTCTTTGGCGACGATGTCCAGCCCGATGGTCGGCTCATCCAGAAAGAGCACGTCGGGGTCGTGGAGCAGAGCAGCGGCGAGATCGGCCCTCATGCGCTGGCCCAAACTCAGACTGCGCACCGGCGTTTGTAAGAACTCGGTCAGATTGAGCAGGCGCTCAAAAGCTCTGAGATTCTGATGGTGTCGGTCGCGTGGGATCTTGTAGATATGTCTCAATAAATCGAAGCTCTCGATGACGGGCAGGTCCCACCATAAATTGGTGCGCTGCCCGAAGACGACGCCGATGCGCCGCGTGTGCGCGATGCGCTCTCTCCAAGGGACGCGCCCGCCCACAGTCATTGCTCCTGACGTCGGGACCAAAATCCCCGTGAGCATCTTGATAGTAGTAGACTTGCCTGCGCCGTTGGGGCCGAGATAGCCGATCAGCTCGCCGCGCTCGATGGCAAAAGAAACTCGGTCAACGGCCTTAATGACGACCTGCTCGCGTGAGATTAAATTTCTCAGTGCTCCCAACAGACCACGCCGATGCCTAGCGATGACGAAGTGCTTGCTCAGCTCGCGAACTTCGATGAAAGCCATGAAGCAAGAGTTTAGGGCACATCTAAGGCCTCGGCAACCAGCTCGGCGATGTCTTTGTTCTCGAACTCTGCGTTCTTGGCTTTGATCCCGTCCTCGAGCATCGTCATACAGAACGGGCAAGCGCTGGCGACAAGCTGCGTTCGACCGTTCGCTCTCTTCTCTTTGACAAAAGCCTCTTGGGCTTGGTTCACTCGGAGTTCGTTGACGCGCTTGCCGGGGTCTTCTTCGAGCCACATCAGCCCACCACCCGCGCCACAGCACATCCCGCGCTCGCGGCGACGCTCCATCTCGGTCAGTTTGACGCCGGGGATCTTCTTCAAAATATTTCTTGGCGCGTCGAAGATCTGATTGTAGCGCCCCAGATAGCACGAGTCGTGATAGGTGATAGTCGCGGGGATCTCTTTTGTCAGCTTGAGTCGGCCCTCTTTGAGCAGTTGTTCGATCAGCTCCGTGTGATGGATCACTTCGTACTGGCCCCCGAGATCGGGATACTCGTTCTTGAACGAATTAAAACAATGCGGGCAGATCGTCAAGATTTTTTTAATATTATAGTTGTTGAAAGTCTCGATATTCTGTTTGGCGAGCATCTGGAAGATATACTCGTGGCCGATGCGCCGCGCCGGGTCGCCGGTGCAGCCTTCTTCTTCGCCCAAGACGGCGAAGCTTACCCCGGCGCGCTGCAAGATTTTTACGACACTGCGCGCGATCTTCTGCGTGCGGGGATCGAACGACGCCGCGCACCCGACGAAGAAGAGATATTCGAACCTCTCCCCCGCCCCCTCCCCTAAAGCGGGAGGGGAGCCCCTTCCCTTTAGGGAAGGGGTTGGGGTTAGGTTGGCGGCTACAGGCGCCTCAAGCCCCTTCATCCAAACCAACCGTTCTGTTGAAGGCATATCCCACGGATTGCCCCGCCCGTCCATGCCCTTAAAGACATCTGTAAAACCTTCGGGATATTTGTCTTGGATCATCACTTCGCTGCGCCGCAGCTCTAAGATCTTATTGAGGGGATCAATATAGACGGGGCAGACTTCCACACAAGCCATGCACGTCGTGCAGGCCCAGATCTCTTCTGGTTTGATCGAATAGCCGATGATCTGTTTCTGACCCTCACCCGGCCTTGCAGGCCACCCTCTCCCTGTGAGGGAGAGGGATGGGGTGAGGGTGGGAAACTCAGCGTTGGCGTGCTCGCGCAGTTCGAGAATAATCTCACGCGGCGAGAGGATCTTTCCCGACAGATAAGCAGGGCAGTTGGCATCGCAGCGCCCGCACTCGGTGCAACTAGCTAAATCTAAAAAGTCTTTCCGAGATAGGTCTTTAAGAGTCTGAAAGCCCAAGACTTCGTTGCGCTCAAACGCGCCTTCGACGTCCAAGACTTCTAAGCGTCCACGCGGGCGTATCTCTTGAAAGAAGAGATTGACCCCTGCCGTCAGTATGTGCATGACTTTGGGCGCATAGGGCAGATAGGCGATCCAGCCGAGAGCTAACGCGCCGTGCACCCACCAAAGCACCAGATGCCAGAGGCGCAGCGCCTCAACGGGGAGCGCCATAAAGACTTGAGATACTATAAATCCCACAGGCGACCAGCGGGGGTCATAACCCAACTCTGACGCCGTCGCCGCCAGCCGTAGCCCTTGCACCAGAAAGCCCGTGACCCCAATGAGCAAGAGCGAGAGGGGCAGAACTAAGTCCAACGGCTTCCAAGAGAGTTGCGGGGGCTTCAGCCCATAGCGGCGCACCAAGGCCCAGACCAGCCCTATAATAAAGAGCGCGCCGAGTATGTCAAGTACGAGCTCATAGACCAAGAAGAACGGCCCGACCCAGAAGCCGTGCTCTCGACCCAAAATCTTCTGGAAGAGATCGTACTCGATGGTCACGATGACCGTCCCGATAAAGAGCACTATAAAGCCCCACATGATGAGCAGGTGCATCATGCCCGCTGAGGCGTCGTGACGCAGAATAGTCTTGTTCGCGGCTATGTTAGCCAAAGCGGCGCTCAGCCTCGTCCACAGCGGGCGCACCGTGAACGAGACTCGCTTTCCCTGCAAGATCCTTCGAATATGCCGATAGATTCCGTAGGCGAAGATCGCCAGCACTATAACCGTCAACAGATAGAAGACGAGCTCTCCTAGAGGGGAGATATTCCAGAAAATCTCGCGGGTTTCCATTGTTTCACTCCCTGAAGGTTTCTTGTAGCAAGTCTAACTTAGGTGGGGCCTGAGCGTCAAATGACCAGACGACCTGCTCTAGAGTCGTATAAAGCGACGGTTTATATGTATTTATAAGTCTTTTACTTGTGGAAAACCCTGTGGAGAAGTTGTGGAGAACCTGTGGAAAAAGGTTGTGGAAAACCCACCGAGGGAAGTTTTCCACAGGAGTTTTCCACAGGTTCTCCACAGGTTTTCCACAGCCCTACAAATATATAGCATATATTTGTTTCGAGGCTTCTGAACAGAGAGATCTTGACAAATCTGAGAGTTGAGTCGAAGTTTTCCACAGGTTGGGCCGCCTCTACTACTACTATAAGTAATATATATACTATAACAGTAACAGTAGAGCCGTTAAGAATAAAAGACTTTAAAAGCCAATTAAAAGCAAGAGGGCTCTAAGACAATAGATGTTCTCAGAGCCCTCAGAGAATAGCGGTCGCTCTAGGATCGTTTGACGCCAAGTCGGCCGCCGGACTCGACCACTTTAAGGCGACGACGGACCAAGTCCTTCAGCTCGCGTCCTGCACGGAAGCTGGGAACGGCCTTGCTGGGCACGTTCAGCCGCTGTCCCGTCTGGGGGTTGATGCGGGTGCTGGCCTTGCGCGCGCGCGCGCCAAAGGTGCCAAACCCGCTGATCCGCACCGCGTTTGCTTCGGACACCGACTTCGAGATCGTCTCGAAGATGGTGTTGACGGCTTCACGCGCCGTCCGCTTGGCCAATCCGGTCCGTTGAGCGATCGTCTCGATCAGCTCTGCTTTGTTCATCACTAACCCTCCTCCTTAGGTTATGGGATAGTTACGTGATAGCCGTATTTTAGGGCAAAAGCAGCACCTCTGTCAAGTCCCCCAGCTCTATTTCCCCCAATTTCAGAGAGAATGGGTATCAACAAGGACGCAAAAAGCCCATCTGAAGCTATTTTTCTGATTTTCTTTATTCTCTGAAGGCTTCTTCTATGGCCTGATCGAGGCTCATGGCGCGTCCGCGGGCCCAGAGCGCTGTGAATTCTGACTTCCCAAGTCTGCTCTCGAGGATCTTTAAGTCTTGCCCTCTCTGGTTTTCTTCTTGCTCGTCGTTCATTTGGGCAATCTGTAAGGCCTCTCGCAACGCTTCCGCTGCGCCCATGAGTATCGTCGCTCTCTCTAACGCCCCTTGTGCAAGAAGAACCCTGGAGAACTCTTCTAGCGATTCTAAACACCCCGCTCGGTCGTTGATCTCCCGACGCAACTCTAGACTCTCTTTGCATAGCGCATAAGCTTGCTCTAGCTCACCCAAACCCCGCGCAGCGGTCGCGAGCAGCGTGAGTGACTGCGCTACGGCGCGTCTCTCTCCTAGCTCCTTACGACAAACTAGGCCATCTTCACCTAGAGATTTTGCCCTCGCGTAATCCCCTTGAGCGCAGGCGAGAGCCGCCAGCGCAGAGAGCGAATGAGCAAGGGCGCGCTTATCTCCCAGCTCCCTGCGCAGAGCCAAGCTCTCTTCACACAGAGCGCGAGCGGTCTGATAGTCCCCTTGGGCGCGTGCCAACTCTCCTAAATTCGTCAGTGAATAGCCGATGCCCTGTCTATCTCCCAATTCGCGTTGGAGGGCCAAGGCCTCTTCGTAGAGCTTCTTTGCGCTGGTGCAATCGCCCTGCACTAGCGCGAGGTCCCCCAGAGCGTTGAGTGAATAGCCGATCCCGTGACGATCTCCCAGCGCGCGCCGCAATTCCAGACTCTCCACATAAAAAGCGTGGGCCTCTTGGTAATTTCCCTGAAAGTGTGCGATCAATCCCAAATTATGAAGCGTGTGCGCAATAGCCCGCTTCTCCCCGAGCTGTTGCTGGATGGTTTGGCTTTCCTCATATAATCTGCGCGCGGCGGCGTAATCTCCCCGGAGCTGTGCCAAGGCTCCTAAGCTCGTGAGCACATTGGTCAAGCCCTGTTTGTTGTCCAATTGGCGTTCAATAGCTAAAGATTCTTCGAAGAACCTTTGAGCTTCTTCATAGTCTCCCAAGTTTTGTGAGACCAGTCCCAAATTTGCTAGTGAAGTGGCTATGCCCCGCTGGTCGCTCAGTTCTTTGCGTATAGCGAGGCTCTCTTGGTGAAAGGCACGGGCGGCAGCGTAATCCCCTTGAGCCCAGGCAATACCTCCCAGGTTGTTCAGCGTTCGCGCAATGCTTGGCTTGCTGTGCAAGCGGCGTTGAACTGCTAAGCTCTCTTCGTAAAATTTCCGTGCGGCTTGGAAGTCCCCACGCGAGTGGGCCAACACCCCTAAGTTATTAAGGGCATTGGCGATGCCTTGCGGGTCGTCCAGCGTACGACAGAGCGTTAGACTCTCTTCATAGGAGGCGCTGGCGACAGGGTAATCCCCTTGACGATAAGCCAAACCGCCTATAATGCCCAAGGCTTTGGCCCGCAAGGGAGCGGAGGTCGTCTTCTCTGCCAGCGCTTTCTCCAGCCAGTATCGCCCTTCGCTCCAGTGGCCCCGAATATACCAGAACCATCCCAAAGCGATGGTCAGCTTTAACATCGTTTCGGCCTGCCCGCTCTCCAAAGCCCAGCGCAGCGCATGGTGGAGGTCATCATAATCCATCTCCAAACGCTCCAGCCAGCGGGCAGATTGAGGCCCTTGCAGTTCCGGTTCAGCGCGTTGGGCTAATTCCCAAAAGAACGTCAAATGACGGTTACGCATCGTCGCGACCTCACCGGTTCGCGAAAGCTTCTCATGCGCATATTGCCGCACGGTCTCCAGCATTCGATAGCGCATCTGTGCGCTCTGCTCTTCAGCTATGACGAGCGACTTGTCCACCAAGTGCGAGAGAAGCTCTAGAACTTGACCGGCTCGGATTCTTCCTCTCCGTCTTTGGCTCACCCGCTCCCTTCGAGGATCATCAGGCGCAACAGCTTCTGCGGCTTCTAAGGAAAACCCTCCGACAAAGACCGAGAGCCGTTGCAGGAGAGCTCGCTCGGCTTCAGTGAGCAACTGAAAGCTCCAGTCCATCGTCGCTTTTAGGGTTTTCTGTTGTGACGGTGCGGTCGGGTTTGCTTCCCCCAACAGCGTGAAGAGATCGTTCAAGCGAGCCGCGATCTGCTCCAGCGAAAGCACTTTGATGCGTGCGGCGGCCAGCTCGATCGCCAAGGGTATCCCGTCGAGCTGCCGACAGATCTGGGCAACGAATGGCGCGTTCTCTGCCGTCAGTTGGAACGAGGGTTTGAGCGCCAGAGCACGCTTTATGAACAAGCTGACGGCTTCTGTCTGCTGGAGAATCTTCAGCGGCGGCAGATGGCCTGGTGGTGGAGACTCCAGCGGCGGCACGCTGAGAAGCGTCTCACCCGGAACTCCCAGAGCTGTCCGACTTGTTGTGAGAATCTGTAAATTCGGGCAGGCCGTCAACAAGATTTTTATACTATGTGCGAGCTGGGGAAGGAGCTGTTCACAGTTATCGAGCACTAGGAGCAGCTCTCTGTGGCGAAGTTGCTCGATCAGCGCTTCGCGAGGAGGTCGTCCCGGCATCTCGTTCAGTCCGAGGGTCACTATAATCTGCTGGGGTACTAGTGCTGTATCTGATAGAGCTGTTAAGTCCACAAACCAAACGCCGTGCGCGTACTCTCCGACTAAGTCTCCAGCAACTTTGAGGGCCAGGCGGGTCTTGCCACAGCCGCCGGTGCCCGTGAGCGTCAGCAATCGAGTGTTCAGTAATAACTGTTTGGCTTGAGCGATCTCGCGCTCGCGCCCGATGAAGCTCGTCAGAGGCTGCGGGAGGTTTGTAGGCGGGGTGTAGGAGGGCACTTCAATGCGGTCTCTCCGCAGGATCTTTTGGTGCAGCTCTTCGGTCTCTGCCGAGGGTGGCGTACCGAAATGTGTCTTCAGGGTCTGTACACATTCTTGATAGGACTGTAAGGCCTCTCCGGAATTTCCGGCGAGATAATAACAGAGCATCTTACGATAATAGGCTTCTTCGCAAGTGGGGTTGAGCGCGAGTATCCGGTGGCAGAGCTCCAGCGCTTCGCTGTAGCGTTGCAGTTGGGTGTAGCGCTCGGCTAGGTGAGCGAGCGCTTGACAGAGGAGCGCCTGCCAGCGCTCTCGCGGGCCGGCGGCCCACTCTTCGTAGCGATCTTCGGCCAGATAGTCGTCTTGGGCGGGGGCGAGCGCCGTTTCGTATTCGGAGAGCGCTCTTTGGAGCTGTCCGTCTTGTTCAAGCTTTTGCCCGATCTGCCAGCGTCTCAGGAACTCTTGAGCATCGGAGGTAATGGGGGCCTGGGGATGGAGTCTGTAGCAGCCGGGGCGTGTAAAGATATACTGCGAGGGGGCTTTAGACGGAAGCTGAGGCTCCAGAAGATGGCGCAGCTCGCTGATGCGCTTTCGCAGGTTGGCGAATCCGGCGTTAAAGGGCTTTTCGGGCCAGAGCCATTCGATCAGTTCGTCGCGGGTGAGAATCCGGCCGGGATAGGCTAGAAAGATCTTCAACAGGGTTTTCGCCCCGCCCGCACGAGAAAACAGTGGGGTGATCTCTTCTCCGTCGCGCCAGATGCGAAACTCTCCGCAGAGCTGAACTTTGAATGCCATAGGCACCCCCGCCCTCTATTATCGCGAGAAAAGGGGCTTATCTGACGGCAGTCAACTTTTCAAACCGATTATAGCATATTTTAGACTGCTGGGGAAGTGTACCCGATGGCGGTTGCTCTCCGGCTCCGGTCTCGTCTCACAATCAGCTTCAGATAGACTTTTTCAGCGACGCACAATTTGCGCACATGGAGGGTTTATAATATCGGCTACAGAGTTGACCTCGGGGCTGAGAGAGGGCGGGGTGAGATCACCGGGGAGGGGCGCGACGGAACGTCTGGGTGCGGCCGCTAGAGTTAGAGTTGACGAGCTGCACTCAGACGTTCCGGTCAGCCCCGCACCCTTTTTAGCGATATACTAGCTGACAGGTTCAGCAGGAGGGCTCAATGAATCATCAAAAGTTCAATCTGCGGAGTTGGGTGCTGCTAGTTCTTGTGGGACTTGCAGGGGCAGGGGTGGTCGGGGCGCAACAGGGGCCATCTGTCGTGACGGTCTGCCCACAGCTGTCTGAAGGTTGTCAATTCACTGACATTCAAGATGCGGTCAACGCGACCAAGCCGAGCGATATTGTGCAGATCGCTCCGGGGATTTATGAAACAAAAGATTCCACCGGGGCTTTTATTTCAGTGATGATCGCTAAGAGCTTGATACTGCGCGGGACGGGCACCAATCCCGAAGAGGTCGTTCTCAAAGCGAACAGAGAAATTCCTGTTGTGCGCATTGAGAAAACCCAAAATGTGACAATGGAGAATCTCACGGTGCGCGACGGCAATGGAGGCGATGGGGGAACTCACCCCAATAGTCCTTTCCCCTTGCCGGGAGAACTATTGGGTGGCGGCCTGCACATCAAAGATAGCGTCTCGGTAACTCTGCGCAACGTAACCGTGACCGATAACCTGCGCTATGGGCTTGTGGCGGTTAACGTACGCAATCTGACCGTAGAGCGTTCGCAGTTCTCGCGCACCGATCAGAGCCTGGGACGACGCGGCGGATCCGGTATCTATTTGGAGAGTTCTGGTGCTATCTTCACTGAGATCTACGACCCTTTGACAAACACCTGGCAAGCAGGAACTGCGCTTCCGAAGGCACTGGGCAATATAGCCTCCGTCGTGATCAATAACAGAATCTACGTGATTGGAGGTGATGGTTCGCAAGAACAATGTTGGGCTTCGGTGCAAAATCACAAGCCACAAGCCTCTGTCTCCATCTATGACCCGCTGACGAACAAGTGGTCCAGTGGACCTTCGTTGGGAGTGATTAGATCGGAAGTTGCCGCAGCCGTGGTCGATAAAACGATTTATGCGATTGGAGGTCGTAGGGAGCGGTGTACAATATCTTTCGTTAACGAAGCCCTAGTAGTAGGGCCATAGCAGCATTTCTACACAAGGAGGGAGTAACCTAGCCCCTCTCCACTTTCGTGCTGCTCGGCGGCTGAAGTCGCGAGCTGGGCTTACAAAGTCTCCTGGCGGAGACTCTCAGCCCGCACCAGCGGGTTTTGTAGCTTCCAGCCCGCCACTTCAAGTGGCCGGGCGACTCAAAGTGGAGATGCGTCAGAGGAGTAACGCATGTTGAGCCATAATGTCGTCTCGGTCGGTCGGTGGGCGTTGGTCGTCGTCGGTTTGGTGGGCTTGGCCGTGCTGGGGGCTTCATTGGATTTGTTCCCAACAGCGCAAGCTCAAGAGAAGAAGATCACGCACCTGTCAGCACAACAGAACTGGCAGCGCACATCCTGTCCTCCCACTCAGCCCTCTACTTTTTGCACGATTACGAACTATTCACGATCTGCTTCTTCTGTGGCCATCAGCCCTGATGGGACACTATTGGCTACCATTGGCTGGGAAGATAGGGCGATCAAGCTGTGGGATGTGCCGTCAGGGAGATTGGTGGACACTCTTTGTTGTCACGATGACAACGTTACGGGAGTGGCCTTCAGTCCCGATGGCCGATTGCTTGCATCCAGCGGTTGGTTTCAAGACCGGACTGTTCGATTCTGGGAGGTCTCTTCAAGGAAATTAGTGCTCACGCTGGGAAAGTTCCATTGGCCTGTCGCTCCCTTGGTCTTCAATCCTGATGGGCAGTCGATTGCCTTTCCTTCATGCAAGAGTATAAACGCTCAGCTCGTCTGCATAGAGGTCGAATTCCGAGAAGTGGCTACAGGGAGATTGGTACGAACCTTACCGGTGGAAAAGTACGCTGGCCGACCGGTGAGCGTGGATGCTCTTGCCTTCAGTCCCGATGGGAAAGTCATGGCAACAGAGGTCACGGTGGGACCACGAAGCGAGGCGGAAAACATCCAGCTATGGGAAGTAGCCACCGGCAAAGGAATTCGCACTTTTAAAGGACATACAAACCCGATTTGGTCAATTGTCTTCAGTCCGGATGGACAACTGCTGGCCTCCTCAAGTCACGGAGACGGCTCGATCATCCTGTGGGAGGTCTCCTCAGGGTCTCAGGTGGACAGCTACTGTTGTTACGCGCTCCGGCAAGCGATCTTCAGCCCTGATGGCCGATGGGTGGCGGCGGCGGCATATCAAGAGATCAAATTGTGGAAGATTGGCTCAGGAGAAGCGGCACGTACGCTCTGCTGTCATGCAAGCGTTGTTCCTAGAGTTGCATTTAGCCCGGACGGGCGATTGCTCGCTTCCGCTTCATGGGATGCTTCTGTGAGACTTTGGTACGTGGGTGATCTGACGGGGAGATGAGGAAAATATTGCGCGTTTGCGCCGGCGCACACCCTGCGCACACGACGCCGCTATGATGACAGTACGTTAGACCGGCCTCGGGCGGAGAGATCGCCGGGGATGGCTGTCAGACTTACTCAGTTTTTGGCGACAAGAGACTTCAGCGCCTGATGAGCGCAGAATGCATAAGGAGGTCGTACCGTATGTTCAATCGCAGCGTCGTCTCGGTCGGTCGGTGGGCGTTGGTCGTTTGTGGGCTGGCGGGTTTGGCAGTGCTGGGAGCTTCTTTCAATCTCTTCCCACTAGCCCAAGCTCAAGACAAGAAGATCACAATCTATCTCACAAGTCCGCCGCCTGGGGAAGGAACAGGATCGGTGCTACGCTTGGATTTATCTGCTGGCCCGGTCTTTCCTGCTCCCACCGTCGCTCCTGTGGTCGAGGGGTTGACGAGCCCTAACAATCTTATCTGTGGACCCGATAAGCGCCTCTACGTACAAGATTTTGTGCGTGTGGGAGACAGATTTATTGGACGCATCGTCCGCTATGATCAAGATGGCAAAAATCCTGAGGTAATCGTTCCCGCCGATCCGGCGATCTGGGCTTGGACGATGGCTTTTGATGAAAAGGGCAATCTCTATGTTGGGGCCTACGGTAAGGAATTTGCAGGCATCGTGCGTTTGAAGGAGGCCAATCCCGCCAACAAGCTGGAGCAGGTCATACGGGCTGCGGCGTTTAGATATGGCCCGAGCGCAATGACCTTCATCAAGGGCGGCCCTTTGAAAGGGGGCTTGCTCATTGCTGATAAACCCGAAAGATCAGATCAGCGAGGCGGGCGAGTGCTGTTGGCAAAGGCCCCTGACTTCGCCACCGCAGAGCCGTTCATCTTCGATCCCGGTTTCATCTACCCCACCGGTGTTGCCGTCAACAGCCAAGGCCAGATTTTCGTGGCTCATTTCAACAGAGACGGTCGAGTCTTTCGCTACCCGCCGGATGCTTCCAAGTGGGACACCGTGGCCGTGATGAGCTTTGCCAATCAGCTCGCTACAGATTCTACGGACACGGTCTGGATCACCAATGCCGTCTATTTCAGTGGTGATCGGGTGGAAGGAGGTCTGCGTCGTCTCTCTCCCGATGGGAAGACTGAGTTGGTCTTGGACAAGAAAGTCTTCGTGCGCGGTGTGACAGCTTGCGAGGAGTAAGCGAGAAAAACCTCACCCCATCCCCTCTCCGAATTCGGAGAGGGG
>JAJHSH010000065.1 GCA_022683945.1 Candidatus Acetothermia bacterium | reverse complement strand
TCGCTGAACCGGATCCGTCAGTACATCCTCGATAACCCACAGCGATGGACTTACGACAGGGAGAACCCGGCGGCTACAGCACTGGAACCGGAGGACGCATGGGCACAATGACCGAATCCACCGTAGAATCCGCTGCCCTCGCCTGGCTGAAGGGCGTCGGCTGGCAGATCGCGCACGGGTTGGAGATCGCCCCCGATCAGGTCCTCGCCGAGCGGCGCGACTACAGCGAGGTGGTGCTGGCCCAGCGCCTGCGCGATGCGCTCGCGCGACTCAATCCGCAGCTTCCCGCCGAGGCGCTGGAGGATGCGTTTCGCAAGCTTACCCGCCCTGAAGGCGCGGACCTCATCCAGCGCAACCAGGCCGTCCATCGCCTGCTGGTCAACGGCGTCAACGTCGAGTACCGGACGGCCGAGGGCGAGATCCGCGGCGCGCAGGTCCGGGTGATCGACTTCGACGAGCTGACGAACAACGACTGGCTGGCGGTCAACCAGTTCAGCGTGACGGAGAACAAGCACAGCCGTCGTCCGGACGTGGTGCTCTTCGTCAACGGCCTGCCGCTCGCAGTCGTCGAGCTCAAGAACCCTGCCGACGAGGACGCGACCATCTGGACGGCCTTTCAGCAGCTCCAGACGTACAAAGCGGAGATTCCGTCGCTTTTCGCCACGAACGCCGTACTCGTCGTCTCGGATGGGGTGGAGGCGTGGGTTGGGACGCTCACGGCGGGCCGGGAGTGGTTCAAGCCGTGGCGCACCATCGGCGGCGAGACGCTCGCGCCCGAAACGGTGCCGCAGTTGCAGGTGGTGATCGAGGGACTGTTCGCGCCGCGGCGATTCTTGGACCTGGTGCGCGACTTCATCGTCTTCGAGGACGAAGGCGGCGACCGACTCGTCAAGAAGATGGCGGGCTATCACCAGTTCCACGCCGTGCAGGTGGCCGTGGGCGAGACCCTGCGCGCCGCGGAGTTGGCACGCGCCGATCACGTCGCCGAGCCACGGGGCCGTTATGAGGCGGGCCGCAAGCCCGGCGGCAAGCCGGGCGACCGGCGCATCGGCGTGGTCTGGCACACGCAGGGCTCGGGCAAGAGCCTTACGATGGCATTCTACGCAGGCCGCATCATCCGAGAGCCGGCGATGGAGAACCCGACGATCGTGGTGCTCACCGACCGGAACGACCTCGACGATCAGCTCTTCGGGACATTCTCGCGGTGCCAGGACCTGCTGCGCCAGCCGCCGGTGCAGGCCGAGAGCCGTGCGCATCTGCGGCAACTGCTCTCCGTGCAGGCGGGCGGCATGGTCTTCACCACGATCCAGAAGTTCTTTCCAGAAGAAAAGGGCGACCGACACCCGACGCTCTCCGAGCGCCGCAATATCGTGGTGATCGCCGACGAGGCGCACCGTAGCCAGTACGACTTCATCGACGGCTTCGCCCGCCACATGCGCGACGCGCTGCCGCACGCCTCCTTCGTCGGCTTCACGGGCACGCCGATCGAGCTTCAGGACGCCAACACCCGCGCCGTCTTCGGCGACTACATCAGCGTCTACGACATCCAGCGCGCCGTGCAGGACGGCGCGACGGTCCCGATCTACTACGAGAGCCGCCTTGCGAAGCTGGAACTGGACGAGACCGAGCGCCCGAAGATCGACCCAGACTTCGAGGAGGCGACCGAGGGCGAGGAGGTCGAGCGCAAAGAAAAGCTCAAAACGAAGTGGGCGCAGCTCGAGGCCATCGTCGGCGCCGAGAAGCGCCTGAAGCTGGTCGCTCAAGACATCGTCGCGCACTTCGAGAAGCGGCTGGAGGCGATGGACGGCAAGGCGATGATCGTCTGCATGAGCCGCCGCATCTGCGTGGAGCTCTACCGCGAGTTCGTGCGGCTCCACCCCGACTGGGCGGACGATGACGATGCCCGGGGCGCGATCAAGGTCGTGATGACCGGCTCCGCTTCCGATCCTGCTGATTGGCAGCCGCACATCCGCAACAAGCCGCGGCGCGAGGCGCTCGCGAATCGCTTTCGCGACCCTAGCGACCCGCTCCGCATCGTGCTCGTGCGCGACATGTGGCTCACCGGCTTCGACGCGCCGAGCCTCCATACGATGTACCTGGACAAGCCGATGCGCGGCCACGGCCTGATGCAGGCGATCGCGCGCGTGAACCGTGTCTTTCGCGACAAGCCCGGCGGGCTCGTGGTGGACTACCTAGGGCTGGCCCACGAGCTGAAGGCCGCACTTGCGACCTACACCGAGAGCGGGGGCACGGGCCGCACTGCGCTCGATCAGGACGAGGCGGTCGCGGTCATGCTGGAGAAGTACGAGGTCTGCTGCGGACTCTTCCACGGCTTCGACCGCACGCGATGGACGGCGGGCACGCCGCAGGAGCGGCTCGGTCTGCTTCCCGCTGCGCAGGAGCACGTCCTCAAGCAAGAGAACGGCAAGGACCGCTGTGTCCGGGCCGTGCGCGAGCTCTCCCAGGCCTTCGCCCTCGCAGTGCCACACGAAGAGGCGCTGCGCATCCGCGACGACGTAGCGTTCTTCCAAGCGGTGCAGGCAGTGCTCGCCAAGCGTGCGCCCAGCGACGCGCGGCCCGAGGCCGAGCTCGACCACGCGGTCCGCCAGATCATCTCTCGCGCCATCGCCCCGGAAGGAGTGCTGGACATCTTCACGGCGGCGGGGCTCCAGAAGCCCGACATCTCGATCCTCTCTGACCAGTTCCTGGCTGAGGTTCGAGGCATACCCCATAAGAACCTCGCCGTAGAGCTGCTCCAGAAGCTGCTCAGGGCGGAGATCAACACCCGGCGCCGCAAGAACGTCGTTCAGGCCCGGTCCTTCGCCGAGATGCTGGAGCAGACCATCCGCCGGTACCAGAACCGCGCGATTGAGGCGGCGCAGGTGATCGAGGAGCTGATCCAGCTGGCGAAGGATATGCGGGAAGCGAACGCCCGAGGCGAGGCACTGGGCCTATCGGAGGACGAGCTGGCGTTCTACGACGCGCTCGAAACCAACGACAGCGCGGTCAAGGTGCTGGGTGACGAGACGCTGCAAAAGATCGCGCGCGAGCTGGTCGAGACGGTGCGCAAGAACGTCACCATTGACTGGACGGTGCGCGAGAACGTGCAGGCGCATCTCCGCGTGCTCGTGAAGCGGATCCTACGAAAGTACGGCTACCCGCCGGACAAGCAGGAGAAGGCGACGCAGACGGTGCTGGAACAGGCCGAGGTGCTGTCGGCAGAATGGGAGACGGTATGACAAGCTGACTCTGAAAGAGAGGCTCAGTGGGGGTATAGGGCCATTGGACATACTCGTCTTTTGCAGCGCCTTGGGCCTCCAGAGGTGAAAAGTCTGAGCTCGGTCTGGGAGCACTTGTAGATGATAATATTTATTGTTATATTGTTATCATTATGGTGCGAACGCAAATCAGTCTGACAGAAGAGGAGTATGAGGCCGCCAAAAGAGAGGCCCACAGGCTCGGCATCTCGCTGGCCGAGTTGCTCCGCCGCTCCCTGCGCTCCATGCTCCCTGCGGACGAATCGAAGCCCTGGATGCGGTACGCCGGGATGATCGAAACAGGCGACAAGACTGCGAGCCAGCGTATCGACGAAGTCGTGTATGGCCAGAAAGATTAAAGCCTATATCGATACGTCAGCGCTCATCGCTTTTGCTGATCGCTCGGACACGTACCATGCGCTCTTCCGTCGGTTATTCGCTGATCCACCAACCCTCATAACGACCACGCTCGTCATCGCCGAAGGGCACGGTTGGTTTCTCAAGCGTTACGACCGCACGAGAGCGCTAGAGTTTCTTAGCATGGTAGAAGCGATGCGACCGTTAAAAATAACTGCGGTCGGAGCGCGCGAGCAGAGGGCTGCAACGGAATTGCTGCGCAGATTCTCCGATCAAGACCTGACGCTCACCGATGCGGTGGGACTCCACGTGATGGAAGCGCATCAGATTCAGATGTGCTGGTCAACCGATTTTCATCTTGGACTTACGAGAGTGCCGCTGATCATTCACGAGTTCTAGCAGGTACTCTGCAGATCGGCGGTTTTCCCGTACTGTTTATAGGAGAAGTGAAGAGTTAATATGCTGTGGCGGTTGCTGAATACTGGCGTCGGTACTGCCCCTTGGAACATGGCCGTTGACGAAGCGCTTCTCTTGTCGTGTGACGCACAACCCCATATAACTCTTCGGTTCTATCGTTGGGAGCTCCCGACGCTCTCGCTGGGGTATTTTCAAGACCTCTCAGAGATAGACATAGAAGAGTGTGCCAGACGAGGATTCGCTTGGATCCGAAGACCCACCGGAGGACGCGCGGTATTGCATAAAAACGAACTGACTTATAGCTTTGTCGCTCCTATCGCGTTCTTGGGCGAGAGCGTCTCGCGTTCGCATGAACAGATCAGTCGGGCACTGGCACTGGGATTACAACGCTTGGGACTCCGCGTAGAGTTTGCCCAGCACCGCGAGCGGGAGCGAGATCTGAGCGCCGTCTGCTTCGCTGCACCCGCGTCGGTCGAGCTGACGATTCAGAATAAGAAAATCATCGGCAGCGCGCAGATGCGCACAAAAAAATCTCTCTTGCAACATGGCTCGATCCCCCTCTCTATAGACTTCGAAGCGCTGGCTGCAGTGCTCAGAATTTCTGATCCCCTCGCGCTGCGTCTGCTGCGCCAAAAAGCAGTAGGTCTGGGAGAGTTTCGCGAACTTTCTCAGGAGGAACTGCACGCAGCGCTACTCACAGGCTTTGAAGAACGCTTTGGTCAACGCTTTGCCCCAAGCTCGCTGAACGCTGATGAACGAGCGCTGGCGGAAGAGCTCTGTGAAAAATACGCTACTCGCGAGTGGAATTGGCGAGCAAGCTCTCCCAATCCCCAAGGCTGTTCAGGTTGATAAAAGAGCGTAATTGGGGATCGCATTCTCGCAGGCGCTCTTCCGGGATCACTTTAAGAGAGACGGAGTCGAGCAAGGCTTGGAGCGAGGTGCGCCCTAGAGATAAGAGTTGCTCGATGACTGAAAGAGAGCTCTTGTGATAGATCGCCAGCGTTGGCACGCGATGCCCGCGAACTTCGGGGACGATAGCCCAGACTTTCTCGTCTATCTCTTGAGAGAGCAGCTTTACAAGAGCAGGGCCGACCAAGGGCATATCGCACGCGACGACTAAACTATATTCATGGCGCGCTCTCTTCAAACCCGTATAAAGTCCACCTATCGGACCTTGATCTACAATTTCATCGGCAAAGATGGGCACGCGCAAGAGATCGCGATAGCGAATCTTTTCCCCCGTGATGACCAGCAGATCGTCGCTCAGCTCTTTCAACCGCACGACAAGGTCCTCAATGAGCGTGCGCCCATGCCAAGGCAGAAGAGCTTTGTCTTGCCCCATGCGGCGTGAGCGCCCGCCGGCGAGAAGAATGATGGAAAAGACGCTATTTTCGGAGTTGTTGGACGGCATGGCCGAGCACAGGAAGTATAAGCTTCTCTAGGGCCAACTGCACGGCGTTCTCCGACCCCGGCAGCGAGAAGACCAATTTCTTGTTGATGACGCCCGCACCGGCGCGGCTCAACAGCGCATAGGGCCCAATTTCGTGATAGCTTAACGTTCTGAAGAGTTCGCCGAAACCGACGATCTCTTCGTCGTAGAGTTTGCGCAGCGTACGGGCAGTTTGGTCTTTTGAAGACAACCCCGTCCCCCCCAAAAAGATAACGACGTGAGCTTGAGGGTCTCCCTTAAATTCCTCTATCGTTGAGACGATCTGAACCGTATCGTTCTTGATGATGCGATAGCGTGCGACCTGATGGCTGCAAGCCTGCAGGCGTTCTTGGGTGAATTTCCCGGTTATATCTGTTCTTTCATCGCGGGTGTCGCTCACGGTGACGACCCAGCAGACGACGCTGGGAAGGGCGTGCTCTGAAGGGCAAGTGAGATGTGTGCTCATGCTCATAAGCTCTCTCCACGACTGAGATTATAATAATAATCGGGCTCCAGTCCGCAAGTGCGCATGAGCGCCTCGCGTTCGATCTGCGTGACCCGCGCACGGCTGTCGGCCTTGCGAATCGCATGGGGAACGCCCTTGCCGCGCGCGATTTCTGCCACAATCCGACGCTGCAAGAGCTCCGGGTCGTGAAGCTCCAAGACGACTCTGGGGGCTTCGATTTTCAGAGCGCTTCGCACTCTGGGATCGTAGAGATAGAAAAAAGCGACGTGATACGCCGGCGCTGCTAAAGAGAAACTGAAGTCGGGAATCGCGCGCGGGAGCTCGATCTCGCGGTTCGGCTCGTCCCATGACGGATAGGCTTCTTGTACAAACCAATTGGTATAGCCCAAAGAGTCTTTCGGAGTATCGCTGAGCACGGCGCTGAAGAACTGCCGGTCGTTGGCCCACTTTTGCTCATCGTCTTCTAAGCAGAATTTCAAGAACCATTCGGTCTCCGGGGTTTTATTAATTGCCACGACGGGCAGGCGACGTTGGGCACAGAGTTCGACGAGGCGCACCGGACCGGCCATCAGATCCATCAATCCCGCTAGCGAAGTGAGATTAATGTCCCAACGATAGCCCCAGCTCCCCTGTGACTCTCCGAGCAGATAGCGAAAGAGTCGAATGGGATAGAGCGCGCCGTCTATGATCAGAAGTCCGTTTTTCAGATCGAGCTTTTCGATCATCGCCAAGGCGTGATGCGGCTCACTCGCTATATCGGCAAGTCCCTTGACAATCTGATCTACTTCTCTGCGCACGAAGTCTTGCGTCAGGTGAATGCGCCAGGCGTGCGTATGCTCTTGCGCGACATGCTGAATCCGAGCCTCGCCTAAGTTCTGCAACGAATGAGAGACAACGGCGACCGTGCGCCATGTCTCCAAGGTGAGATTTTGGTGTTTGCTGTGCGGGTCGGGGACGAGGACGGCTTGGTTGGCGCAGAGCGTCGTGCCGTCGGTGAACTGCATGGGGCGGGTGCTGCCGCCGTCCAGACCGTAAGCGACCCCGAAGGGATCGCGCGCGAACTCCGCCAGCGTCAAGAGGCGTTCAGCCTGTCGAGCGAGCGGGGTCAGGGTTTTGATAGCCCCGTCGAGACAGAGGTTGTCGTGAAAGAGCTTGCGGGCGATCTCGCGGTGGTCTGGGCCGCGCCGGGCGCGCTCGCCCATCACTTTGAGTTCGCCGAAGAAGAGTCGTCGGACATCGAGAGAGAGCATATCTAGCGCACTTTATAGATTATACTGATATTGTCGCTGCCCTTCTCGGTGCGGTACTCGTGATCGGCGCCCTCGACCAAGCCGACTTCGTGTGAAACGACGATCACTTGACCGACGCGCCGCCCTAGATCTTCCAACAAGAACTGTAATCGGTGAATGCGATCTCGATCTAAATAAATAGTGGGCTCATCTAAGATGAGCGGCATTCTGCGTACGGCTTTGGCCAAAACTTGGTGAATCGAGCAGCGCAGGGCGATATTGGTCAGCGCGCGCTCGCCCCCAGAGAGCAGCGCCGGATTGAGCTTGCGCCCGTTCTTCAGCTCGACTTCGATCTCGTAGTCTTCGCGCACCCGCACGCGGCGATAGCTGTCGCCGGAGTCCATCAGCGCAAAGAACTCGTTAAAATAATAGTTCAAAGCCTCTAAGTTGCGCTTGCGCAGCTCGATTTTTGTGGACTGATAGATCGAGACGATCTCGGTTAACTCTGTGTGCAGTCTCTCCAAGCGTGCTTGCTCTTGCAAGGCTTGATCGTTCTCGGTTCTGAGTTTCTCTAGGTGCTCCAAGCGTCCTTGGACCACGCCACGCTTTTGGGCCAGCTCTTCATATTTCTGTTGTGCAGTGGCGCGTTGTTGCTGGAGGTGTTCTAGTTTTTGTTGCACCTGTGCTTTCTTGCTCTCGCTCTCCGATTGACTCTGGAGTCGCGCCTGGAGCTGGGCGAGACGATCCTGCAAGCGCGCCAAGTCGCCGCGCAACTCGTTGAGATTGTCAAGCAGCGCCTTGCGCGCGTTCTGCCGCTCGCGCCATTGGGCGCGCTGCCGCAGCCCCTGCTCTAACTCTGTTTTTAGATTTTCTAATTTTTCACGGTCAGACAGAGATTCTTCCAACTGTTGCTGCGCTGATTTCAGCCGCGTTCGCAGTTCTTCGTATTGAGTCTGCTGCGTGGCCATCAATTTTTTTTCGGTTTTGATACGTTGCGCTAGCTCGCTCTGTCGAGTTTGCAGGACGGCCAAGCGCTCTCGTCCCTCGCGCAGCGCTCGCTCTTGTAAGAGGGCTTCTTGCCGTCGCGCCTGCAGACGTTCTCCCTCCAAGAGAAGCGCATCGAGCTGCTTTTGCGCCGCGCGCCAAAGAGAGAGCTGCTCGTCTATGCGCTGTAGCGCCCGCTCTTCTTCTTGAACCAGACGCTCCAACTCAGCGAGTTTGGGCCGGAACTGCTCCAAGACTTCTGTAAGATGCTTCACCGTAACGGGTTGACCACACGTGGGGCAACGCCCCTCGGCCAGCAGTTTCTGTTTCTCTTCGCTGGCGCGTCGCAAGAGATCATACTGAGTTCGCGCTTCCAGCACGGCGTGCCGGGCCTGCTCGCCATGCTCTTCTAAGATGCTCAAGTGTTCCGCCCACGCTCTGCGCACTTCTGCTGTTTCACTCGCCTCGAGCTTCTCTCCCAAATAGTGGACTCCCAGTTTCTGTGCTTCTGACTGCAGCCCTGAGAAGATCTCGGCGAGCTTGCGCTCTTGAGCTTGCAGGAGAGATTCTGTTTGGGCTTGTTGGGCCTCGCTCTGGCGAAGTTGTTTTTCTTCGCGCTGGGAGAGTTGCAGCAGTTCGCGGTGCTGTTCCTGAAATTGAGTCAGATTCCGTTCGTGCTGTGCTCTCTCAGCGCCAAGACGCACCTCGGTCTCGCGCAGCTCTTGCACGATGTTACGTTGGCGCTCGACGCGATGGCGGCCCTCGCTGAGCGCATCAGACAACCACAAAATCTCTTCCCACGTCGTCGCCCGCTCCAAAGAGCCCAGTATTTGGGGTAGCGCAGCGTCCCATTTCTGAAGACTGGTCTTGATCACAAGCAGCGTCTTTTGTTGGCGCGCTTCGAGCGTTTCCAACTCGGCTTCGAGCGCACGGCGCTCCGCCTCCCGTTGCGCCAAGCGCCGCTCCTTCTCCGAGAGCTCCCGCTTCGTCTGTTGTGCTTCTTGCTGCGTCTGCTGAAACTGCTTGAGCGCCTCCTCGTAGCTCTGCAAGAGCTTATAAGCGTCGGTTCGCTGTTCGTCCAACTTTTTCAGATCTAAATGGACCGTTTCAATCTGTTCGGTGAGCTGCTGCTTCTGTCTTCCCAAGTCTTCGCTCTCTAAAGACTCGATCTCCCGGTTCAATCGAGAGATGCGCTCCGCGCTCAACTCGGCGCGACGATTGAGCGCCCGCTGAGCTTCTTTGGCGCGCGGGCTGACATAGAGATCGAGCTTATACAGACCCAGAAGACCGTCGAGCATCTGCTCGCGCGTCTTACGGTCGGCGCGGATGAGCTTATCAATCTCGCCCTGACGCACATAGACACAGTTGGTGAACCCGTCGCGATCCATCCCGAAGAGCTTTTCTATTTCAGCCGTCACGTCTTCTACTCCAACCCAGACGGTGCCGTCATCGCAACTGAGCTGACAGCCGTCGCGTTCGCTCTTGGTGATATTCTTCTGGCGTCGCAGCGCGATCTGCGCCGTGTAACGCCGACCGCTGTAACAGAAGCTCAGTTTCACCGAGCCCGTCTCCGCGCCAATGCGCAAGATCTCGTCCAGGCCGCGTCCGATGACGTGCCGGGCTTCGCTCCCGTAAAGAGCGAAGAAGACGCTCTCTAAAAGAGAAGATTTGCCGCTGCCGTTAGGGCCCGCAATGACGGTCGTCCCCGGCTCAAATTGCACCGTTGCTTTTCGGTAACTCCAAAAGTTCTCGACTTCTAAGCGTTCTAGGAGCAATTGGTCGTGCGCCAGCGAATGGGAACGGTCGCGCAGGGCCGGCCCTGCTTCTTCTCCGGGTTCTTCGGAACCGAGCTTGGGGAGCAGATCGAGCAAGTTCGGGGTCGAGTCGTTGGATGGTCGGCGGGCCATCAGCGTTGTCCCTCCAAGAGAGCAGTGACTTCGCCATCTATGTTAGAATCGGGAATACGAAAATCCCGGATGACCTGATCAATCTCTCTGGCGAGCGCAGAGAGATTGCGCCGCGCCAGCGCTTCGGAGATCGCTTGTTCCAGGTCGCCGTAATCTATTTGCACGTCGGGTTGGTGCTCAAGCTCTCCCTCCATCTCGCGCAGATCTCGCACGCGCACGGCCAGTGCCCCGCGCTGGCGGCCCAGCTCTTCGAGTTCAGCGACGGTCGGGCGCGCGCTTTTCAGATAGATCGCGACGACCCGTCCCGTCACATCGGAAGTCTTCAATCTCTGCAATGGGTCCTCATCGGCGTTGATATAGAGAAACTCTCGCGTCTTCAGGTCGCGATGATCAATGCGGTTGCTTTTCAGATCAATAATATTGACTCCCCGTTTTTTCTGTTCGTCGAGCGCCCAGCGCTCGGTGCTCCCGCAATACGTTACTAAGAGACTCTTCTCGAACCAGACCTTGCGTTCGTGAAAATCCCCCAGCAGGACCGTTTTAGCGCCGCAGGTCAAGAGCTTCTTCAGCGAGAGTTCGCCGTCCGGCTCGACCTCGTTCAGCAATTGATGGCAGACCAAGACGCCGCCCTCGCAGCTTGGAGGCTCCAGCTCGCGCCGCCCGGCAAAGTCCAGCCCATAGACGGGGATGCCCTGCAGATCATAGGGCTGGAGCGTCAGATGCGCAGCGAGATCCAAGCTGGCGAAGAGATCCAGCCATTGGACGCCGCGTCGCTGCTCATGATTCCCCACGATGCCCAGAAATTTGATCCGAGCGCGCTGCAACTGAAAAAGCCCCTGAAGAGTGGCTTGCAGGTCTTCCGCACCGGGGAGGCGATCTTCAAAGAGATCGCCCGCGTGGATCACGGCAGCTACTCTTTCATCTATGGCAAGCCGCACGACTTCCAAAAAAGCTTTGGCGAAATCCTCGCGGCGCTCTTCCAATCCGTATTGGCGAAACCCAATGTGAGTATCTCCCGTGTGCAAGATGCGCGCCATGCTTGGCTTATTCTAGCACCCCGGAGTGAGCTTCTCAAGGACAGGCGTCAGCGGGCGAAGAGCTCCGTCTGGGGATAGAACGCCAGCCACGCAAACCAGAACGTCGGGATTCCCGATAACTGCCGGAGCTTTGCTCCTTGCAGCGCACCGGAGATCGCTTCGCCATCTGTGCTCCAAATGCTCTGCGTCTCGGTGTCAATCATCTGACCGTCACGACGATTAAAAGAGAGCGTGCGATGCTCCAAGCGCCGCGTGAAAAACTTCACCGTCTCGCGCTCGCTCTCCCAGAGCACTAAGATCGGCTCGCCGCTCAGCTCATCGTTGAGCGCTCCCCATTCAGCGACTGCTTCGGGCAGATAGGCTTTCGCTGCACCGTTGAGCACGAGACCCCAGATGGTCGTCTTGGCGCCCAAGCGCCTGTCGTTAAACGGTGTCCCGAATGTGTCTAAGCTGTTCGCTTTGTAATAATAATAGGGATCAACGTCGTAGTCGCGCAGGAAGTCGCCCTCGGGGGCGGTCATCCCGGTGCTGGGATCTATAATCTGCGGACCGCCGGGGCTTCGGCTCCGCGAATCTCTCTCGGCTTCGGGCCTGCGAAGCGCAGGCGCTCCGCCCACCGCCGTGTAGATCGTCGGGCGCGAGAGCACAAAACTCAGAGAGAAATGCTCTTTCCAGACACGCCACGGGACGATCTCCATCGGAAGACTCTCTAATTCGGTTCCGGCCAGCGGTCCCATAATTGCCCGCCCTTCGATCTGGCTCCAGAACGATCCCGTCTGCCGGTCGTACATCACTAGATCTGACTTATAGAGCCGCCCGGAGACGCCGAAGGCTAAGAGCCGGCCGTTCACCGCCGGACGCGCAAAGACCAGACTAGAATTGCAGAGCGGACAGTAAGTAATAACTAACGGAGCGCCGTTGAAGTCGTCGTTGACGATCTCGTGCCAGTTCAAAATCTTGACGGGATAGGCTTTGGTGACGCCGTTGTGCGTCACAGAGACAACTAGATCGTCGGGCTTGAGCCAAGCATCGGCTTCGACAACGGTCTCAAATTGTGGGCCGTCAATAGACGGGATGCAATCGTGAATAGGACAGCCGAGCTGCAGTCTTTCTAAATCGAGATCGGCAAGATAGGGGACGCGACTGGGATCTATCTCCAAGCCAAGCTGAGCAAGCTCGGTCTCCGTGAAGTATTTTTCGCCGAGGTCGCCATGTCGAAGCGGCGCCGTCGCGTGATGGCGATGAGCCTGGGGAGGGGTCGGCGCGAGCGCCAGAAACGCTCTGATTGATTCTTCTAATTCTGATCGGGTGTACGCGCCGAATTTTCTATAGACGATCTGGCCTTGCTCGTCTATCCAATAGGTGGCCGGCTGCGCAATGACCCCGTAGGCGCGAGCCACATCTCCTTGAGCATCCAAGAGCATGGGATAGCTGACGCGAACTTCTTCGAGAAATCTTCTGATGGTCTTTGGCTCTTCGGCTAGGTTGATCCCTAGGAGCGTCAGTTTTTCTCTATAGCGCTGATAGGCGCTCTCTAAGTCGGGCATCTCCGCTCTGCAAGGCCCGCACCAGCTCGCCCAAAAATTAAGAACGATCTTCCTGCCGCGCAGTTCCGAGAGCCGTGTGATCTCTCCGTCCAATGCGGGAAGCGCAAAGTCCGGGGCGGGAGCGCCGATCGCTTCGGCTAGCGATGGAGCCGACGATGACGGAGTGAACGGTGAAGAGCGCCACCAGAGGGCAAAGACCGTTACGATGAGTAGCGCTCCTATGATCGTATAGACACTAGCAAGGCGCTTCATCTCCCTCAGCTCCTTAGGAGAAGATTGTAGCAAAAGACACGTACACTTCAAGCAGGGTTCACAACAGAACGAGCCGAATCAAGCCCGCCCCCAGCCCCATGAGCACCGCCCACACGACGTTCAGCTTCGGCCACCACATCAACAAAATAAAAGCCGTAAGTGCCAGCACGAGCGACCAGAGGTCTTTAAAGGCAATCTGGCCGAGATGAACGGCCAGAGATAGAATGACCCCAACCACAGCGGCGGTCACGCCCGAAAGAAAGCCTGCGACATAACGATTACCCCGAAGGCGCTCGACGTAAGGCGCCCCCAAGAAGATGAACAAAAACGAGGGCAAGAAAGTGAAGAAAGTAGCTATCACAGCGCCTGCGACGCCCGCGCCCATGTAGCCCACCCAAGTCACATACATAATCAGTGGCCCCGGCGTCGTTTCCGTCAACGCAAGGCCGTCAATCATCTCTTTTTGAGTCATCCAGCCAAACTCCTCGGCGTGCTTGGCTACGTAAGGCAACACCGCGTAAGCTCCCCCAAAAGTCACCAAAGCCGCGCTGGTGAAGAACCACGCCATCGTCAGAAGCGTTGCTCCCAGACCTGCGGTCACGGCGGCTGCGGGAGCAGCCAAAGCCAGAGTTGTCGCGGAAGCTTTCGAGGCGATGCTAGTGACAAAGAACGGGGGCAAGACGATCTGTGTGATGGTCTTCGAAGTTTGATGGCGCAGCAGTACTAGGCCCAAAAGTCCTGCTGCGAAGACTATGATCGGGAACGGGATGCCTAGAAACTGCATGCCGACGAACCCGGCTATCGCCAACAGATAAGCCGGTGGGGATTTCAAGGCGCGTTGGCCGATTTTCAGCACAGCCGCCGCGACGATCCCCACCACCACCGCCCGCAGCCCCCAAAAGAGTTCTGCCAATGCCGGGAGGTGCCCGTAGGTTCGATAGGCCCAAGCTAGACCCAACAAGATAAAAAAAGAGGGGAGAACGAATAAAAGGCCCGCGACAAGACCACCTCGAATTCCGTGCATGAGGTAGCCCAGATAAGTGGCGAGCTGCTGAGCCTCGGGGCCGGGGAGCAGCATGCAGTAGTTCAGCGCATGGAGAAATCGCTCTTCATCCATCCATCGTCGTCTTTCGACGACCTCCCGGTGCATCATTGCGAT
This sequence comes from Candidatus Acetothermia bacterium, assembly GCA_022683945.1. GTDB lineage: Bacteria > Bipolaricaulota > Bipolaricaulia > RBG-16-55-9 > DRXL01 > SKYB132. Next base: position 3,965 of record JAJHSH010000065.1, on the reverse strand, counting down.
TTGCCCGGCAGGCCCGCCGAAGCTGATAAACCCCAGCTTGAGCCAAAAGCGAGAGGCATCTTTAAATGGAACTTTTATTCTTTGATGAGGGGTTTCCATGGCGCTGCTCTCTCTCACCGCTTGAACGACGGCTGCCCAAAATATACCATCATTTTCACAAGAAAGCTGTAAGCGCTCTTACAGCAGGGCGCGCGCCAGCGTGAGCAGCCCAATCCCAATAGCTAATAGCCCGATCAACAGCCTCAGATGGCGAAAGTGCACTCTCTGCACGGTGAGGGCTGCCAGCGGCGCCGAAGTTATCGCACCCAGCAAGATAGGCGCTGTCAAGGCCCAAACCGGCTCTGGGGTGAGCAGCAGATAGGCGACAACCCCGATGAACGAGACGAGACCCTCAGCCAAGCTCGTGATACCGACGGCGGCTTTGGGGTTCAGCCCTGCAAAGATCTGCCCGGTGGTGATGAGCGGGCCGTAGCCGCCGCCCGTGAGACCCTTGTTAAAAGAGCTCAAGAAACCAACAGCAATTAGACGCTTCCAGGAGAAGCCGTCGCTGTAAGTGCGCTTTAATAAGATCAAAACTCCCATTCCCAAGACGAGCAGCCCGATATAGAGTCTGACCCAGAGATCAGGCAGGCGGAGCGCGAGTGTGACAGCGAGGACCGCCCCTACGATACCGATGAGCACCAGCACTAACGCTACTTTGGAATCCAATGAGTGTCGCCGAAAGCTGACGTTCTGATAGGTGTGATGGAAAGCAGCCGCGACGACTCCGGTGATGCACTCCGAGAGCAAAACAATGGGGACGACATCGAGCGGTCTGAAGCCCAAGAGCAACAGGAGCGGAGTGAGCGTCGTGCCGTAGCCCATGCCCAGAGAAGAGTCAATATATTCGGCCAAGAAGGCCAGCAGGGCCACCAAAACGAAAAGCTCTATAGGCACTCCAGGAGTATAGCCCAAGAACAGCTAGAGCGCCAGCACTCGATACTCATGCTGACAGGGCGGCCCGTCGGTCACAGAGAATCTTTTTTCGTTCACAAGTTTTTCATGAGGGCAAAAGCGTGGTATCCTAGCCTTCAGTTCTAAGAAACGAAGGAGGGTATCATGCCGATCCTGGAACGACTCCAGAACCACTTCCCATCCTACGTCTGGAAGCACGTGCTGTCAATGCTGGTGGGCTTGATGCTGCTGAGAGAGGCCAAGACGCCCACCGCCCTCACGTGCCAAGGGAGCCTGCCCACCCTCTCGCGCACCCTCAACGACGATGAGTGGCCCTTGGAGGAGCTAAGGGCTGTCCGTCGTTCTCTGATCAGAGGATGCCCCCCTTCCTGAGCCACTGCCACACCTCCCCCTGGTAACGATCTCTTGGCGCAGGGACCCTCGCCGCTTGACTCCGTGAAAGACTTGTGTTATACTGCTTTTCCATTAATTGAAGGTCTTACTGATGAGTGAGGTTGCTCAAATAGCCTATAAAACCAGCCAAGGTGTTATGCTCTGCGGCTATGCTGAATCTACGCTAGTGTCTAGGTTCGCGAGAAAATACCGTAAGAGGGTGCAGTCAATTCTTACCTCTCCTCCTTTCCCGCTCGACCGAAAGAAAAAATATGGAAATCTCCAAGGCGAAGCCTACATTAAGTGGTTAGCAACCTTCTCTCCCCTATTGCGAGACTTCCTGAAACCCGACGGATCTATTGTCTTAGAGTTGGGTAATGCTTGGGAGCCGGGAGAACCGGTGATGTCAACACTGACGCCTTTGGTACTGTCAGACTTCAAGAGATTTGCTAACATCAACGACAGCATTGTATTGCTTGCTGCTCTGATAGACAAAAACTTGACCTATGCTTAAGTTCACAGTTCTGCAACGCAATTGGAAGGAGCACTTAGCCAGCTTACTAAGCACCGCTGAAGCTGAGCTTCTTATTTCATCACCATATATAAGTCATGAAGGGACGGATTTCGTCGCAGAAAGTCTTTCACCTAATATACGTGCCCAAGGGCAACTTACCATTTTGACAGATCTTTCACCGATAAACATCTGCCAGGGCGCAACTGACCCGAGAGCCTTAGAATCCCTTACAGCAGCAGTGCCAAGCTTCAGAGTGTGTCATCTGCCACGTTTACATGCCAAGGTCTACGTTGCAGATTCCAAACATGCTATCATAACATCCGGTAATCTCACCGCTGGCGGCTTAACACTTAACTACGAATACGGTGTCAAAATTAGTGAGGCATCTACAGTGGGAACCATCCGATCCGATATTATGGCATATGCTGCACTCGGCGCGACTGTGGACACTGAAAGACTGACAGCATATTGTCAAATCACTGACAAAGTGCGTGCAACCTTCCGCAGAAAGCAAATTGCAGTTGGCAAGTCCGTACGCCAGCAGTTCGAGCAGGCGTTGCGACACGCAGCGGATGAGTTGATAAGACTTCAACTCGCTGGTGGAGCTGTTCATACTATTTTTGCTAGGACTATTTTATATTTGTTAAACAAGCACGGGGCATTAACCACGAGACAACTCCACCCTCTGGTTGAAGCAATTCATCCGGATCTATGCGATAATAGCGTTGATCGCGTGATTGACGGGGAAAGGTTCGGTAAAAAATGGAAACACGCTGTCAGAACAGCACAGCAAAATTTGAAGAAAAGGGGGTTGATCTATCTGGCTGATGATCACTGGATGATTATGAAGGTAAATAAAGCAGAACATTATTGAGAACCTTTATGGTCCGACACGTTAAACTGCTGACACGGATTTTGCATGGTGCGTCCGATGCAAATATCCCCTTTGCCGGTCTCTGTCAACTGCTGCGTCGGTTAGGTTTCGAAGAGCGTGTTCACGGCGATCACCACATCTTTGCCAAAGACGGAGTCGAGGAAATCCTGAACTTGCAGCCCAGAGGAGCGAAGGCTAAGCCTTATCAAGTGAAGCAAGTTCGCAACGTAATTCTTAAGTACAAGTTGGGAGGTGAAGAGGATGAGCAAGTATGAAATCATCATCTACTGGAGTGAGGAAGACCAGGCGTTCATCGCAGAGGTCCCGGAGTTGCCCGGCTGCGCTGCCGATGGCCGAACCTATCAAGAAGCTGTCGCTAACACCGAGATAGTTATTCAAGAGTGGATTGAGACGGCAAAAGAATTGGGCCGCCCGATCCCCGAACCGAAAGGCCGTTTGATCTTCGCCTAGAGCGCCAGCACTCGATACTCATGCTGACAGGGCGGCCCGTCGGCGACAGCAAGTCTCTTTTCGTTCAAATCCATGACGACGGAAACCACAGATTGATAGCGCTCTTCGGGCGGGAAATTCTCATCGGGATGACGACAGAGCGAGTAGGGATAGTCGTCATGATCGCGCAAGATATCTTGCGCGTCTTCCGTGCCGAGTTTCGGGCTGGTCTGTAATAAATATTGGGCGCGGGCGAGGCGTTGTTTGGTGCTGGGGCGTTTCGAGGGCTGAATCTCGCGTGTTAACCCGACGGCTGCCGGGTTGATGAAGTGGTTCGTGTGCGCCAGCCAACCCTCTTCAGCTCGAAGTTGGTTGATCCCCGTCGGTGCGGTCTCGAGATTGATCACTCTGTCCGGCGCTTGCGCCATGAGAAAATTCGCCGAGACGCCGCGCGCGCCCTCGGTAACGACGCGCACCGCTTGTGTGAATTCTGTAGAACGCAAGATCTCCCAGCAGCGCACGTGAAAGGGCTTGGCGAGAGAAACCCAGCTATCTTTTTCTGAGTTCAGCCCGTTGATCGCGAGTCCCAAGCCCGTCGAGTTCAGCCCGATCTTGCCGCCGACGATCCCCGCTTCGGTGAAACAGAGTATCTCGGGCAATCCCGGTTCACGAACCTTCAGAATCACGCCTTGCACATCGGGAATCCAGTCCCAGTTCTCGCCCATAATTAAGTGTCCGTTGGCGGTCTTTTGGGGGAGCACAGCGAAGCCGGTACAGCCGTCCGGGCCCTCACCCCCAGCC
>JAJHSH010000060.1 GCA_022683945.1 Candidatus Acetothermia bacterium | reverse complement strand
TCGCTGAACCGGATCCGTCAGTACATCCTCGATAACCCACAGCGATGGACTTACGACAGGGAGAACCCGGCGGCTACAGCACTGGAACCGGAGGACGCATGGGCACAATGACCGAATCCACCGTAGAATCCGCTGCCCTCGTCTGGCTCGAAGCCGTTGGCTGGCAAGTCGTCCACGGCCTGTCTATTATTGAGCCAAGTGCTCACTGGAACCGCGCGAAGATCGTCTCGACGTGCTTGAGATGATATTCGTAATCGAAGAGTTCGTCTATCTCGCGGGGGCTGAGCAGCTTCTGTATATCTGGATGCGCACCTACGAGCGTTTTGAAGTTCTTCTGTTCCGTCATGGCTCGGCCAGCCAGCCCGCTGATGAGCTCGTGCGCCTGTGTCCGCGCCATTCCGTTGTCTATGAGCTTTAATAAGACCGCTTGAGAGAAGACCGTCCCCCGGCTCAGTTCTAAATTCTGTCTCATGCGATTTGCGTTGACGATGAGATGCTCGACGACGCCCGCCAGCTTGACCAACAGATAGTGCGTCGCCAAGAAGCTATCGGGAATGATAACCCGCTCTACAGAAGAGCGCGTCAGGTCTTGCTCGTGCCAGATCGTCTGATTCTCTAAAGCCGCCAGAGCGTTCACGCGCACGATGCGCGCTAGTCCTGTGAGTGTCTCGCAGGTGCTGGGGTTTTGTTTGTGGGGCATTGACGAAGACCCGTGCGGGCATCCCTCACGCACTTCAGCAATCTCCGTGCGATGCAAATTGCGAATCTCTGTAGCGATCTTCTCTACAGTCCCGGCGCAGATCGCCAGCGTCGTCAAGACCTGGGCATGCAGATCGCGCTGCAAAATCTGATTGGAGATAGGCGCTGGAGCTAAGCCGAGTCTAGCGCAGACGCGCCGCTCGACTTCGGGATCTACGTGGGCATAGGTGCCTACGGAGCCGGAGACCTTGCCCAGAGAGATGAGAACTTGTGCCGTTTGGAGTCTTTGGAGATTGCGACAGATCTCTTCATACCAGATCAGCACCTTCAGCCCGAAGGTGATCGGCTCGGCGTGCATCCCGTGGGTGCGCCCGGCCATCAGCGTTCTTTTGTGTTCTATGGCCCGTCTTTTTAGAATCTCTGTGAGCCGTTTCGCTTCGCCGATCAGAATAGCCAACGCTTCTTTGAGGGCTAATCCCAATGCCGTGTCTTCGACATCATACGAAGTCAGCCCACGATGAATATAGCGTCCTTCGGGGCCGACGCTCTCTTCTAGTGAGCGCACGAACGCTAAGAGATCGTGTCCGATCTGACTTTCGATCTCCTTGGCGCGCGCGACGTTCAGACGAGCTTTGGCTGTGATCGCCTGAGCAGCTTCTGCGGGGATATAGCCAAGCTCAGCTTGTGCTTCGGCGACGGCCAACTCTACTTGGAGCCAGCGCCGATACTTGGCCTCTTCCGTCCACAGCTCCTTCATCGGCGAGAGTGAATAGCGCTCGATCACATCAACTCTAGCTCCTTGCCGACTTTCTTAAAAGCGTTCAGCGCGAAGTCTAAGTCTTCTTTAGTGTGCATCGCCGTCACGATGGTGCGCACGCGCGCTTTCTCTCGCGCCACCATGGGGAAGACGATCTCTTGGGCGAAGACGCCCTCAGCGAAGAGCCTGCGGGCAAGCTCCTTGGCGTTCTGGCTGCTGCCGACGATGACGGGCGTGATGGGCGTCTCGCTCGCCCCGGTGTTGAAGCCCAGCTTCTTTAACTCTTGCTTAAAATAATTGGCGTTCTCCCAGAGCTTCGCCACCAATCGTTCGCCCTCAGGGCTTTCTAAAATCTCTACAGAAGCGATCGCCGCGGCGACGACCGCCGGGGGATGGGCTGTCGAGAGCAGCCACGGGCGGGCCTTCTGAATTAAAAATTCTATCAGATTCTTGGAGCCTGCGATATACCCGCCCATAGCTCCTAAGGCCTTGCTCAGCGTACCCATCTGGAGATCTACTCGGCCGTGCAGGCCAAAATGATCGGCTGAGCCCCGCCCGCCACGCCCCAGCACCCCCGAAGCATGAGCGTCGTCCACCATAAAAATTAAGTCGAACTCTTCAGCGATACTAGCCAGCTCTTTCAGCGGCGCGATGTCGCCGTCCATGCTGAAGACCGCGTCTGTAACCAGCAGCGCCCGACGGTACTTCTGACGGCTCTCTTTGCAGAGCCGGCGCAGGGCATCGGCATTGCGATGTGGCCATCTGAGGATCTCGGAGCCGCTGAGACGACAGCCGTCAATAATAGACCCGTGATTAAGCTCTTCAGAATAGATAGCATCGCCCTTGCCCATGAGCGTTTGGATCGCGCCCAAGTTTGCAGCAAAGCCGCTCTGGAAGACGAGTGTGGCTTCGACTCCTTTGAAGCGAGCTAGTTTCTCTTCTAGCTCTCTGTGCAGCGTCATCGTCCCGGCGATCGGGCGGACGGCCCCGGCACCGGCGCCGTACCGATCTATGGCTCTTTTCGCAGACTCGCGCAGTCTGGGATGATTGGTCAGGCCCAGATAATTATTCGACGAGAGATTGACGACTTCTTGGCCGTCGAAGCGCGCGCGCGCGCGTTGTTCGCCTTCTAGAATTCTGGGCCTCCACACGAAGCCCTGTTCATAGAGATCCTTGAGTTCGCCTTCGAGAAAGCCTAGGCGATCCGTTCTCGTGAGCGCCGTCATAGTTCCCCCTCTGTATATTGGTTACTGGACACAAGAGCATTTTATAATAGAGCATCAAAGGCGTCAAAGCCTTTGGCGTCTGTCTGCCAATAATCGTAACTCTTCTTTAGGCTGACGGTGTTCTGAAGATGTCGGCGGACATACTGGCCGCAGTTGCTCCCGATACGGTTCTCTTCTAATTCGCCGATGCTGAGAATTGCCTCATAGCCGCAGCTCTCTAGTTCTTGCATTAAGAGAATGATCTCTTGATTTAAGCGATCTTCAACGGCTGAAACGAGCCCGCTCGCGCGCGCCCGATGCGTCGGATTCACGGGAGTCATCTTGACTAAATATTTCTTTGGGGAGAAGTAGCGCAAGAGAACTTGAGGATCTACAGGCATTCCCTGGGCGAGCGCAAAATTCAGGGTGATCTTGAGCCCGTCAGCCGAGTAGAAGCGTTCTCCGTACTCTGCCATCTGGGCGAAGCTCCACTTCTTTACGGGAATCAGCCAGTCGCGCAGCCGTTCGTCGGTCGTATGGATCGAGTACTGAAACTGAAAGCGCTTATAGTTTTTCTTGATCTGAAGCAGTCGTTCAAAAAAGCCCTCTGTGCTGCAGGGAGCGATCGTCGAGAGCGAGGGCAGGAATCCGGGGGCATCGTAGCGCTGGGGAAATTCTTCAATGGCGTCCAGCACATGGAGATTAAAAGCCGGCTCCCCCATGCGCGCAAACTGAATCTTGAACTTGGGGATGGGCACGACCCCATCGGGAAAGCGTTTTCTCACTAGAAAATCTATCTGGGCGAAGATCTCTTCTTTAGATAATCTCCCTCGATAGTCGCCTCCGGCATCGCAGAAGCGACACCCCACTGGGCATCCTAGAAGTGTCGAAACAATCAAGACCCATTTCTGCTCGCGCGGCAGCGGCGGCTGCACCGATTCGACGAACTCCACCAGCCGTCCCGCCCCCAAATCCCCTAAATAGACCAGCGCTATATCTTCTCGACCTGCTGAAGCTATGATCTTCACAGCGCCTCCCTCTGATCTAATCGTTCGCAGATTTGCATGGCCGCGCGCAGCCCATCGCCGACGGCAATCGCCGTCTGACGGTAACGGTCATTCTGAACGTCGCCCGCGAAATAGAGCCGCCCCCGATGAGAGAGTTCTTCAACGGGCAGGCGCGCATCTAAAAAGTCAAGCCGTGGGCGACGCCCCAAGGCCAAGAGCAGATAGTCTGCTCTTATCGCAAATTTCTGAGTTCTATTCGCGCATTTCAGCTGTAGTTCATCGCAAGCCAGCTTAATATCTACTAATTTCGTATCTCCATAGTAAGCGATCTTCGGGATCATGCAGGCTCTTGCTTGGAGGAGCGGCAGCGCTTTGATCTCAGCGCTGCGATGGAGGATCGCAATGTCGTTGTCGCGTGCTGCGAGATTCAGAGCATAATCAAAAGCAGCGTCGCCTGCTCCCATAATCACGATCTTCTTCGCTCTGATTCCCAACAGAGGGTAGACCTCATAAAAGATTCTTTCTCTGATCTCGGATGACCGGAGGCTCGCGGCTATCTCGGCGCGCACCGGCTGAGTCCCCGTGGCCACGATCACGAACCGAGAGATTCTCACTCTGTCGGTCTCTATGCGAAAGAGCCCATCGGAGAAAGAGAGTCGGCGCACTTCTTCAAAAAACACCGGCACGCTCCACGTCTCAAGCTGTCTCTGAAAGAGTTCCACAAGTTCGTGGCCCGAAATCCCCGACGGGAAGCCGAGATAGTTTTCGACCCGATGGGCGTTCCACAGAAGCCCGCCAACACGTTGAGCCTCCAATACCAGCGGGTCTAGACCGTAGCGTCTTAATTGCACCGCCGCGGCGATGCCCGCCGGGCCCGCGCCGATGATCGTCACATCATTCGCACTCATCATAGTCATAGAGCGACAATATCTCTGAGACCGTCGCCGGGGTTGCCACGCCGTGGGCGAGATTGAGCAGCGTCGCCCGGTGAAAATTTTTAGTATAAGTCGCCGTGCCGTCCACGGTGAAGAAGATATCCAATCCCCGCACAAAGGCCGCGCGCGCCGTCGTCTCGCAGCAGAGATGCGTCATCACGCCGCCGATCACCAACTGTTGCACATCTCTTGCTTTGAGCCGGTCTTCCAAATCTGTATGGTAAAAAGCGTCATACTGGCTCTTTTCGATGACGAGGGCGTCATATTTTAACAGTTCCGGGATGATCTCGCTCAGGGGATCTTGGGCTTGAAGGAGATCGCGCCACCAACGCCCTAGAGCTTTGGCGTCTTCTGGTGAGTTGACGTGACGTGTGAGGATGATCGGCAGATTTCGACTTCTGTAGAGTTCGCAGAGCTGCAAGAGTCCGGGGATGATCGCCGGAGCGCTAGGGATATACGCATGAGAAGCAGAATCGAGAAAGTATCGCTGCATATCGAGAATCAAGAGCGCCGACTTTTCGGGCAAGAGCTGCACCGGATGCCCTTGCTTCAAGCGACGAATACGGACTGACATCCGGCGCGCTTGGCGCGCCAGAGATCGGTGCGTGAAATATCGTTTTTTCTTGCGCATCTTTAGCTCCTACCCAGAATAATAGCGCTCTTCGGCATCGTCCATGACAGCGCGCAAGCCCCAAGGTGACTTTTATCAATAAACAGCCTACTTGATCTTTGCTAGTTTTCAAATTGATTTTCATCATGGCCGAAGATACAGAGCTTCTCCTACAATGCTTACTAATTATGAAGATCGCGATCTCCGGGAAGGGCGGCGTGGGCAAGACGACGCTCTCGGCCTTACTCGCCAAAGAAGCTGCTGCTCAGGGAAGGCGGGTCTTGGCCGTAGATGCAGACCCTAATCCCACTCTTGCAACCACGCTCGGCTTCTCTGAGGAGATTCAGCCCATTGTTGAGCTGGAAGAGCTCATCGAGGGGCGCGTGGGCTCCGGCTTTTTGAAGCTCAACCCCAAGGTGGACGATATTCCCGAAGAGTTCGCTGCCGAAAAAGACGGGATCAGACTTATCGTCATGGGGCCGATCCGCCGGGGCGGAGGCGGCTGCGCCTGCCCCCAGAATACGTTTCTCAAGAGTCTTATCCAGCACTTGGTGCTGGAGCGAAACGAACTTGTGCTCTTGGACTTCGAGGCGGGCTTGGAGCCGTTGGGCCGCGCAACGGCCCAAGGCGTTGATGCGCTTCTTATTGTGGTCGAGCCGGATGGGGTCAGCCTGCTGACGGCCAGGCGCATTTACAAATTGGCCCGAGAGATCGGGATAGAAAAGATCTTGGCAGTAGCCAACAAGATACGCGAACCGACGGAGACAGATGTTATCCAAGAACACTTGAAATTCTCTTTGATAGGGGCGATTCCGTACAGCGAGAGCCTGCGTCGTTGCGGCCCCTTAAATCTGAGCGATCCTCTCATAGAGCAAGAGATCAAAACGATCTTAGAGCGCAGCGAAACCCTATCTCTTGAAGGGAGAGGGCAGCCGAAGGCTGGGTGAGGGTGAAGAAGAAGAACGATAGAGTAGGGACGACCGGGCCGGTCGTCCCTACAGAAAGGAAGCCAAGATGGAGCGACTCTTCTGTGACCCACGACGTTGTGTCGCTTGCCGCGCTTGCGAAATCGCTTGCGCGGTGGAACACACATCGTCGAAGGAACTCTTTGCCGCCGTCCTCAACGGAGATTTGGGCCCGCCGCGCCGCCGCGTCCAGAGACTGGGAGCCAATCCCTTCCGGGTCGCTATCGGGGGCGTGGCCCTCTCGCTGGGATGTCATCACTGCGACCCGGCCCCGTGCGTTGACGCTTGTATCACCAGCGCCATGCACAAAGTCAACGGCGAGACCGTCTGTGATTTAGATAAGTGCGTCGGCTGCTGGATGTGCGTGATGAGCTGCCCCTACGGCGCGATCACGCCCAGAGTAAAAGCCCTCAAGTGCGATCTCTGTCCCGATCGCAAAGAGAGAAGAGAGAGCGCGCGCTATGCGTGCGTTGAATCTTGTCCTACGGATGCGCTCTTCGCGGGAAGATTCGAAGATTTCGAAAGCGTGCTCGCACGGCCCATAGAACGGCCTTGGGAGGTGGTGCGATGAACCCGAAAGCAAAGAGTGCAAGCTATGTTATTGTGGGGGCTTCAGCCGCTGGGGTCACCGCTGCGGAGGCCCTGCGTCGCTATGACGCCGGTGCAGAGATCGTGATGGTCTCCGATGAGAGAGTTATATATTCTCGTCCGTTGCTCTCGTATTATCTGGCGGGGAAGCTCGACGAAGATCAGTTGCTCTATCGTCCGCGCGATTTCTTCGAGAGATATAAAATTAAAACGCTCTTCACGCGAGCTGTGGGACTCGATACTGAAAAGAGCCAAGTCCATCTGCAAGACGGCACAACCGTCGCTTATGATAAGTTGCTCTTGGCGACGGGTTCGTCGCCGCGCTTTCCCACTGTTGAAGGGATAAGACAGAGAGGGGGGGTCTTCGGGTTGCGCAAGCTCGAGGAGGACGCCAAAGCGATCTTAAGCTGGCTGCCCAAGGCCAAGCGGGCCGTCGTCTTGGGTGGGGGCTTGGTGGGCTTAAAAGCCGCCGCCGCGCTCAAAGAACGCGGCTTGCATGTCACGGTCTTGGTGGACTCGCCCCACGCGCTCTCACAGATGCTTGACGAAAGCTCGGCCCGAATCTTTGAAGAGATCTTTGAGCGGAACGGCGTGCCCATCCGCACCAAGGCCAAACCCGTTGCACTGTTGGGGAAGAACAACTCTGGGGTCGAAGGTGTTCAGCTGGCTTCGGGCGAGGTCTTCGCGTGCGATTTGGTCGTCGTGGGCAAGGGCGTAGATCCTAACCTAGAGCTTCTTGAAGATACGAAGCTTCGTAAAGATTACGGGGTATTCGTAGACGACTATCTGTGCACGAGCATAGAGAATATTTACGCGGCAGGCGACGTCGCGCAAGCGCGTGATGTCCTTCGCGGCGAGGCGTGGATCAACGCGCTCTGGCCCTGCGCCGTCGAGCAAGGGCGCATTGCGGCCTTAAATATGCTCGGCCAGGAGACCGTCTATCGCGGCTCGATGCGACAGAACAGCGTGCAGTTCTTTGGAGTGCCCGTGATTTCAGCGGGATTGGCGGTGCTGACGCCGGGCCCGTTGGGAGGCCGAAGCGGCGAACACGACGAGACGTTGGAGTTCAGACCCGCGCCGGGAATCTACCGAAAGATCTTCTTGAAGGATGAGACGATAGTGGGATTTGTGCTCGTCGGTGATCTTCCCATTGAGAGAGCAGGGCTGCTCCGTATCTTGATGGACCGACGCGTCAATGTCGCTGGGGTGAAAGAAGAGCTGTTAGAGCCGGGGCTCGATCTGGGGTATCTCTTGCCCCTAATTGCGGAGAACAGAGAGCAATTTGTCGAACGCGAATTTCGTGAATTAGTTCAAACTGTGGGGGTGTGAACCATGTCCAAAATCATCGCGTCGGCCGCGATTCGCGGCGCGCATAAGTACGTCACGGAGGCCGAGACGAGACTCAAAGAAGCAATAGGGACTTATAAACCCGAAAAGAAAGTGGGTTTCCCCAACACGGCCTATAACTTACCGTTGATCTTGGCGCTGCTGGGCCTGAAAGTGGAGACGCTCAAAGATTGCCAAGAAGCGTTGGGGCACGCCAAAGACCTCTTGCCGCCGGTGCCCGAAGAGAGCCTCTGGCTCCCCTATCTGGGGAACGCGCTGGATGCAGGAATAGCCACACTGATCGCCGAGGAGATCATCGAAGCTCTGAAATACTTAGACCCCAGCTACAAGCCGGAGCCGCCCTGGTTGGGCTTCACCGACGATGCGATCTTGAGGACCCAAGGGATCAAATTAGTAGACGGTCGTATGCCGGGCTTTGCGGCTTGTGTGGGGGCGTTGCCCACGAACAGAGACGCGGTCGAGCTCGCTCGTGGCCTGCAAGAACGAAATATTCTCATCTTTATCGCCGGCGACTCCCAGGGACGCTCGATGGCCGAGCAGCTCCAAGAAGAAGATATCGAGATGGGCTGGGATACTTATATAGTCCCCTACGGCAAGCACGTCGGCGCGGCCGTCTATGCGCTCAACTTTGCTGCCCGCGGAGCTATGACGTTTGGGGGAATCAAGCCCGGCAGCTTCGATGCCGCGCGCAAGATCTTGCTCTATAACAAAGAGCGCGTCTTCGCGTTTGTCTTGGCGCTCGGAGCCGATCCGGGAGTCAACGGTACGGGGCAATTGCTGACGGATGAGAAATACGCCACGGCCGCGGGCGCGATCAATTACGGCTTCCCGGTCATCGCTGACGTTCCTATCCCCCAGATCTTGCCCAGGGGCATCTGTACCTATGAGCACGTCGTCTCCGGAGTCTCTTTAGATAAGATCATTCAAAAAGCCGTCGAGGTCCGTGGGCTCAAGCTCAAGCTCTCTAAGATCCCCATTCCCGTCCCCTACGGGGCGAGCTTCGAGGGCGAGCGCGTGCGCAAAGAGAATCTCTATGTCGAATTTGGCGGAAAATACAGCACGGCGTTTGAGCTGCTGCGCGCCAAGCCGATGGGCGAAGTCGAAGACGGGTTGATCGAGTTGGTCGGCCCCGATATTGACCAAGCCCAAGAGGGCAAAGCTATGCCCCTCGGCGTGCTCATTGACGTTGCCGGACGGAATTTGAAGACGGACTTCGAGCCTGTGCTCGAGCGCCGTATCCATCATTTTATTAGCTGCATCAACGGCGTGATGCACATCGGACAGCGAGACATCCCCTGGGTGCGCATCTCCAAAGAAGCCTACGAGAAGGGCTTCCGCTTGAAGCACTACGGAGAAGTTCTAATCGCCAAGTTCAAAGAAGACTTTGGCGCGCTCGTGGACAAAGTACAAGTCAAAGTCATCACCGATCAAGCGCAAGTCGAGCAGTTGCTCAAAGAGGCGCGCGAGATCTATCGCCAGCGCGACGAGCGCGTCTTGGGGATGAAAGACGAAGACGTAGAGAATTTCTACAGCTGCATTCTCTGCCAGAGCTACGCTCCCAATCACGTCTGTATCGTCACGCCGCAGCGCTTAGGGCTCTGCGGCGCGTACACGTGGCTGGACTGCGGCGCTTCCTATGAGATGGACCAGCACGGCCCGAACAAACCCGTGCCCAAGGGTCGCGTGATTGAGCAAATCTTGGGGATTTGGGAGGGCGTCAACGCATACGTCAAGGGCGCCTCTAATGGAAACTTGGAGAGCGTCTCGATGTACTCGATTATGCAAGATCCCCAGACTTCGTGTGGCTGTTTTGAGTGTTTGGTCGCCGTGCTGCCAGAAACAAACGGCGTGATGATCGCCAGTCGTGAGTATCAGGGCGAGACGCCCATCGGCATGACCTTCTCGACGATGGCCGGCGAAGTCGGCGGCGGCGTGCAGACGCCGGGCTTTTTGGGCGTGGGCAAGCTCTATCTGACGAGCGAGAAATTTATCAGCGCCGAGGGCGGCATTAAGAGATTGGTCTGGATGCCCAGCGAACTGAAAGAAGAGATCAAAGACAGATTAGAAAAACGACTGGCCGAGATCGGGATGCCCGAACTCTTCGACAAGATCGCCACAGAGAAAGACGCAACGACCAGCGAAGAGCTGGTGGAGTTCTTGCAGCGCGTGGGGCACCCGGTGCTGGAGCTAGAGCCGATTGTCGCCTGAAGGAGCTGACTATGGCCAAACTCACGGGAATCGAGATCTATAAACATCTGCCCAAGACCAATTGTGGGGACTGTAACTTCCCGACGTGCATGGCGTTCGCGATGCAGGTCGCTGCCAAGAAAGTTGGCTTAGAGCAGTGTCCCCATGTCTCAGCAGAAGCGAAGGCCGCGCTCTCGGAAGCCCAAGCCCCGCCGATGCGCACCGTCACCGTTGGGGCTGGGGAGCGCGCGTTCAAAGTCGGCGGCGAGACAGTGCTTTTCAGGCACGACGAGAAGTTTCATCATCCCACCGCCGTTGCCATTCGCGTGAAAGACAATAGCGCGGACGCTGAGCAGCGCATCGAGAAGATCAGTCAGCTACAGTTCGTGCGCGTGGGGCAGAAGATCGGCGTCAACGCCGTTGCCGTTGAGCAGACGACAAGCAACGGCAATAAGTTCGTTACAGCCGTCAAGCTCGCTGCAGAAAAGTCTCCGCTGGCGCTTGTTCTGATCAGTCAAGATTCGCAAGCGCTCAAGGCATCTCTGGAAATCTGCGCCGACCGACGCCCGTTAATTTGTGCCGCGACCAAAGAGAACTTCAAAGACCTCGCGGCACTGGCAAAGGAGTTTAAGTGCCCATTGGCGGTGCGCGCGGCCACTTTAGAAGAGCTGGCTGAGCTGGTTCAAGAGATCAAAGCGCTGGGCCTTGAAGACTTGCTCTTGCAACCCGAAGCCACGCTGACCGCCGACGGCCTGACGAAGCTAACCCAGCTCCGTCGGCTCGCGCTGGAGAAGAATTTTAGAGCGCTGGGCTACCCCGTGATGATGGCCGTCCACGAAGAGAATCCGTTCATCGAGACCGCGCAAGCGTCGGCGTTTGTCTGCAAGTACGCCGGCTTAATTGTGATGGACGGAACGGAGCGTTGGCAGCTCCTGCCCATCTTGACCACGCGACAGAATATCTTTACAGATCCGCAGGTGCCCAACGCGGTGGAAGCGAAGCTCTATAAAGTGGGCGAGCCGAACTCACAGTCGCCGGTCTTGGTCACGACGAACTTCGCGCTTACTTATTTCACGGTCGAGGGCGAAGTCGAGAACAGCCGTGTCCCGGCCTATATCGGTGTTGTGGATACGGGCGGGCTAGGGGTTCTCAATGCCTACGCTGATGACAAACTAACGGCAGAGGTGATCGTCAAGACGATGAAAAACTACGGGATCATGGATCAAGTCGCGCACAAGAGATTAGTCATCCCCGGTTTGGTCGCCGTGCTCAAGGGCGAGATCGAAGACACCGGCGGTTGGGAAGTTTTGGTCGGCCCTGAAGAGGCCGCGGGGCTTCCTGCGTATCTGAAGAACGAATGGAAGGCGTGAAAAAGGCCCTCACCCCCCGCGCGGCCCCTCTCCCGTCGGAACGGGAGAGGGGTGGCCGCAGGCCGGGGTGAGGGCCTAGGAGCTGATGATGCCCAAAGTGACGTTTCACCCAGACGAAGTGACCGTCGAGGTCGAGCGCAGCGTGACGCTGCAAGCCGCTGCTAAAGCTGCCGGCGTCGAGCTGGCAAGCATCTGTGGCGGCGACGGCATCTGCGGACGCTGCCGGCTTATTATTAAAAACGGCAATATAGACGCCGCACCGACGACCCTCTTGAATCGCCACGAAGTCCAGCGAGGCTATGTGCTGGCCTGCCAGACGAAAGTCTTGGGAGATGTTGAAGTCGAAGTCCCGCCCGAGACGCGCGCCGAAGAGGGTCAGATCTTAATAGACATAGACGCGCAGCGCTTTCGGGCGCTCTACCAAGAAGAGAAAGTCTCTTTCAGGCACGAGCCGTTGGTGCAGAAGCTTTATTTAGAACTCACTCCCCCGTCGCTGCAAGACAATTTGGGAGACGAGCAACGGCTCTATCGCGAGATCCGCCGCCGGCGCGAGATCCCCATCATGCAGACAGGACTGAAAGTCTTGCAAGCCCTGCCCAAGCTCGCCCGTCAGCACCAGTGGAGAGTGACGGCAACTCTAGGGTGGCGCGGCGGCACCGTCGAAATCCTGCAGATCGAGGGTGGAGATCTCTCGGAGAACAATTACGGGATCGCCGTTGATATTGGCACGTCTACTGTTGTCGCCCATCTGTTGGATCTGAAGACGGGCGGGATGATGGACGCTGAAGCGATGTACAATTCGCAACGCGCCTACGGCGAAGAGGTCACCCGAAGAATTCTCTATGCCGAGCGCGGCGGACTGGAACAACTGCAAAAGACCGTCGTCAACGACGTTAATAATTTGATTACGGCGTTGGTGGCGCGCAACAAGATCGCCCAGCACGACTGTTGGGCGGTGCTCTGCGCGGGCAACACCACGATGATGCATCTCTTACTGGGGCTTGGCCCAGCTTCGATCCGGCGCGATCCGTATGTCTCGTCCTCGACGGCGCCCCCGCCGGTGCGCGCTGCCGAAGTAGGAATTCAGATCAACCCGCGTGGGCTTCTCTACTGTCTCCCAGCTATCGGCGGTTGGGTCGGCGGCGACGTCACCGCCGGGATTTTGGCCACCGGGCTCTACGAATCTGATACGACGGTCATGCTGATAGATGTGGGCACCAACGGCGAGATCGTCATCGGCCATAAAGACTGGATGGTGGCCTGTTCGGCCTCGGCCGGGCCGGCCTTTGAAGGTTCTGGAGTCAAGTGCGGCATGAAAGCAAGCCGTGGCGCGATTGAACGCGTCCAGATCGCCGCTGATGGCCATCTTATTTATAAGACCGTGGGCAACGCCAAACCCAAGGGGATCTGCGGCTCCGGGCTGATAGACTTGGTCGCGGGGCTCTTTGAAGCCGGCTTGGTGGACCGATCCGGGAGGCTTTTGCCCGAAGCCAGCCCGCGCATCCGAACGCACGACGGCTTATCAGAATTCGTCGTCGTTCCGGCGCAGCGAACGGGGACGGGCAAGGAGATCGTCATCACGCAGGCCGATATCGAAAATCTCTTGAGAGCCAAAGCGGCGATCTACGCCGGAGCCCTTATTTTGATGAAGTCACTCGCTCTCGACTTCGACGACATTGATAGAGTCTTTCTGGCAGGAGGCTTTGGGAATTATCTCGACCGCGAGAAGGCTATTACGATCGGGATGATCCCCGATCTGCCGCTAGAGAAGACTCGCTTCGTGGGCAATACGTCTGTGATTGGAGCCAAGCTGACGCTCCTCTCCCAAGAAGCGCTGGAGAAGAGCTACGAGATTGCCAAGAACGTCACGTACTATGATCTGATTAGCTTCCCGCACTATTACGAAGAGTTTCTCGCGGCGAAATTTTTGCCGCACACGGAGATCGAGCGCTTTCCGTCGGTGCAGGAGAGATTAAACGCGCAGGGAGTTAAGGCCCTCACCCCCAGCCCCTCTCCCGTCCTCACAGACGGGAGAGGGGGGCTGAAGGCGGGGTGAGGGCCCAAACTATGGCATTCACCATTGGCGTTGCCGGCAAAGGCGGAGTGGGCAAGACGACGGTCGCGGGTCTGATAGCTCAGTTGCTCGTCGAGCGCCGCGAAGGGCCGGTGCTGGTGATTGACGCCGACCCCAATACGAATTTTCATCAGGTCTTGGGTCTGAACGTCGAGCAGACCATCGGCGAGCTGCGCGAGGAGACTTTGAGAAAGATCAAAGACTTGCCGCCGGGGGTCACCAAAGATCAGTACTTAGAGTACGGGCTGCAGCAGTGCCTGGTTGAGAGCAACGGGCTCGATCTTTTGGCGATGGGCCGCGGCGAGGGGCCCTTCTGTTATTGCGCTGTCAATCACGTACTGCGACGGTATATGGACGTGCTGAGCAAGAACTATAAGTATGTGGTGCTCGATAACGAAGCGGGCTTAGAGCATCTCTCGCGGCGCACGACTCAAGGGCTTGATCTGCTCTTGATCGTGAGCGACGGCTATCCCGTCTCTTTGCAGGCCGCCGAGCGGATCAACGCTCTCGCCGACGAACTGAAGTTGCAGATCAGAAAGAGATTTTTAGTGTGGAATCACCTCAACAACGGAACGCTATCAGAGCCTGGGCGAGAGCTCATTCAGGGGAGAATCGCGCGAACGGGGCTTGATTGCGTAGGAGAGATTCCCAGAGATGAAGCGTTACTCAGTCTGAGTCTGGAAGGGCATCCATTACGTGAATTGCCCATCTCTTCGCCGGCAAGGCTCGCGGTCAGAGCAATCCTAGAAAAGATACTGAAGAACGAAGGAGGCTCCTAGATGCCCGTAACGATCCCCGATGTGAAGAAGACTTGGACAAATACGATCAACCGTGTGACACTGGGCGCGACTAAAGAAGAAGGTGGGACGCGCACGAAGAGAGTCACGGTGGGCGGAGCAACTTCGCTGCCCTTTCATCACTTCGAAGGTGCGATGCCGCACCCGTCTGTTATCGCTATGGAAGTTTGGAACGTCGCCCCGCAAGATTGGCCAGCGGTGCTCGCCGAACACTTTCGGGACGTCTGGCACGATCCGGGGCTGTGGGCCAAGAAATGCGTCGAGCAGTACGGCGCAGACTTGATCTGTCTGAGACTTGCAGGCTGTGATCCCGTGGGGCAGAATCGCGGCCCCCAAGAAGCTGCACAAGCTGTCAAGCGTCTCTTAGAATCTGTCGGTGTGCCGTTAATTGTCTGGGGCACGGGCAACGACGACAAAGACAACGAGATCTTTCCGGCAGTTGCCGAAGCCGCGTCGGGAGAAAACTGTCTGCTGGGCACGATCACGGAAGATAACTATAAAACGTTAGTCGCGCTCTGCACGGCGTACAAGCACAAACTGATCGCCGAGTCGCCCTGCGATGTGAATATCGCCAAGCAAGTCAATATTCTCGCTACAGACATGGGCTTCAAGCCCGAAGATATCGTTATGTACCCCACGAGCGCGGCGCTGGGCTACGGGTTGGAGTACGTCTATTCGGTGATGGAGCGCGCCCGATTGGCAGCGTTGCGCGGAGATAAAATGCTCTCGCAGCCCATGATTTGTGACATCGGGATCGAAGTCTGGGGCGTCAAAGAAGCCAGAGCGAGTGAGCAAGAGCTACCCGAGTGGGGCGAGCAGACAGAGCGCGGGCCGCTGTGGGAGGCGACGACGGCTTATGTCTATCTGTTGACCGGCGCAGATATTTTAGTCCTGCGCCATCCCCAGGCCGTCGCCAGCGTGCGAGAAGCGATTAAACAGTTGATGGGAGATGGTCTGAAATGATTCTGATTGGCGAGCGCATCAATGGGAGCTTCAAAGATATTGGAGCTGCCATCAAAGAGAAGAAGAAAGCCCCGATTCAAGAGTGGGCGAAGAAACAGACCGAAGCCGGGGCAGACTATCTGGACGTCAACTTGGGCGCGGTCTCCAAAAGCCCGGAAGACTTCAGTTGGCTGATTAAGACCGTCTGTGAAGCCGTCCCGACGCCGCTCTCGGTTGACTGCAATAAATTAGAACTGATGCGCGCGGGGCTGGAGACTCACAGAGAAGTCGCGGGCTCTCGGCCATTGATCATCAACAGCACGACCGCCGAAGAGAGCAAACTGATGCCCTTAGTTGAGCTGGCCGTGAAGTATGACGGTGGTCTGATCGGAGTCGTGATGGACGAGCGCGGCAGCCCACAAGATGTAGACCGAAGAGTTGAGCTGGGGGCGAAGATCTTCGCCGTCGCCAGCGAAGCCGGCTTGACTCCAGATAGAATCTATCTCGATCCCATCGTGATGCCCTTAAAATTTATGCAAGAGCAGGGCAAGAACGTTCTGGAAGCCATAAGACAGTTCGCGATGATTTCCGATCCGCCGCCGCATATATCAGTTGGGTTGAGTAATATCTGCTCGAAGGCTGAAGAACGAGGGCTGATCAATCGAACGTTCTTAGTGATGGCGATGGCTGCTGGCTGCGACGCGGCGATCTGCAATGTGATGGACACAGAGTTGGTGAACGCCGTAGCGACGGCTGAGCTGATCTTAAATAAAGAGATCTATAGCGACAGTTATTTGAAGGCCTATCGGAAGAGAGCTTGAGATAAAATTTGAAGGAGGAACCATGAAAGAGAAGAGCGTAGACCGAGCTACAGTGCAGATGCTCCAGATCGCCAAGTCCGAGCAACTGGAGACGATCTGGGATCGCTGGGAGGCACAACAACCCCAGTGCGGCTTCGGACAGTTGGGCTTGTGTTGCCGAATCTGCAATATGGGTCCATGTCGGATTGACCCGTTCGGGAGCGGCCCCAAGCGCGGCGTCTGCGGCGCCGATGCCGATACGTTCACGGCTCGACATATCGCACGGATGATCGCCGCGGGGACGGCAGCTCACTCCGACCACGGGCGCGACGTCGCCCACACGCTGCTGATGGCCGCCGAAGGCAAGGGCAGCTATCGCATCAAAGATTCTCAGAAACTTAGAAAGATCGCCGTGGAGTTCGGCATCGGGCCGGACTCCAAGAGCGACGCTGAGATCG
Organism: Candidatus Acetothermia bacterium; assembly: GCA_022683945.1. Taxonomy (GTDB): domain Bacteria; phylum Bipolaricaulota; class Bipolaricaulia; order RBG-16-55-9; family DRXL01; genus SKYB132. The sequence continues at coordinate 1,553 of JAJHSH010000060.1, read as the reverse complement.
GCAAGTCTCTGGCTCGAAAAATCTTAGCCGAGTTCGGCCAGCAAGAGGGCGAACTGACGTTTTCTCATCGCGCTCCCAAGCCCCGCCAAGAGCTCTGGCGCAAGCTGGGGATCATGCCTCGTGGGATAGACCGAGAGGTCGTCGAGACGATGCACCGCACGACGATGGGTGTAGATACGGACTACTATAATATTATCTTGCAGGCGATGCGAACGGCATTGGCTGACGGCTGGGGCGGCTCGATGATCTCTACAGAGTTACAAGACATTCTCTTCGGCACCCCAACGCCCATACGGTCACGGGTCAATTTGGGGGTCTTGAAAAAAGACGAAGTGAATGTTGTGGTTCACGGTCACGAGCCGTTGCTCTCGGAGATGCTCGTCGTTGCCAGCCGAGATCCCGAACTGCGGAAACTCGCCCAGCAGAACGGAGCGAAAGGGATCACGCTCGCGGGTATCTGCTGCACCGCCAATGAGATTCTCGTGCGTCACGGCATCCCCGTTGCTGGGAACTTCTTGCAGCAAGAATTGGCTCTGGCCACGGGAGCTGTGGACGCGATGGTCGTAGATGTTCAGTGCGTCATGCCGGCGCTCGTGAGTCTGTCGCAATGCTTTCATACGAAGCTCATTGCGACTTCGTCCAAGGCGAAATTCCCCAACGTCGAGTTCGTCGAGTTCCAAGAAGAGCACGCCATCGAATCGGCTAAAGAGATCCTTCGGCGCGCTATTGAAAACTTCCCCAAACGCGAGCCGCGCCGGACCCAGATCCCCGATGAGTCTATGGACATGATCGCCGGCTTTACTACGGAGTCGGTCTTCAAATTCCTCGGTGGGCGCTATCGCGCCACTTTTAGACCGCTCAACGACGCGATCATGGACGGGCGGCTGCGCGGAGCCGTCGGCGTCGTGGGCTGCAACAATCCCAACACCCCGCACGATTGGGGTCATCTCACCCTCACTCAAGAACTTCTAAAGAATGACGTGCTGGTGGTGACTTCCGGCTGCTCGGCAATCGCCGACGCCAAGTGCGGCTTGTTAAGACCTGAAGCGGCTTATCAGTATGCCGGTCCGGGCCTGAAAGAGATCTGCGAGACCGTCGGCATCCCGCCGGTCTTGCACGTCGGCGCGTGCGTGGACAACTCCAGGGTCTTAACAACGCTCATGGAGATCGTGAGCGAGGGCGGCCTAGGGGAGGACTTCGGGAGGTTGCCTGTGGCCGGCTCTGCGCCGGAATGGATGAGCGAAAAAGCCGTCGCCATCGGATTCTATTTTGTCGCGTCGGGGGCCTTGGTGCACTTCAACACGCCCTTTCCTACGCTGGGCAGCCCGAAGATGCACAAGCTCTTGACGGAAGACTTGGAGAAGATCGTAGGCGGCAAGTTCATCTTTGAGGTTGACCCGCTCAAATCAGCGAAGGCCATTCTGGCGCACTTGGACAAGAAACGCGCTGAGCTGAAGCTCAAAGAAACGATGTACACGCCGGTCTATGCCTAGACCTAACCCCCTGGCCCCCTTCCCTAAAGGGAAGGGGGAGTTCCCCTCCCTCTTTAGGGG
>JAJHSH010000067.1 GCA_022683945.1 Candidatus Acetothermia bacterium | reverse complement strand
GGCGTAGACTTCCTGGTACGATAGTTCCATAGTGGGCCTCCTCCCTGGGCACTCTTCCAAAACTTTGCCCGTGAGAGGATGCCCGCTTTTCTCAGCCAGCGCCACACCTCCCCCTGGTAACAATCTCTTGGCGCACCGACCTATGGCTGTTGTCAAAGAATTGCCGATCAGTTAACATTATAATCTTTATGAAAGACCGTTTCGGTCGCACCGTGAATTATCTGCGCATTTCGGTCATAGACCGCTGCAACTTGCGCTGCCACTACTGTATGCCGTTGCACGTCAAGTTCTTCGACCCGAAAGACGTGCTGAGCTTCGACGAGATCATCACCGTCGTCAAAGTCGCGCAGAAGCTGGGCATCGAGAGCGTGCGCATTACTGGGGGAGAGCCGTTGGTCAGACCCCAGCTCCCCAAGCTGATCTATCGTCTTAAGAACGAGTGCGCTCTCAAAGAGATAGCGCTGACCACCAATGGGATGCTTTTGGAATCCTTGGCCCAAGATCTCAAAGAGGCCGGACTGGATCGTATCAATGTCAGCGTGGATACACTGCGTCCCGACAGATTCCGAAAGATCACGCGCTTCGGGGACTTGCAGACTGTGCTTTACGGGCTCCGTCGCGCCATTGACGTTGGACTGACTCCGATCAAGATCAACGCTGTGATCCTCAGGGGCTTTAACGACGACGAGATAGACGATCTCTTTCGTTTGACGCTCTTGGAGAGAGTGACGGTGCGCTTTTTGGAATTGATGCCCATCGGCGAGGCGCTCAGCCTCAACGGCATGGGAGGATATCTCAATCTCACCCAAGTCAAAGAACGCCTGATTAAAGATTATAGATTGGTCCCCGTTCAAGAGAAGGGAAACGGCCCGGCGCGCTACTGGAAAGCCCCCGGTGCGCCGGGCAAACTGGGCTTCATCACGCCGATCTCGGACAAATACTGCGCGACGTGCAGCCGTATTCGCTTGACGGCCAACGGCGAGATTCGGCCCTGTCTGGCGTATGACCTGCACGTTAATTTACGGGAGGCCATTCGTCGGGGCGATGGCGAGGCCATTGCCGCGGGTATTCTGAAAGCCCTAGAGATCAAGCCGTGGGGGCATCATTGGGAAGAGGGCCAGATCACTCAGACCGTGATGTCCAGTTTGGGAGGGTAGCCCAAGGACAGACACCTTGGGTCTGCCCTTACATCTTACTTAATTTACTTAATATGATAGCCCTTCTCTGTTGGATGCGCTTGTGCGACCCAATAGTTGTCTTTTCTCAGTTCTTCTAGCGCTTGATAGGCTTGGGATGCGCTCGTTCGCGAACGCCACGCGGCGTAGTACGTCGGCCCACTGCCGCTCATGCCCCAGAGATCAGGTTTGAGTTCGGCTAACAATGGGCGACATGCGCTGAGCTGCGCCCAGAGCCGCGTAGCTGCTTGTTCTAGGTCGTTGGTGCAGTCAGTGGGTGGTCGCCAGCCCTGCTTCACCAGACGATCGTACTCGCGATAGACGGCTTCTGTAGAGAGCGAGCACGGCGGTTTGATCAACACGAACGTATAGTCCCCCCATTGAGACGGAAGTCGCTCCAGCAGCTCGCCACGCCCGCGCCCACGACAGAGTCCCCCAACTAAAAAATAGGGTACATCGCTGCCCAGCTTGAGAGCCAATGAATGAAGCTCAGTGTTATGGAGCTGCAAGCCCAACAGCTTGTTAAGCCCTACGAGCGTCACGGCGGCATCGCTGGAGCCCCCGCCGAGCCCGGCCCCTATGGGGATTCGCTTCTCCAAGGTGATGCGGACACCTCGTAGGGGAGCACGGTCGCGCGCCCCTCTGAACATGACGAGTTCAGCCGCACGATAGACGAGATTTTCTCTTTCTGGGAGTGGCCAGGGGCTTTGCACCCTCAACTCAATGCCGGGTTTCTCTTGAAGCTTGAGGGTGAGCGAGTCGTGCAGGTCTATACTCTGAAAGAGCGTCTCGATCTCGTGATAGCCATCGCCACGCCTGCCGACGACTCTCAGCTCCAGATTGATCTTGGCGAAGGCTTGTAGATGCAAAGAAGAATGTCGTGAGGCTCGCATGGGATTAAGAGCTCCTTGCGAAAGATATTCCCGTTAATTATAGCAGATGATCGTCGGAGCTTGACGCCTTTCAGACTGTGCAGTATCATTCCCCTCGGCACAGTCTTTCTATCTTAAATCTTTTATGGAGGTGGCCTGCGTTATGCCGAAGTACGAGAAGTTACCGGACCCGTTGGCGCTCGAAGAAGCCGTGCTGAAGTTTTGGGAGCAGGCCATTATTTTTCAGAAGAGCCTGCAACAGACGAAAGACAAAAAGCCCTATGTCTTTTACGAGGGCCCGCCCACAGCCAACGGGAAACCCCACGTGGGGCACTTGATGGCCCGCGTCAACAAAGACCTTTTTCCTCGCTACTGGACGATGAAGGGCTATTATGTCTTGCGCAAGGGCGGCTGGGATACTCACGGTCTCCCCGTCGAACTGGAGGTCGAAAAGAGTTTAGGGCTCCAGAGCAAAGCCGAGATCGAAAGATTCGGTCTGGACAAGTTCGCTCAGAAGTGCCGCGAGAGCGTCTGGCTCTATAAGAGCGAGTGGGAGCGATTGCTCCGGCGCACGGGATTTTGGCTCGACCTCGAAAACGCCTATATTACTTATACGAACGAGTACATCGAGAGCGTCTGGTGGGCGCTGAAGACAATCTATAACAAAGGGCTCCTCTACAAAGGACACAAAGTGCTGCCCTACTGCCCGCGCTGCGGTACCTCTTTAAGCTCACACGAGGTCGCCCAAGGCTACGAGATGGTGAAAGATCCGTCTATCTTTTTTAAACTGAGGGTTCAACCTAATCCCCAAGAAGGGCCGGAGGAAAGGTCCTACTTTCTCGTCTGGACAACGACGCCGTGGACGGTGCCCAGCAACATCGCGCTCGCTGTCGGGCCGAAGTTCTCATACGCCAAAGTCAAAGTCGGTAACGAGACGTTCATTCTCGCAAAAGACCTGGTCGAGTCGGTCATCAAAGGGCCGCACGAGATCGTCGAGACGCTCACGGGAGCTGAACTCGTCGGGATGCGCTATGAGCCCGCTTATAAGCTCAGCGACGACCCAAGCGCCTATCGCGTCGTCGCAGCAGATTTCGTCTCGCTCGAAGACGGCACGGGAATCGTGCACATCGCCCCGGCGTTCGGCGAAGAAGATTATCAGCTTGGGCAGAAAGAGAAGCTGCCCTTTGTCAATCCCGTAGATTTAGAGGGCAAGTTCACGGAAAAATTTGCGCTCGCGCAGGGGCAATTCGTCAAGGACGCAGACGCCGTCATCGTCCAAGACTTGAAGCAGCGCGGCTTACTGTATAAGTCGGGCAAATACGAGCACGAGTACCCGTTCTGTTGGCGCTGCAAGACCCCGCTGCTCTACTACGCCTGCGACTCGTACTTCATCAAGACGACCGCAAAACAGAGAGAAATCATTGAGAACAATCAACAGATTCACTGGCACCCGGAGCACTTTCGCGATGGGCGTTTTGGCAATTTCTTAGAAACCCTAAAAGATTGGGCGATCTCGCGGGACCGCTACTGGGGGACGCCGCTGCCCCTGTGGGCCTGTGAGCAGTGCGGGAGAGAGCACTGCGTCGGCAGCCGCCAAGAGTTAGTAGACTTAGCTCTCGATGAGGAGCGCGCGCAGCGCGTCGAATTCCATCGTCCTTGGATTGACGAAGTCTTGCTGAAGTGCTCGTGCGGCGGCGCGATGCGGCGCGTCCCCTATGTCGTAGATTGCTGGTTCGACTCCGGGATGATGCACACGGCCCAGTGGCACTATCCCTTTGAGAACGAAGAGATCTTCAAAGAGCAGTTCCCTGCGGACTTCATCGCCGAGGGCGTAGACCAGACGCGCGGCTGGTTCTATTCGCTGTTGGTGACGAGCACGCTGCTCTACGAAGATCACCCGTATCCGCACCCGTTCAAGCACGTCGTGGTGAACTTGATGGGCCTTGACGCTGAGGGCCGCAAGATGAGCAAGAGCCTGGGAAACGTGCTCGACCCTTGGGATTTGATTAACAAATTTGGCGCAGACGCCGTGCGTTGGTATTTCTACTCTTCCAGCGCCCCATGGAAAGATAAGCGTCTCTCGCTCCAAGGCGTAGCCGACTTCCAAGGGCCGCTGGAGACTTTGAAGAACGTCTATAACTTCTTTACGCTCTATGCGGGGATTGACCGATTCGAGCCGGACCTAACCCACCCTCACCCTGCACCCTCTCCCTATCAGGGAGAGGGAGGGGTGAGGGTCGGGGAGGGGATAGGGGAGAGGTCTCTCCTCGACCGCTGGATACTGTCGCGACTCCAAACAACGATTCAGAACGTCACTCAGTCTATGGACGACTACGATATCGTCGGGGCTGCCGACGTGCTCAAGCAGTTTATAGACGACTTGAGCAATTGGTACGTGCGCAACTCGCGGGCGCGATTCTGGGGCAACGAGTGGACCGCCGACAAGAGGGCGGCGTTCACGACGCTCTATGAAGTCTTGTTGGAACTCGTCAAGCTCATGGCGCCGTTTACCCCCTTCTTGGCCGAGGCGATATATCAGAATTTGAAGACAGAGAAAATGCCGGAGAGCGTCCATCTGTGCGACTGGCCGCAGGTAGCAGCACAGCTAAGAGACGAAAACTTGGAAGAAGAAATGCGGCAAGCTCGGCATATCGTGACAGCTGGGCTTCAAGCACGTAATAAAGCACGAATCAAAGTTCGTCAACCGTTACGTCGAGCTGTATACTGGCTTCAAAGCGGGGTTAGAACGCTAAGACCAGAGATAGAGAATTTAATCGCTCTCGAGTTAAACGTGAACAACCTATCCCAGATAAGCTTGTCTCATTTGCGTGAGGGTGAGTATGAAGTATACGATGCACGCTTGATAAAAAGCAGCGTCGGACCTAAATATGGTCGTTTATTACCAGAAATCGAGAGGGCTTTCTTGGAGTTACCTAACAGATTACACTGGGCAGATATGCCTGAGATCGAGCTTTCAGTGCAGGGCCAGACGATTACGCTGGTTAGAGATCAGGACTATAGCAAGTGGGCCGAGCCTAAAGAAGGATACATGAGCGGAGACGACGGACCTGCACACGTCATAATCGAAACGACTATAGACGACGCTTTGCGTCAAGATGGTTTGGTGCGCGAGTTCGTCAGATTAGTGCAAGAGTGCCGCAAAGAAGCGGGCTTTGAAATTTCGGATCGCATCGCGCTCTACTACGAGGCCGATTCTGAAGTGCAGACAGCTCTTGAGAAATTTGCCCGGCACGTTCAAGAGGAGACACTTGCTGTCATGCTGCAACGCGACAACTCTTTCGGCAGAGTCGAGTTCAGCAAGGAGCTGGACGTGAACGGACACAGAGCTAAGATTGGCTTGGTACGCAAGAGATGATCTATCAGACCTCTGTATTTGAAGTGCTCGATTCTACCAGCGACGCTCTTAAGAAGCTTGCGCGATCTAATGCCCCCGAAGGCACAGTGGTCATCGCCAGAGAGCAGAGCGCGGGCAAGGGGCGCTTGGGGCGAAGCTGGGCTTCTCCTCGAGGCGGCGCGTGGTTCTCGCTCTTGCTGAGGCCGCCGATTGCCGTTGAGCGAGCGGGCTGCACCTCCATCTTGATCGCGGTCTCGCTCGCGCGAGCTTTGAGAGAGCGATGGGGAATCCCCGTGGGCGTCAAGTGGCCTAATGATCTGTATATCGAAAATAAGAAGCTCGGCGGCATTTTGATCGAGCTGAGCAGTCAAGCCCATAAGATCGAGTGGCTCATCGCAGGGATCGGTGTTAACGTCAACAACGAAATTCCCAGAGAGACGCGCGTGCCGGCGACCTCGCTGGCACGGGAGCTGGGACGATCTGTCTCTCTCGAAGAATTCTTTGATGTAGCCCTAGAAGCCATCGTGCGAGATTATGAACGATTTCTCACGGAAGGGTTTGAGTTCGCACGCCGGCAGTGGCAAGAACTTTCTATCTTAGGCGTAGGCGAACACGTTGTTGTCTGCTCCCCTCCCACTTTAGGGGAGGGGCTGGGGGAGAGGTCGCAGGTGCTGGGGCTTTCCGAATCTGGTAAACTGATCGTGCGCACAGCTGAAGGATTGCGTGAATTGACTGGCGAAGAGGTAACCCTGAAAGTCTAGACAACAAGAAAGGACACTACCAACTATGCCTGCAATAGCCGTGCTCGGTGCTCAATGGGGCGATGAAGGAAAAGGAAAGATCGTCCATCTGCTCTGTAGAGATGCTGATTTTTGTGTGCGCTTCAATGGCGGCACTAATGCCGGTCATCGCGTCGTCACCAGTCGCATCCCCGCGCTCGTCGGAGCCAACGGTGACGACGAGCCAACAGAGACTCAAGAGTTCAAGTTCCATCTTATCCCTGCCGGGGCGCTGCACGAGAACTGCATCTGCGTCTTGGGCAACGGCATGGTCATTGACCCCTACGCGCTCGTGCAAGAGCGGAACGCCCTGCGCGACGCCCTGCGCGGCCGCGAACCCAATATCTATATCAGCTATGGCGCACATCTCTTGCTGCCTTATCACCCCATCATTGAGCGTTTGGAAGGCTCACAATCGGCGCTCGATACGACGGCCAAGGGGATCGGCCCGGCCTATCGGGATAAAGCGGCGCGCATAGGCTTGAGAATGGTCGATCTGCTCTTCCCCAAGACGCTGCCAGAGAAACTGCAAAGAGTTTTGGCACATTACCAAAGCATATGGCCCGAAGTGAAGGAGCTACAGCAATTTCAGAGCGAAGCACTGCGAGACGAACTGCTAAAGCTGACAGAAACTTTTCGCCAGCGCATTATAGATACAGTTCAGCTCTTGCACGATGCCCTCGAACAAGAGAAACAGATCGTCTTCGAAGGCGCTCAGGCCGCGCTGCTCGATCTCGACTTTGGCACCTATCCCTATGTGACCTCTTCGACGGCGACGATCGGCGGGATTGGCTCCGGCGCGGGTGTCCCTCCCAGCCGAGTGAACCGCGTGATCGGGGTGGCTAAAGCCTACACCACGCGTGTCGGGCACGGCCCCTTCCCTACGGAGATTCATAACGACTTGGGAGATCGTCTGCGACAGCAGGGACATGAGTTCGGGACAACTACGGGGCGGCCGCGACGTTGTGGCTGGCTCGATCTCGTCGCTTTGCGCTATGTCTCCAAGCTCGACGGTCTCTCGGAGCTGGCGCTGACCAAGCTCGACGTGCTCGCAGGTCTTGCGGAGATCCCCGTAGCGACAGCCTATCGTTATCAGGGCAGTACGCTGCACGAGTTTCCTGCCGTCTGCGAGATGCTCAGCGAGTGCGAACCCATCTATGAAAAGCTTCCCGGCTGGGATGAGCCTCTGGGAGAGTGTCACCATTTTTCGGATCTGCCTCGTGCAGCGCAAGACTATGTTCGCTTTATTGAAGACGAGATCAACTTGCCCTTATCGCTTATCTCTGTGGGCCCCGGCGAAGACGAGAACCTGTGGCGCTAGCAGATATTTGCCTTGGGCTCGCCCGCTATGCTACAATAGAGAGCGATTTCTGAAAGGGGGCCTTATGAGCAAGCGCAAGCTTTGGGGAAGTTTGATCGGGCTCTTCTCGCTGGAGAGAGCGGGCTGGGCGCAGACCGACGCTTCACCCTATAACCCCAGCGGCGGCGAGATGATCTTCGTCTTGTTGCTCACGGCGATCGTCTTTGGCTTCTGGGTCGCTTACGAATGGGTGCGTCGGAGTCGGCCGGCATGAGAACCTAGCGGGAAAGGTCGCTATTCTACCCCCTCATCCTTAGGAAGGGCTTGGCGGCTGTTCCGTTCAGATAACGGCAGACGCCAAGTCGGAACCCCCTTTCCCGCGGGGCGGTCTCACCCCAGACCGTCCCGCTCCTTCCGTTATGATTATGATTCTGATTCTGAATTCTTCTAAGCCCCTCCGGGGGCTTTGGTTTTTTGATAAAAATCAATCGTCAGACTGATCGCCATCATGGCTCTTGTGCTGCTAGCCCGCTTATGATAGAGTGACGAAGGGTGACGAAAGGAGGCGGCGAGCACTATGGCGGTCGCAACGAATCTTCCGCGAGCCCTATCTGTCTATGAGGAGATCCACCCACCCCTGAGTGAATCTCAAGTGCTTCTTGAGTCCGATCGTTGTCTGGAGTGTGGAGGCCCATCGGCGCCCGCGCCATGCTTTGAAGCTTGTCCGGCTCAAGTGCCCGTGCCCCAGTTTATCAGAGCCATTCGCGAGGGCCGCCCCGATGAAGCCGCGCGCTTGATCTTTGAAGCCAATATCTTGGGGGGCAGCTGCGCGCGCGTCTGCCCGGTAGAAGAGCTTTGCGAAGGGGGCTGTGTCTTGGTCAAAGAGGGGCGTCGCGCCGTGCAGATCGGCAGGCTGCAGCGATTCGCCACCGATGTGGCACTCCAGAGACAGCTGCACTTTTTCAGTAGAACGCAAGCGAAGCTTCAGAGCGTCGGGGTCATGGGCGCGGGGCCGGCGGGACTTGCCTGCGCTGCAGAATTGGCCAAGCGCGGCTATGAAGTTGTCATCTACGAGAGCCGTTCCGCTCCGGGCGGGCTGATCACTTCGGCGATTGCCCCCTACAAACAGTTGCGCGAGCCCCTCCCCCAAGAAGCTGCCATGATCGAGCGCTTGGGCGTCAAGTTTCACTATGGACTCACCGTAGGCAGAGATATATCTGCAGAAGAACTGAAGCGTCGTCACGTCGCACTCTTTCTGGGGGTAGGCTTGGGGAGAGACCTGCCCGCGCGCCTAGAGGGAGAAGGACTTGCGAATATTTGGAACTCGCTAGAATTTATCGAAGCGATCAAGAACGGCGATCTTCCCAAGATCGGCTCAACCGTAGCGATCATCGGCGGCGGTAACACGGCCATTGACGTGGCGCGCGAAGCGGTGCGCTTGGGAGCCACAAGTGTGATCATACTCTATCGTCGCACCGAAGACCAAATGCCCGCTTTCAAACACGAAGTCAAAGCAGCCCGTAAAGAGGGCGTGCACTTCTATTGGCTGACTGCGCCCCTGAAGTTCATCGGTGAGGGCAGAGTTCGCGCCATTGAGTGTATTCACATGAAGCTGGGTGCGCCGGATAAGTCAGGCCGCCCCGCTCCCGAACCCATCCCCGGCACGGAATTTCTTTTGGAAGTCGACACGGTCATCAAGGCGATCGGACAAGAGAGACATAGCAAATTGCTGGAGCAATTTGGGATCGCGCTCGCCGGCGGTTTGGTGAAAGTGAACGAAAGCTTTCAGACGAGTTGTGAGTCCATCTTCGCCGGAGGCGACTGCATCAACGGGGGCTGCACGGTCGTAGAAGCGGTCGCGCACGGCAAGCGTGCCGCCGCAGGGATTGATCAGTACCTCTCCCGCGTAGTGGAGGTGAAGCCGTGATCGAGATTCGCTGGCACGGTCGAGGAGGCCAAGGAGCTAAAACAGTTGCCCAGCTTCTGGCCGCGGCAGCGCTGCGCGGCGGCCTCTGGGCGCAAGCTTTCCCGGAATACGGCCCCGAACGCAGCGGCGCTCCCGTCAAGGCCTTCACCCGACTTGACCGTAAAGAGATCCGTCTCCACTGTGGTATCTACCAGCCCGATCTGGTTGTGGTGCTCGACCCCAATTTGATCGAGGCCAAAGAGGCTGGAGTCCTAGAAGGGCTGAAGCGCCAGAGCACCCTTCTGGTCAACAGTCCCAAGAGCAGCCAAACCCTGCATGAGCAGATCAAATTCTTGGGACGGATCGTCGCCGTTGATGCAACTCGGTTGGCCCGCGAGGCCGGGACGCGCTTTGCCAACGTCGTGCTTTTGGGCGCTCTCGCCGCTCTGCTCTCGTCACAGATCTCTCTAGTGCACATAAAAGAAGAATTGGCAATTACGATGAGCGACAAACCCAAAGCGCTAGAAGCGAATCTCGCAGCCGTGCACGCAGGATTTCACGCTATCAGAGAAGCGAGCGCAGCAGAAGCCGAGGTGCCCCTATGCTGAAACGCTACCAAGAGTTGCCCTTGGGGGGAGTCGTCGTCGGGGGAGCGACGCTCCAGTTGGTGAAGACCGGGAGCTGGCGCTCCGGCGAAAAACCCTTCTATGACGAGAAGCGCTGCATTCACTGTCTGCTCTGCTGGGTGCATTGTCCCGAGGCGACTATTCTCATCGAAGATGGACAGATGCGCGGGTTTGATTACGAGCACTGTAAGGGCTGCGGACTCTGTGCTGAGCACTGTCCGACCGATGCTATTCAGATGCTGAGTGAGATGGCACCCTCTCCCTGTCCCTGAAAAGGAGAGGGTGGGTGGAAAGATCAGAGAATTATGAAAAAGATTTTGGAGAAAGAGCACCGGACGCTGCTCACGGGCGCGGAAGCTGCTGCTCATACTATGCGCCAGCTCCGCCCCGAAGTCGTCCCGGTATATCCCATCACGCCGCAAACCCCGATTATTGAAACATTTGCGCAGTTCGTCGCCGACGGATTCGTAGATACTGAGATCATCAACGTCGAGAGCGAGCACAGCGCCATGAGCGCGGCGGTCGGCGCTTCTTGTGGCGGCGCGCGTGTGCTCACGGCGACCAGCTCGCAAGGGCTCGCGCTGATGCTCGAGATCTGTTATATTGCCTCAGCGATGCGCTGCCCCATCGGCATGGCCGTCGGCAGTCGCGCCCTCTCCGGCCCCATTAATATCCACTGCGACCACTCCGACAGCATGATGGCCCGTGACGCCGGCTGGGTACAGATCTTCTGCGAGAACGCCCAAGAAGCCTATGACCTCTCGATTGTCGGCCAGAAACTCGCCGAAGACCAACGAGTGCTCTTGCCCGTGATGACCATCCAAGACGGCTTCACCATCACGCATTCGGCCGAACCCGTTGCGCTCCTGCCCGACGAAGCTGTGACAGAGTTTGTCGGCGAATACCGAGCGCTCTATCCATTGTTGGATACAGAGCATCCGACGACGCAGGGGCCGTTTGCGCTGCCCGACTATTATTTTGAACTCAAGCGCCAGCAAGTGGACGCGATGGAAAACGTATACGCTGTCTGGGGCGAATTGCAAGAAGAGTTCGCCAAACTTTCGGGACGTCGCTATCGCGGTCTTTTCGAAGCTTATAAACTCGACGATGCTGAGTATATTTATATAGTGTTGGGAGCGACCGCGGGAACGGCGAAAGTCGCGATAGATCGTCTGCGTCGCCAGCGCAAGCGCGTAGGGCTTCTGAAGCCCTGGCTCTTCCGGCCCTTTCCTACAGAAGAGATTGCGCAAGCCCTGCAAGGGTGCAAAGCTGTGGCGATCTTAGATCGCGCGCTCTCGCTGGGTAGCTGGGGGCCGCTCTACTCGGAGATCAGTGCTGCGTTGAACACCGTCAGCGCTCGTCCGCTGCTCTATAACTATATCTATGGTCTGGGCGGGCGCGACATCCGCCCAGACCAGCTGATGAGCGTTCTGAAAGACTTGGAAGGAGAATCTGACGCAAACGTGCAGCGCTTTATCGGCCTGCGGGAGTGAGCGACGATGCCCAATACGAAAGCCTTAGCGAGCTATGAAGAGCGAGAGAAACGCTTCACCGGGGCGCACGCGCTCTGCGCGGGTTGCGGCACCCCGATCGCCGTGCGCGCCGTCCTCAACGCGATCGAAGAGCCCGTGGTGGTCGTCACGGCCACGGGCTGTCTCGAAGTGGCCACGACGCGCTACCCCACGACGGCGTGGAACGTCCCGTGGCTGCACGTCGCCTTCGAGAATGCAGCAGCGGTCGCCAGCGGCGTGGAGAGCGCCTATCGCGTGCTGCGTCGTCGCGGCAAGATCTCTAAAGAGATCAGATTTGTCGCGTTCGCCGGCGACGGCGGCACGTATGACATCGGGCTGCAGGCGCTCTCCGGGGCGCTGGAGCGGGGTCACAGATTTCTCTATGTCTGCTGCGACAACGAAGCCTATATGAACACGGGGAACCAGCGCTCGGGAGCCACGCCCTTTGCCGCACAGACTTCGACCGCGCCGGTGGGCCAAGAGAGCTTCGGCAAGATCCAAAGGCGCAAAGATCTTACTGAGATTGTCGTCGCCCATCGCATTCCCTTTGTCGCGCAGGCTTCTATTGGTGATTGGTATGATCTGGCCAACAAAGTGCGCAAAGCGATCTCGACCGATGGCCCGTCTTTTATCAATGTGATGTCGAGCTGTCCGCGCGGCTGGGGACATGACGCAAACCAGACGGTGAAGATCACGCGCTTAGCGCTAGAAACGTGCTTCTGGCCTCTCTTTGAAGTCGAAGATGGACGTTGGAGTCTCAACTATGTGCCTGAAGAGAGATTACCCATAGAGATATGGCTGCGGCCACAGAAGCGCTTCGCCCATCTCTTTGAACCCCAAGAGAAGACAGAATTATTAAGAGAGATCCAGAAGCAAGTAGATCGCGACTGGGAGAGACTGCTGCAACGGTGTGAGGTGAGCGCGTGTGCAAGCGTATAAGATCGGGAGTTATGCTCTCTTTCTGGAGCCCAAACGGTGCAAGGGCTGCTTGCTCTGCGTGTACAGCTGCCCCAAACAGATTCTCTTTCTCAACGGATCGGGGAAGATCGCGGTGCGCGAGATCGAGCCGTGTATCTTTTGTAGAATTTGCGAGATGCGTTGTCCCGATTTTGCGATCTGGGTGGAGAAGGCCCTCACCCCCAGTCCCTCTCCCGTCCCCACCCGTTCCCTCCCCGTACACGGGGAGGGCCAGGGAGGGGTCGAGGGGTGGCGCAAGCCGGGGTGAGGGCCCGTGAGAAAACATGAGCAAGCAAGAATTCGTCCAAGGGAATGAAGCCTGCGCACGCGGTGCGCTCTACGCCGGCTGTCGTTTCTTTGCTGGCTATCCCATCACGCCGAGCAGCGAAATTATGGAATATTTGGCGCGAGAGATGCCTAAAGTCGGCGGCGTCTGTGTCCAGTTGGAAGACGAGATCGCTTCGATTTCCGCAGTCATCGGCGCGGCGTGGGGCGGCGTGAAAGCGATGACCGCGACGAGCGGGCCGGGGTTCTCGCTGATGCAAGAGAATATCGGCTACGCCGCGATCACGGAGACCCCGTGTGTGATCGTAGACTGCCAGCGCTGGGGGCCCAGCACGGGACAGCCGACCAAAGCCGCTCAAGGCGACGTGATGCAAGCCCGCTGGGGCACACACGGAGATCATCCCGTTATTGTTCTGACGGCCTCCTGGGTACGTGAAGTTTTCGAGATGACCGTGCACGCGTTTAATCTCGCGGAACAGTATCGCGTCCCGGTGATCTTGCTCTTGGATGAAGTCTTGGCCCATCTGCGCGAGAACGTCACGCTGCCCGCCGCGGGCGAACTCGAAATCGTAGAGCGCACCGAAGATACTGAAGAGAAAATGCTGAACTTCGGAGAAGGGGCGCGTCTGATGGTCACGGGCATGGCCCACGATGAGACGGGCTTTCCCGCGCAGGGTGAAAAAGCCGCACAGCATCTGAAGAGAATTGTCGGGAAGATCGAAGAGCGCGCCGAGAGACTGATGCGCTATCAGGGCTTTTATCTCGATGATGCAGATTATTTGATTATCAGCTATGGGATCACCAGTCGCGCGGTCGAAGCAGCCGTTGAGCGGCTGCGTGCCGGGGGAATCCCCATCGGCTGGCTCGATCTGAAAATCCTCTGGCCCTTCCCGGAAAAACTGATTCGCGAGATCTCGTCCCAAATGAAGTATATTTTGGTGCCGGAACTGAATCTGGGACAATTAGTGCGAGAGGTCGAGCGAGCAGCTGCGGGCCAAGCCCCTATCGCTCATTTGGGCCGCGTGGACGGCTCGCTCATCACTCCAGAAGAGATCTGCAAACACGTGCACGTAGGGGCCCTATCAGGGCAGACACGGGGGTCTGCCCCTACATCCTAGGTCCTAGGTGGTGTCTATGGCGAAAGATTATCGTCAGTATCTGAGAGTAGCGAAGCTGCCGCATGTCTGGTGTCCGGGCTGCGGACATGGGATTATTACCCATGCGATCGCCGGTGCGATGGCCGATTTGCAGCTCGATCCCGATGAGCTGGCGGTGCTGGGCGGTATCGGTTGCTCGGGCCGGGCGAGCTTTCTCTTCGAGACCGACGCGATGCACACAACGCACGGGCGCGCCGTCGCTTTCGCTACAGGACTGAAGCTAGCGCGCCCCGATCTGCGCGTTCTCTTAGTGATGGGCGATGGCGACGCACTGGGCATCGGTGGGAATCACTTCATTCACGCGTGCCGGCGCAATATAGACTTAACGGCTGTTATTTATAATAACGCGATCTACGGGCAGACGGGGGGACAGCTCGCGCCGACCACCCCGACAGAAAAACGCAGCACCACCAGCCCCTATGGTAACATCGAGCACCCCTTTGATACAGTTCGCCTCGCTGTCGCCGCGGGAGCGACGTATGTCGCACGCACCACGAGCTTTGATTTCCCGGAGATCGTGCGCTTTGTCCGACGGGGTATTGCTCATAAGGGTTTCTCGGTCATCGAAGTTCTCACGCAATGCCCGACGTATTATGGCCGACTCAACGATCTGCGCGACCCGTCGCAGATGCTCTACGAGTTCAAGTTGCAAACGATCCCGTTGGAAGAGTACAATCAAATGAGTCCAGAAGAGCGGGCAGGGAAGATCCCCATCGGGGAATTTCTCTGCGAAGAGCGTACAGAGTTCGTAGAGAGCTATTATAGCTTATGTCAACTCAGCAGATCCGTCTGACCGGTGCGGGTGGCCAGGGGCTGGTGCTGGCTGGGATTATCTTGGCCGAGGCGGCCATGCGCGAGGGTTATAACGTCGCGGTTGCGCAGAGCTACGGCCCGGAGGCGCGCTTGGGAGCCAGCCGCGCTGAAGTGATTATCTCTACCCAAAAGATCGCCTACCCTCAGATAGATCAACCGGATCTGCTCTTGTGCCTGACGCAAGAGGCTTATGACAAATATATCTCAAATCTGGGAGAGCAAGCGCTCGTCTTGGCAGATTCCAGCCAAGTGCTCATCGCGACCAATCATCTGAAGCCTAAGATTATAGCGCTGCCTCTGCAGCAAGCCGCAATAGAACAGATCGGGAGCAAGCTCGTGACGAACGTTGTAGCTCTCGGAGCGCTCAACGCGCTAGCTCAACTGGTCTCTTGGGAGCATCTTGCGGCTGTAGTTGTCGAGCGCACGCCGCAAAAATATCGCGCTCAAAACTTAAAAGCTCTAGAAATCGGATGCGCCTTGACACAGACGACAAAAGAGTCGAGAGCATAACTTACCCAAGGAGGTTTTGATACTCATGGCCGGAGCGAGGAAACAGAGCGAGGTGAAGATGCTGCAGACCGCGCAGCATTTCTTCGATGTCGCCGCGAAAAGACTGAACCTGGAAGAGGGGTTGATCGTGCTCCTGCGTCACCCCAAACGGAAGCTGATCGTCAATTTCCCCATCAAGATGGACGATGGCTCTGTGACAAACTTCGAAGGCTATCGCGTGCAATGCCACGCGATCACCGGGCCGGGGAAGGGCGGTATTCGCTATCACCCGGAGACCAATCTTGAAGAGGTCGAAGCCTTGGCTATTTTGATGAACTGGAAGTGCGCCGTATCCGGGCTGCCCTTCAGTGGAGCCAAGGGCGGCGTCCGCTGCAACCCTGAGAAGATGTCCGTTGGGGAGATCGAACGCGTCACGCGACGCTATGCCGCAGAGATCGCGGTGATCCTCGGACCCGATGTGGATATCCCCGCGCCGGATGTCTTCACCGGGCCGCGCGAGATGGCCTGGATCGTTGACACGATCAGTATGCATCATCATGGCGAGTTCATGCCCGGCTGGGTGACCGGAAAACCCAAGCTCTTGGGCGGTTCGGAAGGGCGCGAAGCGGCCACCGGGCGTGGGGGATATTTTGTTCTGTTGGAGACCCTGGAGCATCTTCAGTTCAAGCTCGAAGGCGCGAGGGTCGTCGTGCAGGGCTTTGGTAACGTAGGGTCGTCCATCGCGCGCTTCTGCGTCGCCGGCGGCGCTAAAGTCATTGCGGTCAGCGATGTGCGCGGCGGCGTGGCGAACGCTAAGGGCATCGATCCCGTAGCCCTCAAAGAGCACGAGCGTCGCACGGGCTCGGTGGTGGACTTCAAGAACACGGAAGCCATAACAAACAAAGATCTCTTGGAGACGGACTGTGATATCTTAGTGCCCTCGGCCATTGAAGATCAGATCACCAAAGCCAATGCCCATAAGATTCGAGCGAAGGTCATCTTAGAGCTGGCCAATGGCCCGACGACGATGGAAGCCGATAAGATCCTGCACGAGCGTGGCATCTTCGTCATTCCCGATATCTTGGCCAACTCCGGCGGCGTCACGGTCTCTTATTTTGAATGGGTGCAAGATCGCTATCGTTACTTCTGGGACGCCGACAGAGTAGATGAGCGCCTTGAACAGTTTATGACCGAAGCCTTCCGACGGGTACTGCAGACCCATCTGCGCGATAAAGTAGATATGCGAACCGCTGCTTATCTTACGGCGGTGAGTCATGTGGCCGAGGCCGCGCGGGCGCGCGGATTATATGCATAGGAAGGAGCTCTCTCTCACTTCGCTGCCACGCGATAGATCGCCCCGCCGTAGTGAGCTATATATAGCTCGCCCTGTTCGTCTTCACCAAATGAGCTGATGCTGAAAGGAGAGTCTATCAGTTGGCGCATCGTCCATTTGCTCGAACTCGCTTGCGCGAGTGACCAGATGCGCCCGCTGCAGAAATCTCCGAAGAGATAGTGCCCGACCAAAGCTGGGTACTGCGTGCCCCGATAGACGTAGCCGCCGGTGACTGAGCACCCCAGCGAATGATCGTACTCGGCGATGGGCAGCTCCAATCCCTGTGTGTTGCAGAGCGTCGGAGGATCGAAGCACTGCGAGCCTTCCATCGTCCGCCAACCATAATTCTTGCCCTTCTCGATCAAGTCTATCTCTTCCAGACGATTCTGGCCGACATCTCCGGAGAAGAGTCTTCCGGTGCAGCGATCGAACGAGAAACGCCACGGGTTTCTCAAGCCGTAGGCCCAGATCTCGCCTTGAGCATTAGCTCTTCCAACGAAGGGATTCTCTTGAGGGATGGCGTAGGGTTTTTTCTCTATATCAATACGAAGAATCTTCCCCAAAAGCGTATCCAAACTCTGTCCAGCATTGAGCGGGTCGCCTGCTCCACCGCCGTCGCCCAGTCCAATATAGAGAAAGCCGTCAGGGCCGAATTTGTTCAGTCCGCCGTTGTGATTGGCGAACGGTTGCTCGATCTCTAGAATGACTCTTTCTGTGCGGTCGGCGATGTCGGAATTTGTCTGCGAGACTTTATACTCGGCGATGACCGACTTGAGGACGCCCTGTTTGCGCGCCGTGTAATTAACAAAGAAGCGCCCGTTCTCTTTGTATTTAGGATGAAACGCGACGCTGAGCAAGCCCCTCTCGCCGCCGGACTCAACTCGATCCCGAATATCTAAGAACGGCGTTGCGAGCGTCTGTCCGTTGCGAATAATTTTGATGACCCCAGCTTGTTCGATGACAAATAAACGGCCAGTGCCGTCGCCGGCGTGCGTCAGATAGAGAGGGCGTGTGAAGCCCGTAGCGATCTGCTGGAACTCGATCTGGGGCACAGTCGTAGGAGATTGCACACTGCATGGGTCAACGGGCTGGGGTTGCTGACCTGAAATGATACAGGCACTCGTGAGTACTAGCGTGAAGACTAACAAGAGAGCGACTGTTCGTCCTTTCGTGCCCCAAGTGGCTATCTTCTTCTCGATCATAGACCTCCCGTGTGCTTGCTGCTTTCTTCCAGGAAGAGCATAAGTCACATCACCAAGGGCCAGCCCGTAGCTTCATCTGCTGATCCAGCCTACGATAATAGCGCCAACGCTTTCTTCACTAGTTCTTCTGTTGTCGTCGTCCCCGTCGCTTTCGCTCGCGCGACCGCACGACGCGCTTCGGTCTCATGAAAGCCCAGCGAGCGCGTCAGCGCTTTGATTGCTAATTCTTCTTGCGTCGTCGCCGGCGCTAAAGCTGGCTCGCCACGCAAAGGGATTTGAGTTATTTTCTCTTTCAGCTCGACGATCAGACGCTCTGCCGTCTTGCGCCCCACGCCCTTCAAGTCTTCCAAGAGATCGCGTCGGTTCTGTAAGATGGCTTCAGCAAAATATTGGGGAGTTGTCGCCGAGAGAATCCCCATCGCCACTTTAGGACCGACCCCAGAGACGGAGATTAAGAGTTCAAAGAGCTGGCGCTCTTCGGGAGTCGCAAAACCGTAGAGGGCAAGGTCGTTGGGCGTATAGTGTAAGTGTGTGAAAATCTTCGCTGGGTCGGTCTGGTCGCGCAAGGCATCAACCGTCGCCTTCGACACGGTGAGACGATAGCCGACGCCGTTGGCCGCCAAGACCAACGAGTTTTCAGAGAGCTCGACGACCTCGCCTTCGAGAAAGTCAATCATAGAGTGATGGCCCTCACCCCCCGGCCCCTCTCCCGTAGTTCACGTACGGGAGAGGGGTGCCCGCAGGGCGGGGTGAGGGCCTTCCTTACGGCTTCTCGAACTGCTCGTCCCCAACGCCGGTGTTCGTCTTGAACTCCAGCACTTCGAAGCTGGCAGTTAGCTCTTTATCTTCGAGCGTCTTTTGCACGAAGGGAACCCAAAAGCCGCCGACCTGCCGATAGTCACTCCAGAGGCTCTCTTTAGTCTTGTCGCGCTTGTGTACCCCTTTGAGCGGGAGGAAGCGCGCCGCATCGAAATAGATCTCCGCGGTCTTCCCCTGAGACGTCGTGATACGCACGATCTGCGTCTCCCGGCCCTCTACGATCTCCTTGCCGGCTAACTCGAACTTATAATCTGCGTAGGCGATGGTCCACAAGAGCAATAACGGATCATCTAATTGGATCGCGTTCTGCACTTCCGCGAGCAGTTCCGCAGGCATATCTTGAACCCGACCTCCGCCTTGAATCCATCCTTGGATCCCATTGTAGATATAGGCCGCTTCGCCGCCGCTGAAGGTGATCGTCTGCTTGAGCTTATTGGGGAGCTTGATCCAGACCTCACTCTCGACCTTGATCTCCCGTCCACGCTGGAAGTAGCTCCCGCGCACTTTCGCGTATGTATCCCGTATCTGCGCTATTCTCTCGAACCCGCCCTGCGCCGCCATCGCTCTCTCCATGAACGCTCTGGCTTCCGGCGTGATCTGCGCTTTCCATTCTAGCTGCGTTGGGCCTTTCGGCGCAGCCGCCGCCACGAACTCCGTGTAGGATTTGGCTTTGGCAGCGATCGGCGCGAGCCAGTCGACAACTCCGACCTTCTCTAGTGAGAGATTGGGAATCAGCTCGCCCTTGCCCTCTAAAACTTTTACGTCGCTCAAGAGCACGATTGCCAAGTTCTCCGGGTCGAAGCGCTCTTGGATCGCTTGATTGGCTTGCTCCAAAGTCACTGAGCGCACCAACTTCCGATAGTTGCGAACTCTGTCAAGAGTAAACCCGTAAAACTCTATGTTGCTTACGGTCATAGCCAGACCGGAGAGCGTCTCCAATCTCAGAATATAGCTGCCGGCGATGTTATCTTGCGCGGCTTGCAGTTCTTCGGGAGTGATCCCGCCCTCTTTGAATTTTTTGAACTCGTCCAAGATCAATTGCAGCGTCTCGAAGGCTTGCTCGTTGCGGGTGAAGGTCGAGATGCGGAAGTAACCGCCAACGTCTTTGCTGTAACTAGGGAAGAAACTGAAGATCGAGTAGGTCTTGCCCGCTTGGGAGCGCACCACTTGTAGCAGGCGCGACGAGAACGCACCGCCACCGAGGACATAATTGGCCAAGACGGTGGGCAGATAATCGTCCTCGTTGACCGAGAGGCCAAAGTGTCCTATTTCAATATGAGCCTGTGTCTGACCGGGCTTGTGGACAAAACGCACAGCGTAGCCTTGAGGCTTGCTCGTGGCAGGCATCTGCACGGGCAAGAGTTCTTTTCTCGTCCAGCTACCGAGAGCGTCCTTCAGCAATTGGATCATCTCGTCGGATTTCACGTCACCGGCGACGGTCAAGATGGCGTTGTTGGGACGATAGTGCATGGCGTGAAAGTTGACCAGATCGTCCTGGGTAATCGCTTTCACGGACTCTTCGGTCATGGGGCGACCGAGAGGATGGATCGAGCCGAAGAGCGCGAAATTAAAATGTGCCTCGGCTAATTCGCTGGGATCGTCGCGCATCCCGCGCACGCCTGCCAACAATTGATTGCGCATGATCCCCATCTCTTTGTCGGGGAAGCTAGGGTTCTGCACGATGTCGGCGAGCAAATTCAGTCCGACTTGCAAGTCTTTCTTCAGCACGCGCGCCGTGACGGTAGTGCGCTCGGCATCGGCACTCGCGCCCAGCGAGCCGCCGACAAAGTCAATAGATTCTGAGATCTCTTCAGCCGAACGGTTGCTCGTCCCCTGACGCAGCATCATCGCCGTGAACTGTGCGAGCCCGGCTTTATCAGAGAGATCGTGAATATTGCCCGCGCGCACTAGCAGATTAAACTGAACAATGGGCAGGGACGGCTGCTCGATGACTATCACCTTGAGCCCGTTGTCGAGCGTGACGGTCTTGATGGGGGGCAGATGGATAGGCTCGACGTTGCTCTGCGCCCAGACGGCTACCGAGCTGAACAGCAGAACGAGCACGAACTTGGTGACCGGATGCTGAAGCATCCGGCTCAGAATGTGCAAGCCCAATAAATTGGGCTGTGTAGGGGCGAACCGGCGTGTTCGCCCATGAGCGTGCTTCAGCACGCTTTCATCTGTTGAGCCGGCGACTTCAGTCGCCGGGAACTTGCGAACTTGGAGCTGTGTCATTGTGCGCCTCCCTCCGGCTTCAGTGTCACGATAGTAAGATTTTCGCGTTTGAAATAGCTCTGTGCCACGCGCTGCACATCGGCAAGGGTGATATTGTCATAGCGCGTCTTGGCTCTTTCAAATTCTCTGTAATCGCCTTGGATGACTTCGGCTTCGGCCAGTTTGTTGGCCACCCCGGAGATGGCATCGAGTCCGAAGATATATCTTGCAGTCAATTGATTCTTCGCTTTTTGCAGCTCTTTTTCGTCTATCGGTTCGTTGGCGAGTCGCTCGATCTCTTTGAGGAGCGCTTCTTTCACTTGAGCGGGGTCTTTATCGGGAGTGAAGAACGCGTAGATCAGCATCGTGCCCAGGTCTTTGAAGACCAAGGGGAAGCCGCCTGCGCCGACGCTGATCTGAGAATCGCGCACCAGGCTCTTATAGAGCCGCGCGCTCTGCCCTCCAGAGAGAATGAGTCCGGCGACCTCGAGCGCCGGCTGATCGGGGTGTCCCGTCCCTGGAACGGCATAACCCCCAATGATCACAGGAAGCTGCACAGCTAATTGCAGAAACTCTTCTCGCATCTCGTTCTGGGAGGGTTGCGTGATCGTCACTACGGGGAGCGTCGCCCCTTTGGGAATGGCACCGAAATATTTCTGGACCAACGCCAAGACAGAGTTGGCTTCTACGTCGCCGGCGACGACGAGCACCCCGTTATTAGGCGCGTAGTACATCTTATAGAAGTTTTGCAGGTCTTCAACGGTGATACTGTCCAGATCTTCCATGTAGCCTTCGGGGCCTTTGGCGTAGGGCGTGCCCGCGAACGCTATATCTCTGAACTTATCGAACGCTTTGCTGACGGGTTGGTTCTCCAAGCGCACGCGCCACTCTTCTTTGACGACCTCGCGTTCGGCGTCAAGATTCTCTTGCGTGATAATCAAATTCTCCATGCGCTCGGCTTCCAGACGCAGGGCGAGCTCTAACTTCTCTTGGGGCAGCATCGCCCAATATCCGGTGACGTCGTCGCTGGTGAAGGCGTTGCTGCGTCCGCCAGCCTGGTCAATGAGCTTGGCGTGCTCTTCGGGTTTAATATTTTTGGAGCCTTTGAACATCATGTGCTCCATCAGATGGGCCATGCCGCGCTTGCCAGTGGGTTCGTCGCGCGAGCCGACTCGGTACAAAAGATTCACCGAGACGACGGGAGCGGTGTTATCTTGATAGATCAGCAGCGTGAGTCCGTTGTCGATCGTGAATTTATTGATGCTGCCGACTTTGAGTGCGGGCGTTTGGCCCATCTGCCAGAGCGCCAATGCCGCGACGACAGCCAAGACAACAACAGGCACGGCCAGCCAAAGGACGGAACGGTTAGAACGTTTCGGTTGCGGGGTTTCCATAGACGACCGATCGCCTCCTCAGCAATCACTTGAGCATTTATTTTACGGTATCTTCCCGGCAAGCGCCAACGCAGAGCTACTTGAGAATAAGATTTGCTCGCCAGACACCGATCCATTGTGAACGCTGAGCCTCAAAAGAAAATCAGAAACTGACATTATTATTCGAGGGGGTTATCGTCGCATCAGTTCTTCGCGCTTCTTCTGCACCCAAACAGCTATTTCTGCTAAGGGCACCTCCCAGCGCCCTTGCCCAGCGCGCAGGCGAACTTCGACCGATCCCGTCTCTGCCAAGCGCCGCCCGATCACAATCTGAATGGGCACCCCGATGAGATCTGCATCTTTGAACTTCACACCCGCGCTCTCCAAACGGTCATCGAGCACAACTTCTAGGCCAGATTCTTGCAAAGAGTTATAGAGATACTCAGCAACTTGCCCAATCGCATCGTCTTTGCTCGTCGCCAGATTCACTATCCAACAGTCATAGGGCGCAACGCTGATAGGCCAGATCAAGCCCTTCTCGTCATGCGAGACTTCTGCTATCGTCGCCAAGATGCGACTGATCCCAATCCCGTAACAACCCATAATAATAGGGCGTTCCACACCGTGCCCATCGGTGAAGAGAGCGTGCATCGCTTGGCTGTACTTCGTCCCCAGATTGAAGACGTGACCGATCTCGATGGACGGCTTCAGCTCTAGTTGCCCATCGCAGCGCGGACAGCTATCGCCGGAGAGAGCCCAGCGCAGATCCTCAAAGCGCTCCACGCGAACATCTCTGCCGATATTCACGTTGATATAGTGCGCATCGCGCTCGTTCGCTCCCGTGACAAAATCGCTCATGCTGAGCAGATCGTAGTCAGCAATAATTTTAATGCTCTCTAAGCCCACAGGTCCGGTAAACCCCACCGGCGCGCCCGTCAGTCGCTCTATGGTTTCCGCATCGGCCATCTGCAGAGACTGAACAGACAAGACGCGCCGAAGCTTTTGCTCATTTAATTCCGTGTCACCCCGGATGAGCGCGGCGATGGGCTTCCCGTCTGCAAGATAGACGAGCGTCTTGACCAACTGATCGGGGCGCACCCCCAGAAACTTTGTGACTTCTTCTACGGTTCTCTGATCCGGTGTGCTCACTCTTTCTAACGATCTCAGCGTTCCGACGCTTTGGTTCTGAACCGGCGCGCGTCTCTCGGCCTTTTCTAAATTGGCTACATAGCCGCAACGGTTACAGAGAGCAACGGCATCTTCACCGGAGTCGCACAAGACCATAAACTCGGCGCTCTCGCTGCCGCCGATCTCCCCTGACTCGGCTTCGGCGGCGAGAACATCAAGCCCGCAACGCTTGAACGCGCGCCGATAAGCTTGATACATAGCTTGATAGCTCTGTCCCAAGCCCGTCTCGTCTTTGTCAAAACTGTAGGCGTCTTTCATTAAGAACTCGCGTCCGCGCAGCAGCCCGCCACGCGGGCGTGGCTCATCACGAAATTTTGTCTGAATCTGATAGAGGATCAACGGCAGATCGCGATAGGAACGCACATGCTGACGAACAATATCTGTGATGACTTCTTCGTGAGTGGGACCCAGACAGAGTTCTTGGCCGCGACGGTCTTTAAATTTCGCCAGCGTATCCCCATAGGCTTCATAGCGTCCCGTCTCGCGCCACAGCTCCGCGGGCTGGACGAAGGGCATCAGCATCTCTTGCGCTCCCATAGCATTCATCTCTTCACGGACGATCTGAGAGATCTTCTGCAAAACCCGATACCCCAAGGGTAAGTAAGAGTAGATCCCCGCGGTGAGTGTGCGGATGAACCCCGCGCGCAGCAGAAGCTGGTGACTGACTAGAGTCGCTTCGGTGGGGGCTTGGCGCAGCGTGGGCAAGAATAAGCGAGAGGCGCGCATAGCTAATACATCGTCTGCATATCTATCAAGCCCTTCTCTTTAGCACGGTGCTCGCACCACCGATAGAAGCCCAGCGATGCCAATCCCAAAACGAGAGTTGCGCCCAAGAGAATCACTAATATTATCTCGTTGGAGATCGGCGCCAAGAGCGGACTGATGCTCTCTCTCAAGACGGCGCGACGCAGACCCTCCAGCCAATACGTCAACGGTAAACTCAACCCGATATATTGCAACGGTTGCGGCAGCACATCCAACGGAAAGACCGCCCCACAGAAGAGATAGAGCGCTCCCGCAACAGCCTCGCCAATAAACCCACTGTGCCGCGCCGTGATCAGCGCTACCCCCGCCAAGAGAATCCCCATCAGCGCTAATGCCCCCAGCCCCAAGAAGAACGTCGCCCAGAAGAGCGCATGGTTCATAGCGAGAAAGTCATAGGGGATGCGCAGCACGAGCATCCCAAACGCCAGAGTGATGACCACCGCAACCGTAGCCGTGAGCGTCTTGGCCACGCCCCGTCCTAAAAGATAAAAATAGACCTGGATCGGCGCAGCATAGATATACTTCAGAATGCCGTAATGCTCGCGGTCGTCCGTCACGGTCCAGCTGATGCCGATCATCACTGAGGCGACATAGATGTAGAACGCATTGCCCAGATAGATATAAGCGAAAAGTGGGTGGCCCATCCCGCCTTGGGCGATCACCATATACATAAAGACGAGAATAAGCGCGCTGGCTACGGGACGAGCGATCGCATAGATCATAAAGAGAAACGGCTCGGTCCAGTTCGATTCGATCTGCCAGCCCAGCCACGTGGCGACGCGAAAACTGCGAGCGCTCTCGTGCCAGTTATTCATTTTGATACTCTCTGTAGACATTGTAGTTCACCCTCACCCCTCCCTCTCCCTTTTCCCTTCAAAGGAGAGGGTAAAATTATTGTCCCCGCACCGTAAGACGCCCTTCACGACGCGCGAGCGTTTCCATCCACAGCAGCATGCGGTGCGCCAGAACTAAGAAGAGAACACTGAGCAGGGCCAGCACCGCTATCTCAATGTTCACATCCAAAAAACCCCACTGCGCTTGCGGATAGAGCAGTTGCCTCATCGCATCTAAACCGAAAGTGATGGGGATGATCGAAGCCCCAATTGAGACCCAGAAGCCCAGATTTCTCACGGGGAAATAGAAGCCCGAGATTAAGAAGACCGGCTCCTGAAAGAGCTGGGCCAGATGCCACGCTTCGCGCCCCCAAAGCAAGAAGAGCGACGCGAAGATCATTCCCAGCCCGTAGAGCGCCACGAGCGTCAGCACGAAGACCAAGAGCAGCGCACCCCAGTTCTCTACTGAGAATGTTACGTCGAAGAGCAGCGAACCGAGCAGCAAGACCGTGACGGCGCGCAGCGTCGTCGCGGCCATCCCCCCCAGCGCCATCCCTAAGAGAATGGCCATTCTCGACGTAGGCGCAATCAGATAGAGCGAGAGATTTCCCGTCTCTTTCTCCCAGTAGAGCTGCGTGGCCATGCTCCAGAGCACGTTCAACCAATAGGCGGTCATCGCGCCGCCGAGCACCACAAAGCCGGTGAACTCCGGCGGCGCGTTCAGCGCGCGATAGATAAAGACATAAGCCGTCGTCGCCAATAACGGCAAGAACGTATCGAAGAAGATCCAGCTCTTCTCGCGCTGCATCCCGATCAACCGGGGATAGGAGCGCCCGCGCACGGTGCGCAGAAAGATATTGAGATCGCGCCGAAAATTCTTCATCACTTCTCGACCTCAAGGGGGGTCTCTTCGTCACCGAAGCCGCGCCCCACCAGATCAATGAAGACATCTTCTAAAGTTGGCTCGCGCTTCTCCAACGAGAGCAGATGCCCACCCCCAGCTTGGACAGCATCCAGGATCTTCACCAAAACGTTCTCGTTCTCCAGAATGAAGTTCAGTTCGGTATGTCCGTTGCGCTGATGCTCGATGAATTTGCTGACCCCCGGCAAGTCGCTAAAACGATTGGACATCTCCAGCGGCGTTGTCTGGAGCTTAAAGATCGAAGCTCTCTGCAGACGACGCTTTAAGTTGGCGGGCGTATCGCACGCGAGAATCTTGCCTTTATCTATAATAGCGACTCGGTCGCAGAGTTCGTCGGCTTCGGCCATATAGTGCGTCGTCAGCAGGAGCGTCTTGCCGGGGCGCTCGCGCACCCAGCGCTTGACGAAGTCGCGCAAGACTCTTGAGGTCTGCACGTCAAGTCCCAACGTCGGTTCGTCTAAGAACAAAATCTGGGGATCGTTCAAGAAGCCGCGCGCGAAGTTCATCTTCTGCTTCATCCCCGTAGAGAGAAAATGGCTCTTCGTCTTGCGGCGATCTGACAACCCCACGACCTCCAGCATCTCGTTGATGCGCTCGCGGGCGACTCTGTCGGTCAGCCCATAAAACTGCGTGAACATCCACAGATTCTCTTCGACCGTAAGCAGCCCATATCCGCAGGTTTCGCCGCCGGAGACCATATTGATCCGTCGGCGCACCTCTTGCGGGTCTTGGACAATATCAATACCGTCAACGAGCGCGCGCCCACTGGTCGGCAACAAGAGCGTTGTGAGTATCTTGATCAGTGTGGTCTTGCCCGCGCCGTTGGGGCCGAGCAATCCGAAAAGCTCACCCTGTTTCACTTCTGAGTCAACGCCCTCTAAAGCAACGAGCGTTTTGGGGGCGGTCTCGCCGCGCTTGCGCTTGAGCTGATAGACGCGCCCCAAGCCTTCTGTCTGGATCGCGAATCTTTGACTCATCGCTAGACTCCTTTGGAAGATGGCTTAGCTACCTGTCTCTTCTTCTATTGTCTATATAGAAGAACGTAGCATAGACGACAGTCGGCAGTATAGCATATAAAAGTATGCATGTCAAAGGAGATGCTACCTCTGCAAAAGATATTTATCAGAATGAGAACTTTACGGCCAGCCCCCGCTTACCCGCGATATGACGGGAG
Organism: Candidatus Acetothermia bacterium; assembly: GCA_022683945.1. Lineage (GTDB taxonomy): Bacteria > Bipolaricaulota > Bipolaricaulia > RBG-16-55-9 > DRXL01 > SKYB132. The sequence continues at coordinate 64,630 of JAJHSH010000067.1, read as the reverse complement.
CGGTATTATACCACAGCGGTTCCCGGATGGCAAATTGCACGCTAGCATCTTCTCTTACTGTTCTTTGCTCCAGCCCTTGGCCTACTCTTTGGGCCACTTTTTTGCGCGATAGAAAGACTTGAGTATAATATCCTCAGGAGGAACGATGCAGTTCAAATCTGAAGTCGTCCGTTCTCTAGAGCGCGAGCGGAAGTTGTCCGAGGCAGCGTTAGCACGATTGACCGAGCAATGCAAAGTTTTTGAAGCCCAGTACGGCTGGTCAACAGAAGAATTCTTGCGCAAGTTCGAGGCCGGAGAGATCGGAGACGATCAAGACTTCTTTCGCTGGTATGCCCTAGCCCAAGCTCAAATAGATTGGCAGGCGACTCGGCAAGGCTTGGGAGAAGTGCTGGCGCAATCGGGCGATGCTTAAGGCTTATGCTGCATCTATAGACGCGGCTCTCCGAAACTGCGTCGCTGTAGCCATTCATAGCTTTCAAACTGTTGAACTCAGCCCAACGACAGGATACATTGAGGGCGAGGTTCTCTTGATAGATGGGTCACGTCTGGTTTTCTTTGAGTTTCTTCGTCAGAGAGAACAGAGTTTAGAACGAGAGAAGTATCGCTATCATTATATGGACGCAAATAATCAGCTGATTTTTCGTTACGATAATGCTCCACATCATCTAGAGGTTAGCACATTTCCTCATCACAAGCACATTTCTACCGGTGTCATAGAGAGCACAGAGCCTCATTTTGCTGTAATCCTCGCTGAGGTGGAGAAAGCAGCTCTTGGTTTACCATAGTTGGAAAAGCTCTCACCGATCTTTGCCCCATCCCTTGGCGCACTGTTGGGACCTCGGCGTGCGCGTCAGAAAAGACCTGTTGAAGCTCTTCTTCGGCTGTCGTCACCGTGATGATCTCTGTATTCGAGCGCGGCGATCCGTGTCAGAATTTTATGTCTCGACGTTTTCAACGATAGCCAATACTTGTAACTCGGGCAGAGACAAAACAGCAAATGACGGCAGCCCAAGCCGTTGCCAGAAAGAGGATGGCTCTAGCCCAGCAACCCGTGACACAAAGAGCGTGATAACGGTTCCGTGTGTGATCACTGCAATATTCTCTTTCGGATATTTCTCTAGCGCACTAAGAAGCGCTCTGGAAAATCTCTGATAGGCTTGGTTGGCCGTCTCGGTCCCGAAGACGAGTTTGTCTGGTACATCAAAGAAACGAGCGACGGCTCTTTCAAATTCTTCTTTACTCAATAGACCGATTGTGCTTCGGTCGTGCTCATGTAAGTCCTCGACAATCTCAAAAGGTTTGCTGAGTGTTCGAGCTACGATCTGAGCGGTCTCTACGGCTTTTGGCTCCGTGCTGGAGATGATGACATCTGGATGATGAGCGGCAAGCCTGTCCGCTAAAGCTCGACATCGGAGACGGCCTGCTGCTGAAAGATGCCATTGGCTGGCAGGCACCCGGGGCAGAATCTTCGGCAATGAATGCTTGACGAGAATGAGTTTTCGCAATGCGATTTCCTAACGCTTACGCGGGACCTTCCAGGCGTTCTCGGCTTTTTCAAATCCGATCTTCGGATAGTACTCCATTGCTTCCGGTGCAGCCAACAATAAGATCATCACTTCGTCGCCTAATATCTCGTGCATCCGCTGGACTAACTCTTTGCCGATCCCTCGACGCTGATAATCTCGATGAACAGCAAGATCGGAGAGATAGCAGCAATAACTGAAATCTGTCAGCGCACGGGCGATACCGACCAATTTTTCGCCCTCCCAGGCCGTCAATGTTAGATTGGCGTTCTTGGTCATCTTCTGGATGCGCTCTAAATCGTCCACAGGGCGACGAATGCCCGAAGCACGAAAAAGCTCGGCGACTTGCTGAGCAGCAAGAGGGACGTTGAGGCGATAGGCGATCTTCATTATTTTTGATCTCCTTTCGTACCGCTCTTTTCACATAACGATGGGCGCGCTATTATATCAGACAAGATTCGCATTGCGCTTATAGCTCCGTTGTGCTAGAATAGTTCATGCCCTTTTCACAATTAGGTCTCTCTCATAATGTCGTCCGCGGTGTGCGCGCAGTCGGCTACCATGAACCGACTCCGATCCAATCTCAGGCGATCCCGCTTATCTTGGCTGGAAAAGATCTGCTGGGTACAGCGCGCACCGGCACCGGCAAGACAGCAGCCTTCGTTCTGCCCATCTTAGAGAAGCTCAAGACGGGTTCGGGCCTGCGCGCTCTCATCCTCCTGCCCACACGCGAACTGGCCGCGCAAGTAGAGACCAACGTGCGCGACTACGCACGCTTCTTGACACTGCGCTGCACAGCGCTCTATGGCGGCGTTGCGATGCGGCCGCAACTCGAGGCCCTACGCAAGGGCGTGGATATCGTCGTAGCCACTCCCGGGCGTCTGCTCGATCATATCAACCGTGGCGCGGTTAAATTCCATCAGTTGCAGATATTGGTGCTCGATGAGGCCGACCGTATGCTGGACATGGGCTTCCTGCCCGATATCAAGAGAATCTTGGCGAGGCTTCCGCGGAAGCGCCAGACGCTGCTTTTTTCCGCTACCCTTCCAGTGGAGATCGAGCACCTAGCGCGGCAGACGCTCGTCGCCCCTGTACTGGTAGAGGTCGACAAGCGGGCTACTCCTGTAGAGGGCGTAGCGCAGTTTCTCTACGAAGTTCCGCGCCATCTCAAAACTAAGTTGCTCCTCAAAATTCTCCAGACGACGCTGACGACATCGGTGCTGATCTTCACAAGAACGAAACATGGAGCCGACAAGGTCGCGCGCGTGCTTCATCAGCATGGCCATTCGGTCGCGCGTATTCACGGAGATCGCAGCCAAGGGCAGCGCTCTCATTCGCTGGAAGGGTTTCGTGCCGGGCGCTACAAGATCTTAGTGGCGACGGATATTGCTGCTCGTGGGCTGGACGTCGAGGGCATCTCACACGTCATCAATTACGATATGCCGGCCACACCTGAAGATTACATTCATCGCATTGGGCGTACTGCCAGAGCGCAAGCCATCGGCGATGCTTTCACTCTCGTCTCTCCAGAAGAAGAGGGGACCGTGCGGGCCATCGAGAACCTGATCGGCAAGAAACTGCCCCGCGTCATCGTGCCGGATTTTGACTATCGTGCGACCCCGTTGCATCCTGCGCAGCGGTCGTCTCCGGCAGGGCGGGGATTAAGAGCGAGGTAACATAAAAAAGGTTGTGCATTGTGGTAGAACAAGAGTGGAAGAACCCAACGGAGTTCCATAGCGCACCGGTCAACAGATGTTGACACCGAGACGAGTCGGGTTTATGATTGCCAGCGAAAAGAGATGAGACTACAAGATGCCGTCTGATTGTACAACACGAATAAATATGCTTATTCGCAAGGCTGAAGCCAAAGACGCTCTCGCTATTGCCAAAGTACACGTTGACAGCTGGCGAACAACTTACGCGGACATCGTCTCAAGCGAGTTCTTGGCTTCGCTGTCATATGAACAACGCGCAGAGATGTGGAACAATACGCTTTCATCGCCTACCCGTCAAAGTTTCCTCTATGTTGCTGGAACTCCTGACCGCGAAGTGGTCGGCTTTGCATGCGCTGGCCCTGAACGCGAGGGAGATGACACCTACAAGGGCGAAATCTATGCGCTTTATTTGCTTCAAAACTATCAGCGCCAAGGCATCGGAAGCATGCTTTTCAGGGCTTCGACAAAAGAACTACAGCAGCGTGGCATTACTTCATTGCTCATCTGGGTCTTGACAGCAAATCCATTCCGCAAGTTCTACGAAGCACTTGGCGGCAAGTACCTGCGAGAGAAGGGAATCGAAATCGGCAACCAACGACTTGTCGAAGTTGCCTATGGGTGGCAAGATACGCGAACCATTGTAGGGACATAAACCCATTGTGGCAGGCGTCAGCGTTGCAAGTGAAAGGCGGCCCAACCCCGCGTCCAGCCGACCCGCTTCGCTCGCTCCGCTCGCGGGCGGCTGATGCAAACCGTTAGAGCGCACTAGCGCGCGCTAGGTTTTCTGGCTATAATCTGGCTAGAATGCCGTACGAGATCATTTTGGCCCCGGAGGCGATAGAGGATCTCGACGAACTGAAGGCCAATGTCCGCACCGAGGTACGTGAAGGGATCGAAACGCATCTTCGGCACGAACCCGAGAGGCTCAGTCGTAGCCGCATCAAGCGACTCCGAAAGCTCTCGCAACCGCAGTACCGTCTTCGGATCGGCGACGTACGAGTGTTCTACGACGTAAGGGAGCAGAATGTCGAGGTGTTGGCGATAGTGCCGAAATCGGAGGCTGCACCATGGCTGGCGAAGCACGGAAAGTCAGAAGAAAAGTGAAGGAAGTCCCATTGGCGGAAGTCAAGGACGAGCTGTCGCGGTATCTCCGCGAGGCGGCAAAGGGTGAGATCGTGATCACCCGCCACGGCAGACCCGCGGGAGTGCTCATCGGCTTTGAGTCGGAGGACGACTGGTTCGACTACCGACTGGAAAACGATCCGCGATTCCTGCAAAGGATCGAGCGGGCGCGCCAGAGCCTTCGCGCGGGCCGTGGCACAAAACTGGAAGACGTAAAGTGAAAGTGCGCTCTAAAGCACACAGTTCAACAGATGTTGACAGCGAGCCGAGTCGGGTTTATAATTGCCGGCGAAAAGAGATGAGACCGCAGAATGCCGTCTAATCAATAGTTATGCGTCAGCAAGCCGAACTCCGAGGTGATGACGGTGGACTATTTTCAGGGAGTGGTTTCCGAGTATCTTCGCGCTGATCGTGCAATGTTCGTGAATACCGAGTGCTTGCTGCAGCTTGCCCCCGGTGATGTACCAGCCAAGGGCACTAGTTGGTATTGCGACGTCGTGGCAGCCAATTTTCGCGACTGCGCGGTTTACCTATGTGAGGTTACATACTCTGGTACGTTGCACGCGTTGATCGGGCGGCTTCAGGCTTGGAGCGACAATTGGCCCGGCCTTCGGGTAGCTCTTATTCGCGATTGCTGTGTGCCGGAAACCTGGCAAGTCCAACCCTGGGTATTCATTCCGGAGGATCGCCACGCTGTACTCAAGAAGAAGCTGCCGTCCCTTGCGAACATCGGTGACGGCCCTGGGAACATGCCGAGTCCTCGTGTTACCTATCTCGAGGAGGTTGTCCCGTGGAAGTATCGCTCGTGGGATCGCAAGGTGGTGGCGCCTGAGAGTGACGCATAACAACCGGTTGCAGTGGATAGCGCTGCGCGCCGCCGCTGATGCTGAGCGTTAGCCAGCGCGGTTCGGCAGCCTCAAAACACGCGATCTGGAACTGAGATAAGATTCGGAGGGAGAGGAGGTCACGATGGAAACGCCCATTATCGAGAAGGTCATTGAACAACTGAAAGCCCTGCCCCACGAGTTGCAATGGCGGGTACTCGAGTTTACTCGTGCCTTAGCGCTATCGACTCCCCACGGTGTCCCCGGCCAGCAACTCCTCCGCTTTGCCGGTGTCATCCCTCTGGACGATGTGACTCTCATTCGCGACGCTATTGACCAAGGATGTGAGCAGGTCGATCCCCATGAATGGTAGATACTTGCTTGACACCAATATCCTCATCGCCCTGTTTGCCGACGAAGCCGAAGTCAAGCAGCAACTCGCCCAGGCGGCGGAGGTGTTTCTGCCCAGCATCGTGCTGGGCGAGTTGTACTATGGCGCGCGGAAGTCGGGCCGACCGAGCCAGAATCTGGCGCGCATTGACGACTTGGCCGCCAGCGGAGTAGTGCTGGTCTGCGACACCGAAACCGCCCGCCACTACGGGGAGGTCAAGAACCTCCTGCGCTTGAAGGGACGGCCACTGCCGGAAAACGACATCTGGATTGCGGCGCTCGCACAGCAACATCAGCTCACGCTTGCCACGCGCGATGACCACTTCCAGGACATTGCAGGTCTCCAGACCATCACTTGGTAAGTCGCTGGCTAACCACCGCTTCCAGCCGACGCTGGGCGGGCCGACCGGCCTACGGCATCACGTGTCCACCACCGACGTAAATGAGCTGCCCCGTCACCCAGCGTGCCTGCTCTGAAGCTAGAAAGACAATCACGTCGGCAACGTCTTTGGGTTGTCCAACGCGCCCCAACGGGATATTTTCGATCTCTTTCTTCTCTAGCTCCGGCGTGATCCCTTTCAGCGTAACAGACTTCCAGCGTAGCACAGTCGGTAAACCCGCCGGCTTTGGTAACGGGTGCTCAGCCGTCACCCGCCGGAGCGCTGTGCAGTTGTCCTCTCTCAAGGAGTCTATTATAATCATCCAACTATGAACAAAGCCAAGCCACCGCAAGCAAAGCCTTCCAAAGGGCTGCTGGTCGCCGGCATCGTTGCGCTGGCGCTGGGCGGCGCCCTGCTGCTGCTGCTTTGGAACCCGTTCTCGTCTTCTGAGTCTTCCGAGGCCATAGGCCAGAGCGCGCCGGATTTTTCGCTCAACGATGCCGAAGGTCGCACGTTAAAGCTGAGTGCGCTACGCGGCAAACCCGTCTTGCTCTACTTCTCCGCTGCATGGTGCATCACCTGTCGCCCTGAGACTCGGAGCCTAGCACAATTCTACGAGAAATACCGCGACCAATTACAGATCATCTGGATCAGCTTCGATCCATTCAATGATTCTGTAGAAGACTTAAGAGAGCACCGTCGTCTCTACGGCCACCCCGACTTTCGCTATGTTCTTGACTCGCGAATGAATCCCGTGGCCCATCGTTATCGGGTGCGAGAGCGCGGCATGATACTGCTCTTAAGCCCTCAGGGAGAGATCCTCTTTCGCGGGGTTCGCTCCGTCGGCGATCCCAAGTTCATCCAACAGCTGCGCCAAGCACTGGTCAGGAGCTAAACGTGGACGGAACGCTGCTGGGCTACGCCTTGGGTGTGGGTATCTTGGCGTTTTTCAACCCGTGTGGTTTTGCGCTCCTCCCGGCGTATGTCGCGTACTATCTGGGACAAGCTCAGAGTGAGAGATCTTCTTGGCTGGAGCGCGGCCTGCAGGGTCTGAAGCTGGGGACGATCATGAGCGCAGGTTTTTTCACGGTCTTCGCTGGGCTGGGCTTGGCGCTTATATTGGCGGGTCAGGTGCTTTCGCGCTCTTTGATCGCCTACGCTCCGTGGATTGGCGCTCTTGTTGGCGCGCTGTTGATGCTCTTAGGCGCGACGATGCTTCTGAAGAGAGATTTTTCGCCGGGCTTACCTGTAGCGGGCTTGGCAAATAAGCTGCGCGGTGGGCGCAGACCCTCTGAGCACAGCTTGCTCTATTATTATTTTTATGGCATCAGCTATGCCATTGGCTCGCTGGGCTGCACGTTGCCGCTCTTTCTCTCCGTGACATTGACGGCGTTTACTGCTTATGGGATAGGAGGGCTGGCGAACTTCTTCGCCTATGCTGGAGGCATGACGCTGATGATGCTCTCTTTCTCCCTCTTAGTGGTTTATGCCCGTGAACTGATTCAGCAATACTTTCAAAGAGTAATCCCATACGTGCGGGCGATCAGCGCGTGGGTCTTGCTGGGGATCGGGCTCTATCTGATCTGGTATCAGCTGATCTACTCTGGGGTTCTGTAGGACTTGACACAAACACCTGCTTTGTGATAGTATCTACCCATTAACAGTTTTTAACCCTTGCATAGGACAAAAGGAGGCTCTATGACGAGGAGGTTTGTCGCACTCGGTCTCGTAGCCGTCTTGGTGGTCACGTTAGTCGGGGGATGCGCGTTCTGGCAGTTCGGGCCTACGGAGAAGGGGCTCTTCCCCGATCCGTTAGATATAAAGGGCCCGGCTCCCTTAGATCGGCTCTTCACAGCGATAGCTCAGCGAGCGCCGGCCTTCGGGGGCATGTTCCTAGATGAGACGGGAACGCTCAATGTCTATTTGGTAGATCTCGCTCAGCGAAACGCCGTAGAAGCTGCTATTGCAGAAGTGCTGGGCGCGGAGCGCACGGCTTCTCAGATGAAGCCTCTGCAGGGGCGCTATAGCTTCGGCCAGCTGAAGAACTGGCATGACAAGCTGATGGCGCTCTTTGAAGATGGCGGTGTGGTCTTCACCGACATTGACGAGACGCGCAATATGCTGAAAGTCGGCATCGAAATTGCTGGCTTGAAGGACAACATTGAAAAGAAGCTCGATAAGCTCGGCGTGCCGCGCGACGCCGTCGCCATCGAAGAGGCCGAACCCGTGGTGCTGATGGCCACCTTGCGCGACCGAATCCGCCCGCTCCAAGGGGGCTTGCAGATCGCTTTCTCGCTTTATCTCTGCACGCTGGGCTTCAACGGGATTCGTGCCGGAGTTCCGGGCATCGTGACCAATTCACACTGCACGGACAAACAGGGTGGCGTGGAAAGCACCAAGCACTATCAACCATCTGTAGCGACAGATAATTTTATTGGCACCGAGATCGCCGATCCGAGGTACTTCAAAGGGGGAGTCTGCCCCAGAGGAAAGGTCTGTCGTTACAGCGACAGCGCCTTCTCCCAATTGGCTTCCGGGGTCACTGCCGATCTGGGCTATATCGAACGGACGACGGCCTTGGGCTCGATCACGATTGCGGGCAGCTATCGCGTCGTTAGCGAAGCGACCTCCAACGCGCTTGTTGGGGAGACCCTCAACAAAGTGGGGCGAACGACGGGCTGGTCTCAAGGGAACGTGACCAACAGCTGTGTCAATGTAGCGGTGTCAGGCACCAATATCGTCCAGCTCTGTCAGGACTTCGTAGGCGCGAGCGTCGGCTCCGGCGACAGCGGGTCGCCCGTCTTTAGGATTACCAACTCTCCCAGCGCCAACGATGTGCAGCTTTATGGCATCCTGTGGGGAGGCAACTCTGCGGGCACCAGCTTCGTCTATAGTCCTATGGCCAACGTCCAAAGATCAGACGAACTCGGCGCGCTGACCACCTGCGCATCTGGGTTCTCGTGCTAAGTTCCTGTAGGGGCAGGGTAACCCTGCCCCTACTTATCTCTTTTTCGTCTCTTCCGATTTTTCTGGTTCTCGCGGCATGATGATAAACCGCCCGTTGGGCAGCTGAACAGCCGTTAATTTTTGAGCGACGAGATCGCGCAACGGCTGGCCCGGTCGGAAGCGCGGAACGACCAGAGGAGTCGAGGGGAGAATGTCTTTCCGTGCCGTGTGCCACCGGCGCTTATGACGCCAGACCATCGGCAGAAAAGCTCCAAAGTCGCGCAATCTCACGGGCTCCCCCTTGGCGAGCTCTTCACCCACGACCTCGAAGAAAGCCTTTAGCAAGATCCGAACAGACTCCCGGCGAAGACCGCTCCGCTTAACTAATTTCGCTATCAATTCTTTCTGCTTCACAGCATCCCCCCAAATTTTTCTTAATTTTAGAGGAAATCCCGTAGTGAAATCAATCTCTGTGATCCGCGTTACAGTCCCCAGAGGGGAAAGCAAGACCCCCAGGGCATCTCCTGAAGTGATCAACGTCACGTTGGCTCTTGCACACTGGGGGTGTCCCTCTGTTGGTCTTCTTTGTAGTGTGAGGAGAAAGCGAGAACACAAGGAGAGATCTCGATGAAACTGAGCAAGCATCTAAGCCTAGCGATACTGACGGCGTTGGGATTGACGGGCTGTACACAGCCTGTACGAATTGGAGAGAAACCTGATCAACCGCCGATAGCCGCCATTACATTTCAGTGCGCTACATGCCAGAGTGAACGATCGGGACTGGCTCCTTTGAAGATCGCCCTCGACGCCTCGGCTTCGACCGACGACCGCGAGATTATCTTAATCCACTGGAGTTTGGGCAATGGGCGCGAAGCAACTGGGACGCGTGTCGAGACAACATATGAGAGACCCGGACGCTATGAGATCAAACTGACGGTCTATGACCAAAAGGGCCAAAAATCTATAGCGAAGGTGGAGATCACCGTGCTGGAGCCGCCTCCGCCGCCTTATAGAATCGAGCGTGCCGAGAACGACTTAATGATCGTCGAACGCGTACTGCCCAACCGAACTCTCAAAGTGGGCGAGACGGTCGAGGTTCGCTTGCGCGTCACGGCGAAGCGCGACATCGAGTATTTCTTCTGGCGCGAGCTGCCCGCCTATCCGCTTACTTCGCCTGAGCGACTTGAGTTCATGATTCTCTGGCTCCTGAAAGATATGACCAAAGAATGGAGCTACAGCGTAACGATAGAAGATTCCGGCAGGAGCAAGCTCGACGGAGATGGCCGCGCTGCGTGGCGCAGCGAAGCTGCCGAGCTTGCGCTCAGCACTATCGTAGAAGTCCCCTAACGACGATTAGACCAGCGAGTGACCAAGCCCCCACAATGGGGGCAGTAAGTGAGCTCGCCGCGATAGGTGCTTCGGCAGTGAGGACACTTCTGAAAGTCGCTGCTCTGTTGGCGTCGTAAGATAAAATAGCGCACGCCTAGAGCTAAGAGTCCGCCGAAGACCAAGAGCACTAGCCAGAAGCGCCAGTTCACACCCTCACCCCGACCCTCTCCCTCTTAGGAAGAGTGAGAGATGATGATCAATAGCATCGCCGACTTCGCTGCAGCGGGCGGCGCGCTCTTCACCGACCAGATCGTACGTCAACGGCTGACCCGCGGCGAGCACGGCGACGACCGCACGTTCTATCGCTTGGGCCGCTTGCTCCAAACGCTCGTCTTGATGTTTGTTTCCCAGCCAATCTAGCATCATCTTGGTCGTCAGGATCGCCGCGATGGGATTCACTTTGTCTTTGCCTGCGTGCTTGGGAGCGCTGCCGTGAATCGGCTCAAACATCGCGTGCTCATCGCCGATATTGCCCCCGGCAGCCATCCCCAATCCCCCTTGGGTCGTGGCAGCATTGTCGCTGATGACATCGCCCACTAAGTTGGGCGCGACGACGACATCGTACCATTCGGGGTTGCGAATCTGCCACTGACAGAACGCATCGAAATACGCGTAGTCCAACTGAATCTCGGGAAATTCGTTTCGCCCGATTTCCGTAAAGAGATCGCGAAAGAATTTGTGCGCCCCGATAATATTGGATTTATCTACACACGTGACTTTGCCCTTGCGCCGTTGCGCCAAGCGAAACGCGAAGCGCACGACTCGTTCGGTTGCGTTCTTGGTGATGCGCATCGGCGTCATGCGGCCATCTGGGAGAGTCTGAGTCTCTCCGGTATAGGCGTCTTCGGTGTTTTCGCGCACGACAACGTAGTCAACGTTCTGGGGTTTCCAGATCTCTTGGAACTCTCCCGAAATTTTGATCTTCACGCCGGGGTAGAGCTTGACTGGACGCACATTAGCGTAGAGATTCAGTTTCTGTCGGTTCCCGATGACTTGGGCGTAGCCGGCGAGCTGCGGCGTGGGGTAGGGTTTTCCCGGCTTGGTGAAGACGGTCTGGCCATCTATCTCGTGGCCGACCGCGCCGAGCAGAATCGCGTCGGCTTTTTGGCACTTCTCAAAAGACCCATCGGGCCACTCTCTCTCGTATTGGGCATAGTACCAGCCGCCGCAGGGGATCTCTTCAATATCAAAGCGAATCTGAGCCTGATCGCCTACGGTACGCAAGATCTTCAACGCTTGGGCGATGACCTCCGGCCCGACGCCGTCGCCGGGCAAGACCACAATAGCATAGCTTGTTTTGGGCATAATTTATGCTCGTTGCACCCGCTTTCTAGTTTTACAAAGCTACCTTCCACTACCAAGATACTCCACTGAGCAAGCGTAGGAGCACGGCTTTATGGTTTCTTAAGAATCCGTCCCTCTCTTCCCTGCGCGATTCGGGTGATGTTGCTTCGGTGTTGCCAGATCGTGAGCAGACCCAGCACTAAGAAAAGCCCGATCAGTTCTAAATTGGCAGCGCTCGCCGGCGTTTGAAAAAGATAGAGCGCTCCCGGAGCAAGCAGCAACGCTGCCATCGAGCCGACCGCGACATATTGTGTCAGAAGCGCCGTCGCGATCCAGATAACTATAGCGACGAGCAGCGTAGGCCAGAGCGCGAATCCCAACATCAACCCTACGGTCGTCGCCACACCCTTGCCCCCGGTGAATCTCAGAAAAACACTCCAATTGTGGCCAATCACCGAAAAACCTGCGATCCAGAGGGGGACTTGCCAAGCGCTCGTCAGCCATGCGGCTACGACTCCCTTGCCCACGTCTCCCAGCAGAGCCAATAGACCGTAGCCCACTCCCACCACGCGCGTGACGTTCGTGGCCCCCACATTGCCGCTGCCCACCTGACGAACATCTAACCCCTTGAGACGTCCCGCTATATAGCTAAACGGGATCGCCCCAAGAAGATAGCAGAGAGCCGCCGCTGCGATTTCACGCGCCAAACTTCTCTTTCAGCTCTTTCAAGCCCTTAATGCGCTCGCCCATCGTGACCACTTCATGGCCCGAATCTTCCGAGCGCACCAGACGCTCTTGCGCCTGCGCGGTGCGCATCGAGAGTCGCACTTGACGCTTCTCTTCGTTGATCCCAATGATGCGCGCCTTGACGACCTGCCCCGATTGCAGCGCGTCTCTTGGGGTGGCAATGCGCTCGTCGGTGATCTCCGAGACGTGAATCAGTCCTTCGACATCGTCGGTGATCTTCATAAACGCCCCGAAATCTTTGATCTCGGTGATCGGGCCTTCGACGGCGCTTCCTACGGCGTACTGCTCCAAGAACTTGTGCCAGGGATCTTCTTGCATCTCACGCAAGCTCAGACGGATCTTGCGCTTGCTCGAATCGGATTTGATGACTTTGGCCGTGATCTCTTGGCTCTCTTTCACGACCTCGCTGGGCTTATTGACTTTGTCCCAGCTCATCTCCGAAATATGCAAGAGCGCTTCGACACCTTGTTCTAATTCAACGAACGCGCCAAACTCGACGAGTTTGGTCACCTTGCCCTGCACAGTCTTGCCCTCGGGATATTTCTCTTCGATGCTGGCCCACGGGTCGGGCTGTGCGCGCTTCATCGAGAGGCTCACGCGGCGATCCGTCTCGTTGACATCCAGCACAACCACTTCAACGGGCTGGCCGACCTTGACGACCTCTTTCGGGTGTTGCGGATACCCCCAAGAGAGCTCGGAGATATGCACCAGACCCTCGATGTCTTCAGCAATGCGCGCGAACGCGCCAAAGTCCGTCAAGCTGACGATCGTGCCCGCGGTCTTCGTCCCGGCGGGGTAGCGCTGCTTGAGCCCAATCCACGGATCGGGGCGCAGCTGCTTGATCGAAAGCGATATTCTATCTTTGCTCCGATCAACTCCCAAAATCTTGACGGTGACTCTGTCGCCGACTTTGTAAGTGCTCGGAGGGACGGGCAGATCTTTCCAGCTGATCTCCGAACGATGCACCAGCCCCTCAAAACCGCCGACATCCACAAAGAGCCCGAAGTCCACAATGCTCTTGATGGCCCCTTCGATCACTTGGCCCGGCTGCAATTTGCTAAAAAGCTCTTCTTTCTTCTGTCGCTCGAGCTGCTTGAGATATTCGCGGTGCGAGACGACCAGATTGCGCTCGCGACGATCGAGTTCCAAGATTAAGAACGGCAGCTCTTTGTTCTTTAATTCCTCCAGCTTCGGCGACAGATCGTCTCCCAAATGGGAGCCGGGCAGGAAGGCGCGAATCCCCCTCAGGAGATTCACGTGATACCCTGCGCCCTTGACCTCATCTTCGACCATTCCTGTGATCGGGAGCTTGTGACGATAGGCGCGCTCTAATTCGCTGATGCGCTTCTCGTAGAGCGCGGCTTTTTCAGAGACATAGATCGTGCCCTCTTCTTCGTCAATATAGGTGATGAGGACTTCGATCTCGTCTTCGGGCTGGACTTCTTTGCGAAAGGGGGCCAACTCCGTCGGCCTCATGATCGCTTCGGACTTGTAGCCGATGTCCACCAACACGTTCGTCTCGTTCACCTGCACGACACGTCCCTGCAAGATGTCCCCACGGGAGTACGTCAAGACATCTTGGTTGTCCAACAAGACTTCCATCTGCGACGGCTCGCTCACGGCGTTCTGCTCCAACTCGGACATGCTCGGATCACCCCTCATAGACGTCCCGATTCGCTTAAGTGTTCAATAGTTGCCCTGACCTCTTCGATACAGCGCGTGGGGGTGGAAGCCCCCGCCGAAATCCCGATGCGTCTCTTTCCCTGCAACCACGCTCCTTTCAGTTCTGAGGCGTCTTCAATATGATAGCAGACTGTGTACTGCGATGCGATCTCGGCCAGACGACAGGTATTGGAGCTGTTGCGACCCCCGATGACGATCACCAAGTCGCAGCGCTGCGCCAGCTCGCGGATCGCATCTTGACGATCAAAGGTCGCTTGACAGATCGTATTGTACGCTTTGACTTCGAGAGAGTGCTTCAAAACTTCGCCGATGAGTTGGGCAAATTTCTCGAACGGATGCGTCGTCTGCGAGATCAAACCGACCCTGTCTGAAGCTTTGAGCTGCAACGCTTTTATAGCTTCGGTTTCCGGGCCGGGGATCACATCCACACGGACGCTTAAGCCCTCTAATTCTCCCAAGATCCCCTGGATCTCCGGGTGTTCACGATCGCCCATAATTACTAAGCGATAGCCCTGCTCGACAATCTCGCGCGCGAAGCGATGGGGGATCGTCACCAACGGGCACGTCCCATCGAAGATCTCATAGCCCTTCTCGCGGAGGATCTTCTTGACCGCTGGGGCGACGCCGTGAGCGCGAATTAAGACTTTGCGGCGCGTCCCCGGCGCTAACGGCGGCAGATCGTCGTGAGATTTCACAAAGACCATGCCCCGCGCGTGCAGTCGCTCGACCTCTTGAGGGTTATGGATGAGCTCGCCCAAGCAATAGACGAGTTCATCGGGAGCGCGCTGCGCCAAGAGCTTCTCGGCCATCTCAACGATGCGCTCGACGCCGAAGCACCAGCCGGCGCTGCTGGCGATCTCGATGATCGGCTTATTAACCTGAACTTCGATTTCAGTCATGTGCGCGCCTCCTGTTTGACGCGCGTGTGATCTACGCGCTCCATCAGTAAGTCTGCGAGCTTCTGATAGCGTTCGTGACGGTCTGAAATCTCTCCCAGATCGAACTCTAAGTCTCGCAAGCTGAGGGGCGCGCCGATATGTGCCGTGATCTGCGGCCAACGAAAGGGATACCGAGGCGGATAGTGTCCGCGGGCCTCCAGACGCACCGGCACGATCTCGCTGGCGGTGCGTTCAGCGAAGCGAATCACTCCCGGATGTGCGCGCTGGGGATTGCGCGTCGTCCCCTCCGGGAAGATCCCCACGATCTTTCGCTCACGAAGCGCCTGAATCACCTTGCGAAAGTCCTCCAGTCGAAAGTTCTCACGATCTATAGTAATAGCAAAGAGCCGCACGAAGAACGCCAGAAACTGGTTCTCCTGCAACAGCGTATGTCGAGCCACAAAATAGACACGGTGCCGGCTCCCCACCGCCGCAGCGACCAACAGAATATCCCAATAGCTGCTGTGGCGCGCGACGAGCAGAAAACCGCCCTCGGCGGGCAGATTCTCTCTCCCGTGAACCCTCAGGCGAAAGAGCACACGCACAACCCCATAGGCGAGGATCACCAAGAGACGATAGAACCCATCTTTGAGAGCCTCTTTCATTGGCTCAGTTTACCAGAAATATTGCGCCCTTGCAACGCACGCTGGACGGCTTTTATAGCCAGAGCCACGACTTCGTCCAAGCTCTTATGATCGGTGTTGAGGACGATGGTCTTCGGCGTGATCTGCAAGCGTGCAAAGCTCTGTCCGTCGCGCTGGTCGCGCTCGCGGATCTGCTCCAAGATGCTGTGATACTCTTCGCCGCGTTCGCGGGCGCGGCGTTGGGCACGTGCTTCGACAGAAGCTTCTAAGAAGAGCTTGACATCGGCGTCGGGCAGCACAACCGTCGTGATGTCGCGTCCTTCCATGACGACGCTCTGGCGCTGAGCGATCTGGCGCTGCTTTGCAATAAGAACCTCTCGGACATCGGGACGCGCAGCGATCTGAGAAGCGAGTTCGTCCATCTCTGGGGTGTAGAGCTGCTCGGTGACATCTTCGCCATTGAGCAGGAGGCGTTCGCGGGGGAGGACGTCTATATGGACATCGGAGAGCTGAAGATTTTGTGAGAGGCCCAAGGCGACGGCGCGGTACATCGCGCCGGTGTTGACCAACAGACACTGAAAGTGTTGAGCGAGCGCGCGTGCGACGCTCGTTTTGCCCGCCCCGGCGGGGCCGTCAATGGCGATCTGCATGGACGTGCCCTGAGCTCACAATGAGATCAGCGAAGGGCAGAGCTGTGATCTCGAGTTTAGAGAGATCAACATTTTTGCTTGCGTCTTCAATTTCTATGCCGATCACTTGCCCGGTTGCATCAAAATCGAAAACAATCCCCGGTGCGATCTCGTCGGACTCCACGCTGGGAACATTTTTGAGCTCGACGTAGAGCATATCTGTTTCAGCATCGTATCGAAAGATCATAGCGAGTCCTCTCTGTTGACCGGGCTAGGCTTGTGAGCTTGTCCCTAAAGCCACGATGAGCAACAACGCTATAAATTTGATAGCTCTCATCTTCGCCTCTCTAATCTGCCATGAGGTCTTCAATCCGCTCCATCTCGGCTCGCACATCCTAGTTTAGCTCTCTAGCCCAAGCCGGGCAAGTGTAGACCCTGGACGCCCTTCCAGATCATATGGATCGCTGAGTAGAGCAGCACGACACCGAAAAGTCTTCTCAGAAAGACTTTGGAGACTTTCGTGGTGCTCCACGCCCCAAGCTGTGCCCCGATGATGATCCCCAGCGCTAGGGGGATGGCTAAATCTATGTGCAGATTGCCCTGAAAGAAGTGCGTGATCGCAGCGATGAGCGACGACGGCCCCATGACGAAGAGACTCGTCGCCACGGCGCTCACAATGTCTACTCCCAAGAAGATATTCATCGCTGGGACCATGACGATTCCACCGCCGATCCCGAAGAACCCCGCTGCTACTCCGGCGATCAGTCCAACGACGGCTCCTAAGAGCGGGCTAGGATTACCCTGCGCATCCAAGCCGCGCCGCAAGAGCAGGCCCAGTTCTTTCGGTTCTTTCCCCGCGAGCATCAACCCGGAGACGTAGAGCAAGAGAACTCCAAATGCGATGGCCAGCGCATCGCTGGAGACAAATTCCGTGAGAAACGCCCCCAGCCATGCTCCTACGAGCGCCATCGGCAGTAGAGCCAGAGCAAATTTATAGTCTATCTTCTTCTGCCGAGAATATGCGATCGTGCTGGAGATCGAGTTAAAGACAATCGCCGCCAAGCTCGTGCCCACAGCTTCTTGGGTCGTGCCGACCGAGTTCAGAAAAACCAAGAGCGGGACCATGAAGATCCCACCGCCGACCCCGACCATGCTCGCCACCCAGCCGATAACGATGGCCGCGAAAAAGAGCAGGGCGAAAATCAAATTTATCGCTTCCGTCTCAGATACCCCTCAATAAAAGTATCCAGCTCGCCGTCCAAGACAGCCTGTACGTTCCCGACTTCGATCTCCGTGCGATGGTCTTTCACCAACTGATAGGGCTGCAAGACATACGACCGAATCTGGCTGCCCCACTCAATCGCGCGCAGCTCCCCGCGCACTTTTGCTAACTCTTTTTCTTTCTCTCGAAGATTCAGTTCATATAAACGCGCCGTGAGAATCTCCATCGCGATGGCTTTGTTCTGGTGCTGACTTCTCTCTTTTTGACACGCCACGACGATCCCCGTGGGCAGGTGCGTGATTCTCACAGCAGAATCTGTCTTATTGACGTGTTGGCCGCCCGCTCCTCCGGCGCGATAGGTGTCAATGCGCAAATCTTCCGGGCGGATCTCGACGTCGGCCTCTTCGACCTTGGGAACTGCCGTAACGGCGGCAAACGACGTGTGCCGCCGGGCGTTCGCGTCAAACGGCGAGATTCGCACCAACCGATGGACGCCGCGCTCGGCCTTCAGATAGCCATACGCATACGGCCCAGAGATTTCGACCGTGGCGCTCTTAATTCCAGCGACTTCGCCGGGGCTGACTTCGATCAAACTTGCTCGCCAACGCCGTCTTTCGAGGTAGCGCAAATACATTCTCAGGAGCATCTCGGCCCAGTCTTGTGCGTCGGTGCCCCCAGCGCCGGCGTTGATGCTGAGATAACAATCGTTCTCGTCGTAGGGCTCATTGAGAAAGGCTTCAAGTTCGAGTATCTCTAAACGCTTTCCGAACTCCTGAGCGCCAAGCTGAACCTCGCGCTCGACGGAGGGGTCGCCCTCGGCCTTGCCCAACTCCTCTAAGACTTCTAAGTCGTCGAGCTGGGTCTCAAGCGCTTGATATTTCTGAAGAATTCGGCGCTTCTGCTCGACTTGCTGGGAGAGGAGCTTCGCTCGCTCTCTCTCCTGCCAAAAACCGGGAACGGCCATCTGATCTTCCAGCGTTTTGAGTTCGGCTTCTAGAGCCGACAAGTCAAAGGCGATCAGCGATCTGCGTAAGGCGGTCGCGAAGTTCTTGGAGCACGGCTATCTTCCTCCTTGTTTGCACAATCTACTGACAGTATTCTATGATTGTTGTGTGAGAAATGCAAGACCTAACCCCCGAAGCCCCCTTCCCAACGCGGGAAGGGGGACCCTCACCCTGCACCCTCTCCCTTCAAGGGAGAGGGACGGGGTGAGGGTTGGGGAGGGGCTGGGAGAGAGGTCTTCCGGCGCATTATTCATCGTCGCCACGCCCATCGGGAACTTAGAAGACATCACGCTGCGGGCGCTGCGAGTTCTCAAAGAGTGCGATCTGATCATCGCTGAAGACACCCGACATTCACGGAAGCTCTTGCAGCACTACGGAATCGAGAAGTCCTTCGAGCGTAGCTTGTATCGCGGGGTGGAGCGCGAGCGCGTCGAGTATTTTGTGCAGAAGCTCAAATCCGGGGCGAAGATCGCGCTCATCTCCGACGCAGGGACGCCGCTCATCTCCGATCCAGGGTACGAGTTAGTTCGACGAGCAATCGCTGAAAATATCTCGGTTGTTCCCATTCCGGGGCCGACGGCCCTCATCACAGCATTGGTCGCATCGGGGTTCTCCACCGACAGCTTTCTCTTCGAGGGTGTCCCACCGAAGAAACTCAAAGCCAAGCGTGCACTCTTCGAGCGATTGCAAAACGAGAGACGCACTATCGTTCTGTATGAGTCGCCCCATCGGGTGCTCGACACGCTTGAAGTGATAAGCGAGCGTCTCCCTGACAGACAGATCGCGCTCTGTCGCGAATTGACGAAGATGCACGAGGAGATTCTGCGGGGCAAGCCCAGCGAGATTTTGGAGCAGCTGAAATCGCGCCCGGCGATCAAAGGGGAGATCACCTTGGTGCTCTCCAGCGCGTCAGTTCAAGAAGAGAGTGAAGAAGCCAGCAAAGACTTAGAGCTTTCAGTTGTGGAGCATGTGCAGAAGCTCGTCGCTGGAGGACTAGAGAAGAAAGAAGCGATCAAGCGGGTCGCCCAACTGAGAAGGGTTCCTAAGCGGGAAGTCTATGAGAAAGTTGTTGGAAAGAACGCGCGCGTAAGATTTCTGCAATAATTACTGGGCCACGAAATCTGGCTGCGTTTTTTGCGTTTCAAAGCTCCTATCGCCGAGAGGTGCTTCTAGCCGGGGTTAATTGTGTAATGCGAGCAGACCACCAGCACGATCAGCCCTTGCGCGGCGCACTTTGACATCACTTCCTTCATTCGTTAAGCTTCTTCAACGGAAAGGAGTTGACCCATGAGTGCCCTCAAAGAAGAAGCCAAGCACCTCATTGATCAGCTGCCGGAAGATGCGGTACGCACGCTGCTCGAAGACCTCGAAGATGCGCTGGATCTGGAAGAGGCCATCGCAGAATCCGATCCGAAACAAGCTATTGAGCTGCGCGAGTTCCTGCGTCGGTTGAAAGACAGGAGCCCTTCGACAACAGAATGAGCTATCGCGTTCTCTTAGAAATATCTGCCCAGAAGGACTTCCGCAGACTCGATCCAACGGTGGCACAGCGGATGCAGGAACGCTTGTTGAGTTTAGAGCAAAATCCTCGCCCACCTGGGGTACGCAAGCTGCGAGACATCCACCCACCCAGGTATCGCTTGCGAGTAGGCGGTTGGCGGATTCTGTATGCTGTGAATGACCAAGCGCATGAAGTGCGAGTCTACCGGATCAAGCCTCGTTCCAAGGCTTACTGAACCGCCGCAGCAAGAATTCACTCAATCAATCGCTGGAATCTCCTGTACTCGGTTCTCAGTATCTGCCCAATCCTATCAAAGCTTTTACACCCTGCAAAGACCGATAGAGTACCGTGTTCTGGGGTTAGATAAACATTGCGGCTGCTCATAGCTAAGCCGTCGGGATCGCGCACCGTCGGTGCGGCGATAATTTTGACGGGAAAGTTTAAGTCTTGGACTAAACGCTGAATGCAGCCCAAAGCCAAGCGCGAGTTCTTTCAACAGATAGCTAGAGAGTCTTGTACCGTTGTGTTCTATGAGTCACCCCATCGGGTGCTCGACACGCTTGAAGTGATAGGCGAGCGTCTCCCTGACAGACAGATCGCGCGGTTTTTGGGGAAGAGCGCCTGAGATTCAAGCTGGCGCGTACCCCCCTCTTGACAACCGTATATTTGTATGCTATACTTATGAGTGTTATGAGGAGCGAATTGACGGAGAAGCAGAGACGGATTCTGGATTTTATCGTTGAGTGCATCTCGGATCAGGGGATGCCGCCCACATTGAGGGAGATCGCCCAGCATTTTGGGATGCGCTCGGTGCGGAGCGTCCAGACGCATCTGGAAGCGCTAGAGCGCAAGGGGGCTATCCGGCGCTTGATAGGAAAATCGCGCGGGATCGAAGTGATTGGGCAAGCTCGTCGGCGTGAGCGCGGGATTCCCGTCGTCGGGCAGATCGCCGCGGGGCGTCCGATCCCCGCGGTAGAAGACGTCCAAGAGGTGCTTAACTTGGATGTCTGGTTTGGGCGGGATGAACGTCCTTTTGCTCTGCGAGTTCAGGGCGATAGCATGATCGAAGCTGGCATTCTCAACGGTGATCTGGTGATCGTACAGCCACAATCTATGGTGCAGCCGGGCGAGATCGTCGTCGCGATTAAAGAGAACGAAGCGACGGTGAAGTTCTTTATGATGAAAGAGAACCAGCCTTGGCTCGTCCCGGCGAATGCGCGCTACAGGTCTATGCCGCTGGGCGAGGGCCAGATCGTCGGTCGGGTGGTCGGCGTCGTGCGACGAGTCAAACACTCGTTACATAATCTACAAGAGATTCTCCATAGGAGGGAGACCGATGGGCAAGCAAGAAGTGCTCAATAGTGTATTGGACGGGCTGCGCCGCAAGTACGGCGAGGGCGCGATTATGTGGCTGGGGGAGCAGAGCAAGCTCCCGGTGGAGACGATTCCTACAGGCTCGCTGGCGCTCGATGTGGCGTTAGGAATTGGGGGCGTGCCGCGCGGCAGGATTGTCGAAATCTTCGGGCCGGAGTCTTCGGGCAAGACGACCTTGGCGCTTCATATATTGGCGCAAGCGCAGAAGCGCGGCGGCGTCGTTTCTTTCATTGATGCTGAACACGCGCTCGATCCCAGCTATGCCCGTGTCATCGGCGTAGATCTCGATAAGATCTTGCTCTCGCAGCCCAATTCTGGAGAGCAAGCGCTGGAGATCATGGAGACGCTCGTGCGCAGCGGGGCTGTAGATATTATCGTCGTAGATTCGGTCGCGGCGCTCGTCCCCGAAGCTGAAATTGCCGGGGCGATGGGCGATGCCCAAGTGGGGCTGCAAGCCCGCTTAATGAGCCAAGCGATGCGCAAGCTGGCCGCGGCGATCTCACAATCTAAAACAACGGTCGTCTTTATCAATCAGATTCGCCAGACGATCTCCGGGACGGGTTGGGGGCCGACGACGACGACGACGGGGGGCTTGGCGCTGAAGTTCTACTCGTCCGTGCGCATGGAGATCAAGCGCTTGGGGAGCATCGAAGAGGGCGACAACCGCGTGGGCAGCGAGACGGTTGTAAAAGTTGTCAAGAACAAGCTCGCGCCACCGTTTAAAGAAGCGAAGTTCGATATTATCTACGGCAAGGGCATCGTTTACGAGCGCGAACTCATCAAGACCGGGGAGCAGTTGGGCTTGGTGAAGAAGAGCGGCTCGTGGTTCAATTTGGGTGAGACGCGCTTGGGCCAAGGGATCGCGAATGCTGCTGCGTTCTTGGAGGCGAACAAAGAAGTGGCCCAGCAGTTGGAGCGCGCGATTCGCGAGAAGGCCGGTCTGGCTCTCCCGTCCACCAATGGACAGCCAGAGCAAGCTGCTTCTGCAGAAGAAGAGAGCAGTCTTTCGACCGAACCAGAAAGACCCGCGCGACGCGGGACGCGCAAGTCTGCGGCTACGCTGCTGGCAGCGGCGCCGGAGTCGTCGAACGGTGCGTAGTATACCGTGCCCTTACAAAAGTAAGAGAAGGGAGAGGGCATCGTCTGTCGAAAGGAGGGAGTAAGCCGCTTCTTCTCAATCGCCGATGCCCTCCCCCCATTCCCAATATATTTTTATTGTTTGATTATAGCAAGGAGATCTCGTGATGAAAGATACCCATAAGGCGCGCTTGCTCAAAGAGCTGAAAGAGATTCGCGAAGAGTTGCTAAAGACATCTCGTTCTATGAAGCCGGAGGAGTTCGACTGGCCACCAAGACCGGGGATGAGGTCGGCCAAGGCGCTGTTGCAGGAGATCGGCGCAACGGAGAAGGTATGTATCAACGTGATTGCTGGGGGACCGCCACTCAAATGGGAGACGGCCGTGAAGTGGAGCGGTGATAATCTCAAATCAATCTTGAAAGATTTAGCAAGCATTCGAAAAGAGACGCTTCGCTATCTTGACTCGCTTTCACATGACGATCTGCACAAGCCGGTGGAGATGCCGGAGAGCTGGCACCGCTACACAGGACCGCGCCGGGAGCCCGAAGAGATGATACGTTGGGTTGCCCGACACGAGTATTATCACTTGGGGCAGTTGATCTATAACCGTTGGCTGCTGGGATATAACCCATACAAGCAGTCGTGACGCAATTTATAAAAAGAGGGTGAGATATATGGCAAAGCACGGAATCTGTCACATCGAATGGGCCTCGACGGACCTCAAGCGGACACAAGCTTTTTATGGTGGCCTCTTCGGGTGGACGTTTGAAGCATGGGGAGACAGTTACGTACTCTTTAAGTGTCCCGATGGCTTCGGCGGCGGCTTCGCGAAGCAGAAAGAAGTACGTGCAGGCCGGTCGCCGCTGGTGTACGTTCAAGTTGACGAGATCGAGCCTTATCTGAAGAAGGCCAAGGAGTTGGGAGGCGGGGTCGCTGACCCAAAGACGCAGATCGACCCTAGCGTGGGTTGGTACGCCCATCTCACGGACCCGGACGGCAATATCGTTGGGCTCTTCCAGAGCGCACGTAAGTAGGGGCGAATCATTAGAAAGGAGGCGTTCATCATGGCAAAGCTGTCCCAAAGGCTGCTTTGGGAGCTGGAAGATATTAGGCAAGAGCTGGTCGATATAGTGCGCAAGCTCAAGCCCGAGGAGTTCGATTGGCATCCACGTCCAGACATGAAATCACCCAAGGATCTGCTCCAAGAGATTGGGACTATGGAGAGGGTCTGCATGACAGTGGCTGCCGGTCATCCCAAACCTGACTGGGAGAAGGCGGTTACTTGGAGTGGCAACGACGCTGGCGCAACCTTGAAGGAGCTTGAAAAGATTCGCGCGGAGACCGTCAGCTTTCTAAAGTCGGCCACGGATGAACAACTGGTAAGACCTATTCCAGTGCCGGAGAGCTGGCGTCAGTACTTCAAAGAACCGACGGTCGAGCCAGAAGAGCTCGTCCGTTGGGTGGCACGCCACGAATACTACCACTTGGGGCAACTGATCACGTATCGCTGGTTGCTGGGCTATAACCCCTACAAGGAGGGCACAACCCAGTAAGCAATGAAGTAGAGGCGAAGGGGAGGGCTTGCGCCCTCCCCAAACGCCTCCATAGATGAAAGGAGCGCATGATGTCAGAAGCAGAGGAAATCGCTCGTCTGGAGCAAGAGCTCAGAGAAAAACGCGAGCGCCTGATCGCGCTCAAGAAGCAACTGGCCGGAGAACCGGTCCGTGACTACACACTGAAATCCCAGGATGGGAAGAGCGTCCGACTGAGCGAGCTGTTTGGCAAGCACGACGATCTCATCGTCATTCACAATATGGGCGTGAGTTGCGTGTATTGCACGATGTGGGCCGACGGGTTTAACGGCGTCGTACACCATTTGGAGGACCGTGCGGCATTCGCAGTCGTCTCGCCGGACGCGCCAGCAACACAACGAGCGTTCGCTCAGCAGCGGGCCTGGAAGTTTAAGATGTGCTCCGGCGAAGGATCTACGTTCATTGAAGACATGGGGTTTAAGCATGTAGACGGTGGCAGAAGCTCTTGGATGCCCGGAGTTTCCACATTTCGGAGAACTCCTGACGGTAAGATCGTGCGCATTGGGAAAGATTCCTTGGGACCAGGCGATCCTTATTGCAGCGTTTGGCACCTGTTCGATCTGCTGAAAGACGGTGCTAACGGCTGGGAGCCGGCATATAAATACGAATGACTAACTGTAAAAGGGGTGAGGCATAGCAATGTTGAGGTCAGGGAAACTGAAACTTCGGGGGGCAATCTTCTCGAACTCTATGGGCCTAATCTGAAGGGGGTGAAACGATGAGCATAACACTTGATGTAAAGCCTGTCGCCGGTTTGGATCCGCAAGTCGGTCTGTTGTTGACCATGCTTGATGATGGCACGAAGGAGTGGCGAGAAGAACTGGGAGAGATAGAAGTTCCCGATGAGGCCGTCATCTGGCAGCCTTTCCCTCAAGGCCATAGCATCGGTGCGGTGATCTTGCATATCGCGAGTGTGGAGGCCTTCTGGCTCCAAGGGGTTGCTGATGGCCGCCCCCTCTCACCAGAAGAACGGAAGATCCTTCTTGACGATGAGACAGACCAGTATGCGATTCGCTGGCCCACGCCACCGAGGCATCCCCTGGCCTGGTTCTATGAGCAGCACGACCGCATCCGCAAGGAGACCCATCGCACGATTCAAAGGTTGGCCGATCCAGAGCACCTCGGACGACGCGGTGAGCGCTCGTACACTCTACGCTGGCTGCTACACCACGTCATCACGCACGAGGCCTATCATGGCGGGCAGGCAGTGCTTTTGGCATTGCAGTATGCGCGTCGCAAGCATATCTGTTAAGGAAGAAGGAAGAACGATCATGGTTGAGAAGGCAGAACCCACGCACGAAGAAGTCGAGCAATTCGTGATTGCGGCTCACGGCAATTTCGCCAAAGCGAAAGAGATGCTGGAGGCCAACCCCGCGCTACTCAACGTCCGCTGGCCCAAAACCAACGAGACGGCTCTGGAAGCCGCGGCGCACGTAGGCAGCTCGGAGATTGCGAAGTATCTTTTGTCGAAGGGAGTGCCACTTGATATCTGCACAGCGGCGATGCTCGGCATGGCTGATCGTGTGAAGGCATTCTTGCAGACTGATCCTAGCTTGGCTAAGTCGAAGGGCGCTCATGGTATCCCGGTGATGTTCTTCGCGGCGCTCAGCGGGCAGACGAAGATCGCGGAACTCTTGGTTGCGCACGAAGCTACTGAAGGCTTCACTTCAGCGCTTCAAGGTGCTGTGCGGTTCGGGCATAAAGATATGGTGCAGTGGCTGCTGTCTCGCGGCGCCGACGTCCATGTACAAGATTTTGAAGGCAAGAGGCCGCTGCGCGTGGCAATCGAGAAGGGTCATAACGAAATAGCCGAGTTGATCCGTAAGCACGGAGGAATTGAGTAGCTAAAGGAGCTGATGCCTATGAGTAAGGAACTTAAAGCGCTCGCCAAGTCGTTTATTAATGACGTAGCTGACGAGTTTATCAAGCTCGTGATGACCGTGCCGGCAGATAAGTGGACGTGGAAGCCGGAGCCGACGGCCAGCTCTGCTCAAGAGATCGCTTGGCACGTCGCACTGGCGTTCTATTCTATGACTCCGCTCTTGCGCGGCGAAAAGACTCCAGCGATGGATAAACGTGCAACCCAGCAGTTCAAAGAGAGATACGCAACGGCTCAAGCTGTCCAAGAACTTATTCACAAAACTCTCAGAGAGACACAGGAGGCTATTGACCGTCTGCAGAGCTTTGAGCAACCGTGCTCGATGGCTTGGGGAGAGACCTGGACGGCTCAAAAGGTCTTGTTCAGAGGATTTGGGGAGCATACGGCCTATCACAGTGGCCAGATCGCGTATATTCAGAGATTGCTGGGCGATACGCAAGATCACTTTTGACATTTGACAGAGGATGGAACTTCTAGCAAGATGCGAACCATTCAAGTTCTCGGTGTGCCCATAGATTTAGGAGCTGGGCGGCGCGGCGTGGATATGGGCCCCAGCGCCATTCGTTACGCTCAGCTCGCTGAAGAGATTCGCGCCTTGGGACTGCACTGCGAAGACTTGGGGAACATCAGCGTCCCCATCGCTGAACAGTCCCCAACGCGGGCCGATCCCCAATTGCGCTATCTGCCCTTTGTGATAGAAGCAGCCGAGCGCATCCGCAATGCCGTCATCTCCGTCTTCTCCGACGAACAGACGCCGTTGATCTTGGGCGGCGATCACAGTCTCTCTATCGGAACGTTGGCGGCACTGGCGCAAGTCTGGAAGACCCCCGGCGTTATTTGGATAGATGCGCACGGGGATTTCAACACGCCGCAGACGACGCCGTCGGGAAATATTCACGGCATGGCGCTGGCCGTGGGCACCGGGCGCGGCGCTCCTCAGTTACTGGAGATCTTTCGTTCTGAAAAATTCATTGACCCGGCTAGAGTCGCCTTGATCGGCGTGCGCTCGCTCGATCCAGGAGAGCGAATGCTTCTCAAAGAGTCCGGGGTCAACGTCTTCACGATGGCCGATATTGACCGTCGCGGGCTTCAGAAAATTTTGGACGAAGCGCTGGGCAGAGTCTTAACGGAATCAGACGCGCTGCACATCAGCTTCGACATGGATTCTATAGATCCCGACGTCGCTCCGGGAGTGGGTACCCCGGTCAGTGGTGGGCTGAGCTACCGCGAGGCGCATCTCGTGATGGAGACCGTAGCGGAGTCGAAGCTGCTGCGCTCGCTGGAAGTGGTCGAAGTCAATCCCATCTTAGATGAGCACAATCGCACGGCACGGCTCGCCGTCGAGCTGATTGCCTCCGCGTTGGGCCGCAAGATCTTCTAGAGTTGCCTCACCCTCCCGTCTTCTCGTTACAATATCTGCAAAGGAGGATTATGAAAACGATCTTAGTGACGGGAGCCAACGGCGAGATCGGTCACGGACTGATCTCGCGATTGGCAGAACAACCTAATCTGCGCATCATCGCGCTTGACCTTCACGAATTGGAAGAGAATATCAAGGCCAAGTGCTATCGCGTGGTCACCGGCGACATATTAGACACTGCTCTTCTAGAGAGCGTTTCAGCAACTTATAATTTTGACACCATCTATCACTTGGCCGCGCTGCTCTCGACCAAGGCCGAGCGCCAGCCCGTCTTAGCCCATAAAGTCAACGTTGACGGCACTCTGAATCTTTTGGAGATGGCCGTAGGGCAATCGCGTGTGCAGGGGCGCGAGATCAAATTTCTCTACCCCAGTTCGATTGCCGTCTACGGGTTGCCCGACTTACAGAAAAAAGAGCGCGCCGGCAAAGTCAAAGAGCACGAATGGCTTACTCCCCGAACGATGTACGGCATCAATAAACTCTACTGCGAGCAGTTGGGAATCTACTATGCGCAGCACTATCGCCAGCTCGATGCTGAAGCTGTTCGTGGGCATATTGACTTTCGCGCCCTGCGCTTCCCCGGTCTGATCAGCGCCGTGACCGTCCCGACGGGGGGCACGAGCGACTACGCCCCGGAGATGCTCCATGCCGCTGCGCAGGCGAAACCCTATCCGTGCTTTGTTCGTGAAGATACGCGCATCTCGTTTATGGTTATGCCTGATGCTATAGAAGCGCTCTTAGGACTAGAAGCCGCGCCGCGGGAGCGCCTCACGCGCTTGGTCTACAACGCCACGGCGTTCAACCCCTCGGCAGGAGAGATCTACGAGCTGGTGCGCCGCGCTTTCCCCAAGGCGCAAGTGACGTTCGTGCCCGATCTGAAGCGCCAGAAGATTGTAGATAGTTGGCCAACGGATATTGATGACAGCGCCGCGCGAGCGGACTGGGACTGGAAGCCTGCGTATGATTTCAAGCGCGCCTTTGAAGAGTATCTTGTGCCGGGAGTAAAGCAGCAGTATGCTGTGACGGATTCGGTGCAGTATAATTAAGAATGGTGATACGCCGATGAATGAGCAACCAGCGCACGATTGGAGCAGCTGTTGGGTTGTTGAACAAACGTCAGGCAAGGTGAGTGGGGCCTGGGTCTTCCGTGGCACGCGGGTGCCTGTCAGGGCGCTCTTTGAGAATCTTCGAGATGGTGCTTCCATTGAAGATTTTTTGAAGTGGTTTCCCGGTGTGCAACGCGAGCAAGTTGAAGCAGTGCTTGATCATGAGCTTGAATCTTTAAGCGTCTCATGACTCCATGAAGATACTCTTCGATCAGGGCACTCCAGTTCCCTTGCGTGACTATCTTGAAGGACATAGCGTTAACACGGTATATGAACAGGGATGGGCTAATCTTGAAAATAATCAGCTGCTCCAAGTTGCTGAAGAGGAGGGATACGACCTCTTGATAACTACAGATCAGAACCTCCAATATCAGCAAGACTTGCGCGGGCGAAAGCTAGCTATACTTGTCTTGCTGTCCACGTCATGGCCACGCTTACAAAGGCACGCTCAGGGGATTCGTCAGGCAGTCGAAACTATGCAAACTGGAGAGTATAAGGAGTTCGCTCTTGAATAACGAGAGAATCGCGCTCATCACTGGCAGCAGCAGCGGCATCGGCTTAGAAACTTCTAGCTATCTCGCGCGGCGCGGCTACACCGTCTGGGCCACCGTGCGCAACCTAGAAAAAACAAGCGAACTGCACAAGGCCATCGAGTCTGAGAAGCTGTCTATTGAGATCGCTCAGCTCGACGTCTGCGACAACAGTTCTGTGAAGAACGCCGTAACACAAATCTTACAAAAGAGCGGACGCATCGACGTCTTAGTGAACAACGCCGGCTACGGGCTGCGCGGCGCTATAGAAGAAGTCTCGCTTGATGAGTGGCAGAAACAGTTTGAGACGAACTTCTTCGGTGCGATTCGTGTCACCCAAGCCGTCCTCCCCCAGATGCGCCAGCAAAGATCGGGTGTGATTGTCAATATCAGCTCGGTTTTGGGGCGCATGGCCATTCCGTTCTCCGGGCCGTACACGGCGAGCAAATTCGCTCTGGAAGGGCTGACGGAGACCCTGCGCTACGAACTGGCCCCGTGGAACATCAAAGCTATTCTTATCGAGCCGGGTTTCATCGCCACCAAGTTTCAAGAGAATGTGCAATTGGCCCAAGACGCGCAGAGCGACGACTCCCCTTATACTCCCTTCAAGCAGGTCAGCAGTCGCCGCATTCAGAGAAATATCTATCGCGCTGCCCCTCCTGAGAGAGTCGCAGAGACGATCTATCGCGCGCTCGCGCACCCTCATCCGAAGCTGCGCTACCCCGTGGGGCGCGATGCAAGATCTTTCATCCCCCTGCGACGCTTTCTCCCCAGCAGGGTCTTCGAATATCTGCTCAAGCGGCAACTGGGGCTCTGACGCACCCGTCTAAGAGCTCGATGACGCGGTCGGCGCTTTGCGCTACACGCGGATCGTGCGTCACTAAGATCAAAGTGACTCCGCGCTCAGTTTGCAGCTCTCTCAGCAGATCGAGTACTTGCTTCTCGCTCTTGGAATCTAAGCTGCCGGTGGGCTCGTCGGCAAGAATGAGTTCGGGGTTGTTGACCAACGCGCGTGCGACGGCCACGCGCTGGCGCTCTCCGCCCGATAGTTCCGGCGGCCTACGATGAGTCTTATCGTGCAAGCCAACCCGCTCTAGGAGCATCTTTGCCTGCGCTTGGATCTCTCGTCTTCCTCCGTTGATCCCCAACGTTGGGATGAGCACGTTTTCCAGCGCTGTCAACGCGGGGATGAGATTGTGCAACTGAAAGATCAGGCCCAGTTTGCGCGCGCGGAAGTCCGCGAGATCGCTCCGCTGACGTACCAAATTTTCGCCGGCGACGATGAGTTCTCCAGAATCTGGACGATCCAGCGCGCCGATGAGATTCAAAAGAGTGCTCTTACCCGAGCCCGATGGCCCACAGATCGCTACGGCTTCTCCGCGAAAGATCTCCAGACTGACCCCGTCGAGCGCGCGCGTGCGCCCGTTCTCATAGGTCTTCACTAAATCTTTGGCGATAATAATTTTCTCACTCATAGCGCAACGCTTCTTGAGGCAGAATCTTCGAAGCTCTGTAGGCCGGATAGAGCCCTCCGAGCAGCCCGACGACCAGTGAGAGTGCGAGCGCTTTTAAAAACAATTCGGAGCCATAAGCGGGGGCGATCAAGCCGCGCGCCTGCGGGAGCAAGACGACCGCCCGTGCCAAGGCCCATCCCATCAGCGTCCCCGCCAGCGCTGCGAGCATCCCCAACGAGAGCGATTCCCCCAAGACCAGCTGCAAGACGCGCCAGCGTCGCCAGCCTACGGCCCTTAAGATCCCAATCTCGCGCGTCCGCTCAAAGACCGACATCATCATGGTGTTCACCACGCCGATCCCGCCGATCACCAAAGCCAAAAGCGAGACGAGCCAACTTCCCGCGCGCACCAAGCTCAAACTCTGATAATTTCTATTAAATTCTTCTGCAGAGCGCAGCGTGACCAGCTCATTTTTATATGCGCGCTCGACGCGCTCGGTCAAGCGATTGAGATCGGCTCCCGCTTTAGCTTTGACTAAGATCACCGTGATCTCACCAGAACGGTTCTTGAGCTTCTGTAACGTAGGCAGATAGAGCAGCGCGCCGGCGTCTTGAAAGAGATTGCCCGTCTCATAGATGCCGACGACGCGCAAGCGCTGCGCGTCGAGCGAGACGCTCTCTCCCAAAGAGATATTCAGAGTGCCGGCGGTCATCTTCCCCAAGAGAATTTCGTCTTCGCGTGCGAACGGACGCCCTTGGAGAATAGTTACCCCACCGAGATCGAGCGCTTCCGGCTCGATGCCGATGGCCATAAAATAGGGGTTATTTTGGAAACTAGAGAAGGAGACGAGCGCGCCTACGGCTTGCTCGACCTCTTCCCAGCGGGCGATCTCGGCGACGCGCGCTTGGGGAACGGAACTTAAAATGATCATCGGGGCGTTGGCTTGGCCTATAGAAAAGTCGGCTTTGCCGGAGCGCAACGTTGCTATTAAGTTCTGCTCCATGCCGTCGGCCACCGCGCCGAGCGCGATGATCGTCGCGATCCCCAAACTGATCCCCGTGATTGCTAAGAGACTGCGAATCTTATGTCGCCAAAGATTCTTGAGCACTAAACTTGTAAAAGACATAGGCACGTCAGTCTAGCAGATTTGCCGTGTGAGAGCCAATAAAGCGCCACGGCGTGCAAGCGCGCTCCAGCAGCGTCAAAATCCCAAAGAGCGCTGCGCCCAAGCCAGCCAGCACGAAGATCGCCGCG
This sequence comes from Candidatus Acetothermia bacterium, assembly GCA_022683945.1. GTDB lineage: Bacteria > Bipolaricaulota > Bipolaricaulia > RBG-16-55-9 > DRXL01 > SKYB132. The sequence continues at coordinate 33,062 of JAJHSH010000067.1, read as the reverse complement.
AAGACTAAATCTGTTTTGAGCGTCGCATTGGCCCGCAGCATCAGATAGCCCAAGCCCGCTTGGGCTCCCACCCACTCCCCGATCACCGCGCCGACGACGCTGAGCGTCACCCCCACACGCATCCCAGAGAAGATGAACGGCAGCGCTGAGGGAAAGAGCAACTTCCATAGCGTTTGCCGTCGCGAAGCCCCCAAGATCTTGAAGAATCTTATCAGTTCGCTCTCGGTAGCGCGCAGCCCATCTACCGTATTGACAGCCATAGGGAAAAACGCGATAAGAGCTACGATGATGATCTTGGGCCAGATCGTAAAACCGAGCCAGAGCTTTAACAACGGCGCTATCGCGAACAACGGCATGTTCTGCAGAAAGATCATCGTCGGGTAGAGCAAGCGCTCTATAATTCTGTTATAGAAAATAGCGAGCGCTATGAGGAGCGCGGCGACCAGCGCTAGGATGAAGCCCAAGAGCACGCCGCTCAGCGTGGCGAAGAAGTGCTCAACGATTAAGAAAAAATCGGAGACAAAACGCATCGCGATCCGGCTCGGCGCGGGCAAGATATAGACGGGCGTTTGAGAGAGCCAGACTCCTATCTCCCAAAGCAGCCCCAGAGTCATGGCTGCGGCGAGCAGCCAGAACCATTGATACTGATTAACAGAGTTCAACGACGATCATCGAAAAGCGAGCTTACCCCGTTGCCTCCCAGCAGCGTGAGCCATCCTGTCTTGGGCTCCACAGAGATCGTGACGTCTTTATAAGCGCTATAGGCCCCATCGCTCACGATCAAGCGAAAGACGAGCTTGGCCGGAGCTGTCGGGGCGATGAAGACCGCGTAGAGCGTCTCGTCGCCGAAGAGCAAGACGGGCGGGCCGGCGATCTGCACCCAGCGATACTGCAAGACTTCGCCATCGGGGTCGGTGCTCTCGAAGGCGCTTAACAAGACGATCTGACCCGGATGAACGACCTGATCAGGGCCGGGATCGGCGACGGGCGGCCGGTTGGGCTGTATGTAGATTCTCAGTTCGCGCCAATCGCCGGCGTAATCGTTTCGCGTGATGAAGCGCACTCTCAACGGGTCGCCGGGTTTGGTGACGTGTGCTGCTTGCGGGGTAAACGTGAAGACTTGGACGGCTTCGCCTTGGCGCCAGACCGACTCAAAAGAAGCATTATCCGGGAGCCAGTTCGCAATTAAGCTAATCGGTGCCCACGCGGGGCTGCCGTGGGCCTTGGCCCAGACTTGCAGGATCTGCCCTAATCGGATCTTACAGGCGAGCGCTCCGTCGAATTCGAGCGTGCAGAGATGGCTCGGCCCCAGCAGGCGCAGAGAGACATATCCCGCAGCCGGCTGGGCTTGCGCGAAAGAGATCCCCAAGGACAACACGACCAGACTGAAGAGAACGATTCTCAGAGCTTGCATACTTCCCCCTCTTACCCCACCCCTTTCCCTCCCCGCATACGGGGAGGTTGGGGAGGAGTGAATGATCGCTTGATGGTTTATTCTAGCAGATAAGCGGGGTGAATGTCTATTGTGCTGTGAGCGTCCCCGTCTTTTAATCTTCTTTCTACAGACTTTTTACTACCAGCCCTTTAAAATCTCAGCATTAATGATGTCGACGAAACGGAGGGATTCTATGAGAAAACTGAAATTATTCATCTGTTTTCTTTTGCTCAACTCACTTTGCTTCGCCCAAGCGGAGAACGGCGCTGGCGATGCCGCGTCGGACAGCATCACCGTAACTGTGCCCGCTCAACTGCCCGGTTCGCAAAGCATCACGTATCGTTCTTCGATTGACGGCGAGGCGCTTACCTCATTGCTTTGGATTCCTAAAAATTTCAACCCGCAAGCCGGCAAAGTTCCGCTCTTTGTCTATTTGCACGGCGGCGGCGGACTCGGCACGTTCCATCCGGCAATGACGCAGGAGTTTGATAGCCGCGGATGGATCGCGCTCGCGCCCGATGGCCGCAGATGGAACCTCGCCAATCAAGGCTGCCCGTGGCGAACCTCCGCGGCTTATGTAGATAATCCCAATCCCAACGTCGGTCCCGGCGAGCGCGACATTCTCGACGCTATCACCTGGGCCAAGGCGAACTTTCCGATTGATGAAGATCGCATCTATCTCTCCGGCTTTTCGATGGGCGGCCGCGGTGCGTACATCATCGGACTGAAGAATCCCGATCTCTTTGCGGCCATCGCGCCGCTCGGGCCGGCTGCGGATATGTACGAAATTTTTGTGCGTCGGCCCGAACCCGCGGCCTGCAAGGAAGGCATGACCGGCGGCAAGCCCGGCGACAGCCCGTTCGTCAATACGATGTACACGATTACCAGCGGACGTTTTCTCGTGGAGAATGCTTACAATCTGCCGGTCTATCATGGGCACGGCACGCAGGATGGCGTCGCGTACAACATTCCAACGCCGGGACAATATCAACACGGCGCGCACATGCTGATGGATCCTTCGTGGAACGGATGTCACGGCAAGACGAAGCTCTGCTTTGGTCACACACCGACTTTATCGGAGCTGCATACGCGTCATCGGGAGGGCTATGATTGGGCGTTCATGTTCACGCCGGTTCGACATCAGGTCGACAGCAAGTGGGTCATGGGCACAACGCCGGCCTCCGGCATCAGCGGCGTTGACGATCCGCAGAATCCCGGCAAGCTGATCGGCATGATGGAATTTCTCAGCCGGCGCACGCGCCTTCGCGCTCCCAAGACCGTGGTTTACAAATCCTACACGAACACGCATCGCAAAGCGTATTGGGTGGAGCTTGATATTACCGCGCCGTGGACGAACAAACCCGGCGCGATACGCGCGACCCGGAAGTCCGAGACTAACTCACTAGAAGTCGAGCTGAGTCGTGCCGATACGGTGACGTTTGATCTCGTGCTCGCCGCGTTGACAGTGAGCAAAGCCAAGCCGCTCACCATTTCGCTCAACAAGTTGGTCGAGCCGGTCTTCGATTCCGCATTGGACGCGAGCGGAGAAACGCTTGAGCCGACGCTCGTGTTGCGCGGAGATTTTTCCGCGCTCGCGAGCGTCACGGCTCTCGTCAATGGCGCGCCGCTGCCGCAAGTGGTGATCAAGCTGACCGCAGATAAAATCATGCTCGGCCCGATTACGATCAGCGGCGCAACGACACTTTGGGTTTCCACTGAAACCACGACCTCGGTGGACTCAGAAACCAATGGCGTGCTCCACACGTTCGTGGTCGGGCGGGAACCATAAAGCCAACTTCGGCGTCATACGTGTTTTGTCGCTCTATCTCCCTCTTGCGTGGCACGCCACGATGGTTCCGCCAAGGATCTTGCCGGTCTTAGTGAACGCGCGCGAAGCCCCCGGTCTCGCCCTCTAGAATGATCGCTTGGTGGTTTATTTAAGCGGGACGTATGTGTCTATTTTGACAAAAAATCCCCGATGACCTCCAAGACGTTCAGTTCTATCACTTCGGCGGGCGTCTGCAATAGCTCACTGAGGCTGGGCTTCGTTCGCCCACCGTCGCCCGATATGAGCTCTTTGATATAAAGCCCGCCCTCGCTGTGAACTCTAACCAGCGCTTCGGTCGGACTGGTGAGCTCACCGGAGATCTCTAGAACCCGCCGTGTGCGCACCAGATCGGCGCGGCGATGGCTCACCCGCTGGGGTGTTCTTTGTTGAATCGGAGTCTTTTGGAGCATCGCGAAGGCTTCGTGCAGACAAGTTGGGCTAATTTTTTTAGAGAACCGCACTCGCGCTTCGTAGAGCTTCTCGGCTTCTAAATTCTTCAGGCGCTCGACAACGGAACTGGGAACAAATTGCAACTGAGAGACTTCTATCTTGCCTAGAGCGCGCTCGTTGATCTCTCCGTGGAGAAGCTCTAGATCGAGCGTTCGAACTTTTGGTTCTTTGATCTCTATGACAAAGGGACGACCATTTCCCAACATCAGGGCGTCTATATCTTCTCGTCCCGCGCCGTGAAAGGCCGTCCCACTCCCGTGGGTCTCGCGCAACAGCGGCGGACTGATGAGTTCTTCTACGCTCTCTGGATAAGTCTTGCCCGTGAAGTCGCACTCTCGACAGCCCCGCCCCCGACACGACCGACAGGGCCACTTGGTTTGAGGGATCGTCCGCACCAGCTTTCGATAGCGCCCATAGATAAAGAGCGAATTGATCTGAAGCGCCAGCTCAGATTTCTCTAAGTCCATGACCAGAACGATCTGTGGCTCGCGAAAGTCTACTTGGACGGGGTGGCCGCGCTCGGCCAAGAGCGTACCGAACAGACGCCCCACCTCGCGATTGAACTCCTGCTTGAACGGCTCGCCTCGCAGTTCAAATTTTTGCTGAAGGGCCTGTTCGACGACTTCGATCTCTGTGGGTACGCGCGTCCCCATCAGATATGTCTGAAACTCTAGATTCGACACGGCCGTCACGGCGCGCTCGGCCCAGTTGCTCACGTTGGTAAAGATCCCCTGACAGAGAGCGCAGTGATTCTGGGAGAGCGCTATCGAGCGGTCTTCCATCTGCAGCACAACGCGCAGGGCGCGTCCGCGCTCGCGATTGCGCAGCCCGGACCCCAACGACGAGAAGAACCGTCCCAGACAGTGATCACAGAGCTCTCGCTCTGCCAGCAACTGGCGGGCTTTCTCTAGGAGAATGGACATATGACCTTGGTTGTCTCCTTCTGTGGCTCTAGATTATAAACGATTCGGAGGCCCGCTCTGACGCTGAGGAGTTGGCCTGTTTGAAAAACACTTATCGTTTCTTTCGCATCCGCATCTGGAGAATCTTCGGTCTCTTGGGAGCAGGGTTTGTACTGGCGACGCTGGCGCTCTTGCTGTTGGTCGCGCAGCCGGCTCAGATTCCCGTGCCTGCAGCGCCGTCCGTTGCGCATAAGCCTATCCGTGGAGTCTATCTGCCCGCTCACGTCGCAGCCCATCCCAAAAAGCTCCAAACGATCACGGAGAACGCGCGACGCGTCGGTTTTAACGCATTGGTCATTGACATCAAAGATAATCACGGTCTGGTCTATTATGACACAAAAGTCTCTTTAGTCCAGAAGATCGGCGCGCGGCGGCCCATACTGAAATTAGGCGAACTGCTCCCCCAGCTCAAAGCACAGGGCTTCTATCTCATCGCCCGTCAAGTGCTCTTCTACGATCCCAAACTGGCGCAATATTTAGATGCGCTGAAGACAGAGCGCGAGTCGGGGCGTTGGGTCTCCCCAGCCGACGAGCGCGTGCAAGAATATAATTTAGCCATTGCTGAGGAAGTAGCCATGCTGGGCTTTGACGAGATACAGTTTGACTATGTGCGCTGGCCCGACGGTGGAGTTTATCAACCCATCTACGCTGAGCGTTACGCGGCTATTGAGCGTTTCTTGCAGCGTGCACACAGAGAGCTTCATAAGAAGATCGCGCTCTCGGCCGACGTCTTCGGGCGGGCGCTCTGGTCTTGGAATCTGAAAAAGATAGATCCCATCGGGCAACACTTGGAGACCTTTCAGCGCTATGTGAATGTCCTCTCGCCGATGATCTACCCCTCGCACTATGAGACCGAAGCGCTTCGTGCGGATCCATATGGCACTATCAAGAAAGCGATCTCGGCTGGGCAGGAGCGCGGGCTCTCGTTGCGGCCCTTCTTGCAGGCTTTCGAGATGCGCATTCCTGCAACCATGACTTATACACAATATATTCAGGCGCAATTGCGTGCGGCGCACGAACTTGGCATAGAGAGCTATCTCTTCTGGAACCCGCGGGGCGATTATGCCGGGCTATGGCAGGCCTTGGAGAGCCGCGCGCGCTAGATACTCCAGCGTCTTAAGAGATAGCTGTTCCATCTTTGGCCCTTAGATCTTCTTCTAAGCCACTGTCTTCATCCTGCTGAAATCGGTCTCGGCCTTGGGGTATCTGCCGCCAGCTCTATAGGCGCAGAGCCCCATGCCTCTCGACCTATCTTCCGAGATACGCTAGAATGATAGCCAACAGGTGGCTGTTCTCTATGCGCGATGTCATTCTGCAAACCGTAAATCTGCGCAGATCTTTCGGCGGTCTGCGCGCCATAGACAACGTGACGCTGACGCTGCGACGCGGCGAGACTCGCGCCGTCATCGGCCCCAACGGCGCAGGCAAAAGCACACTGCTCAACCTGCTCTCCGGCGCACTCGCTCCCGATGACGGAACTATTCTCTTTGGAGGAGATTCTCTCGTAAGGCTGATGCCCCATCAGATTGCACGTTTGGGGTTAGTACGAACATTTCAGATCTCCCATCTCTTTGAGGACCTGACCGTAGAAGAAGCCCTGCGCGCGGCCCTCGCTCGCGGGCGGCTCTGTTCGGCAAACTCAGAGGCGCTGCGCGCGCTGTTGGCGCGCCTTGGCTTGTGTGAGCAGGCGCACCGTCGAGCGCGAGAGCTCTCGCACGGCGAGCGGCGACTCGTTGAACTGGCGCTAGCCATCGCTCAAGAACCTAGACTCTGTTTGCTCGATGAGCCGACCGCCGGGCTCAGCCAGCCCGAGACCGAGAGCATCGTCCGACTCTTGCTGGATCTCAAAGCAAAGCAACAGACGCTTCTGATCGTCGAGCACGATATGACCGTGGTGCGCGCGCTGGCCGATCTCGTCACAGTCTTGCATCAGGGTCGGGTGTTGGCCGAAGGGACGCCTCAAGAGATCCGTCTGGATGCGCGTGTCCAGGGCGTCTACGATTTCATAAGTTAAATAATAAATAAAATGCTGGAACTCAAAAAGATCTTCTCGGGCTACGGCAACGATCTGGTATTACAGGGGCTTTCGCTCGCGGTTCGCCGCGGTGAGATCGTCGGACTGTTGGGGCGCAACGGCATGGGCAAGACGACGACGCTCAAGAGCATCTTGCGCTTAAACGATCTTCACGCTGGGACCATCACGCTCGATGGCCAAGAGATCTCTCGACTCGCCCCCTTTCAGATTGCTCGCTTGGGAGTTGTTTACGCTACCCAAGAAGCGAAAGTTTTCACCGATCTCAGCGTGCGCGAGAATCTTCTCTTAGTCGGACGCAAAACGACGGGTGATACGAGCGAATTTCAGATGATCTTCTCGAAGCTGGAGGAGCGCCTTGCGCAGAAGGCAGGGACGCTCAGCGGCGGTGAACAACAGATGCTCGCCCTCGCGCGAGTCTTCTTGGCAAATCCCCAATATGCTCTCTTAGACGAGCCGATGGAGGGCCTGATGACTGCGCTTCTTCCCGCCGTAGCTGCTCTGGTGGCCGAGCTGAAGTCTCAGAACGCAGGGGTCTTGCTCGCCGAGCAGAGCCCGCAGCGCGCGCTGAAACTATGCGATAGAATACTTATTTTGGACAAAGGGCGCATCGTAGCTGAGCACCAAGCTGCCGCCGTGTCGCTGTCGGAGCTGCAACGTGCGCTGACGCTTTAGGGGCACTTGAGCTTGGCGCGGACTTGGCTGTCGGGCAGCGTGATCAAGAACTCGGCGAAGAAGATCTGCGAGAGGGGAAAGAGCGCCAGATGGATAAGCTCTCGCGCGGTGGGCATCGCCCCGACCGTCCAGAGATAGAACTGCACTTTGACAGCATCAAAATCCGGTTCGGCTTTGATTCTATAGGTGTACCATTCGGCGTAGAGCTTCGTCTTCGGGGTCAGATATTTATGGATGAGCATCTTGGCGGCAGCTTCGCGCAGTTGAGGCGTTGCGCCAAAGAGCGCCAGTCCTTCTAACTCTTTGACGGTCTTCGTGCGCAAATCTATGCCGCCTACAACGGCAGGCTCCGGCGCGACCAGATCCCAGCAGGCGCGAATTCCCTTGCCCTGACGGGCCTCTTCGACCGCTTGGCGCAACTCTCTGAAACCGCGCTCTTTTTCGATTTTTTGAATAATGGGGTTCAAATCTTCCAAAGTCCGCCCGATGAAAAGATAAGCCGCGACGAGCGCGCGCGCGTTGGCCAAGCGAAACTCGGGAATCCCGTCGTAGAGATCTTGAACCAAGCGCTCGATGGGTTTTCGGTCAGCCAGCGCTGTCAGTCCGATCGCAACGCTCAGGAGCAACGCCATCACCAGAGAGAGCCGCATCAGTCTCATAGGAGCCTCCTTTATGTTAAGAAAATTCTATCAAGAAAGAGGGAGGCTTGACAAGTGGGTGTTAGCTTCATACAATAAGCAGCACCGATGCGGGTGTAGCTCAGCGGTAGAGCGTCTGCTTGCCATGCAGAAGGTCGCGGGTTCAAATCCCGTCACCCGCTCCAGCCGGGGTGGCGGAATCGGCAGACGCTACGGACTTAAAATCCGTTGGGGGCCAACCCTCCGTGCGGGTTCGAGTCCCGCCCTCGGCACCCCCTAAGCCTCACCGCGAATGATCTCTTTAATCCGCATCAGCGACGCCCGGCTGCTGCGCTCCATCTCGTCCAAGGCCATCGAAATTCTCTTGATATTCTCATCAATCTGCGGGATCAGCACGCGCTCCAGCGCGTTCACTCTGCGGCGCGTCGTCTCGATCTCTTCTGCTAACAGCTCTAGAGACTTCTCGATCTCTGCGAGCTTGATCATCTCCGGCAGCACTTCTTGAAAGAGCGTCAGTGCCGTATCTAATTCTGCCGAAGTAGCCGCAAACCCGTAGGCATAGATGTCGCGACGATCAGCATAATCGAAGCGCGGCACCCAGACGCTCATCACCGATTCGGTGCGCAAGCGCAGCGCACCGTTGCTGCTCGCGCCCGTCATCAGAGCTTCTTCCATGAATTCTTTGGACATCTCCGCGCGAGCGAGCAAGAAGCTGCGAAACCCACGGGCTAGCTTTTCTTCAACGCGCTCGCGCAAGCCGCGCGTCTCTTCGACCAACTGCAAGAATCGGTGCATCAGCTCGTCGCGCTTCTGTTTCAAGAGTTTATGCCCACGCTTGGCCATCGCCAAACGCTTCTTCTGTTTGAGCAACTCCATCCGGGTTGCGTTCACTCGTTGAGCGACGGCCATCGTCTCTCACTTCCTCTTACGCTTTACGCTGCGACGGTCTCGGCTTGCTTGGGCAGATATTTCTCAATAAACTCGTCCCGCACACGCTTGAGCTCGCCGCGCGGCAACATACTCAATAGCTCCCAACCGATCGTCAACGTCTGAATAATCGTCCGGTCTTCGTATTCGCCTTGCTGAATAAAGCGCCGCTCGAACTCGTCCGAGAATCTCCAGTAGAGTTTGTCGGATTTGCTCAGAGCAGCCTCGCCTAAGATCGCGGCCATCTCGCGGACGTCTATGCCGCGCGCATAGGCAGCATAGAGTTGGTTGAGCACGCCGGCGTGGTCTTCTCTGGTCTTGCCCTTCCCGATGCCCTTGTCTTTCAAGCGCGACAGACAGGGCAGCACGTCAAACGGGGGATAGATGCCCTTGCGGTGCAGCTCTCGAGAGAGAAAGAGCTGACCTTCGGTAATATAGCCCGTCAGATCAGGGATGGGATGGGTCTTGTCGTCTTGAGGCATCGTCAAGATGGGCATCTGAGTAATAGAACCCTTCTTGCCCTTGATTCGTCCCGCGCGCTCATAAATAGTACTTAAGTCGGTGTACATATAGCCGGGGTAGCCGCGCCGTCCGGGGATCTCTTTACGGGCGGCGCTCACCTCGCGCAGCGCCTCGGCGTAATTGGTCAGATCCGTCAAGATGACCAAGACGTGCAGATCGCGCTCAAACGCAAGATATTCCGCACACGTGAGTACCAATCTGGGGGTCGTGATGCGCTCGATCACCGGGTCATCGGCTAGATTGACAAACATCACGGAGCGTTCGAGCGCGCCCGTCTTACGCAAATCTGTGATAAAGAAATTGGCTTCTTCGAACGTAATGCCCATAGCGCCGAAGACAACGGCAAACTCTTCGCCCGTGCCCAAGACTTTCGCTTGGCGCGCGACTTGAGCGGCCAATTTGTTATGCGGCAGCCCCGATCCCGAAAAGATCGGGAGCTTCTGGCCACGCACTAATGTGTTCAGCCCGTCAATGACCGAGATACCCGTCTGGATGAATTCATTTGGGTAGTCCCGCGAGTACGGATTGAGCGGCTCGCCGGTGATGGGCAGTCTCTTCTCCGGGATGATCTGGGGGCCGCCGTCTATGGGCCGTCCTGCGCCGTCGAAGACCCTTCCCAACATATCTTCAGAGACGCCCAGCTCCATTACTTTGCCCAAGAAGCGCACGCGGCTCTGGTGCAGATTCAGGCCCTGTGCGGCTTCAAAGAGCTGGATGACCGCTTTGTCTCTGTTGATCTCCAGCACGCGCCCGCGCCGGATCTCGCCGCCCGCCAGTTCGATCTCGACCAATTCTTCAAACGTGACCCCGCCGACCCCCTCAACAATCATAATGGGACCGGAGATCTCCGAAATGCTAGTGTACTCTCGCTGCATGCGCTCCTCCTGCCAGCAAACTCTCGAACGCTCGCTGAATCTCTCGATCTATCTCTGGGAAGCTCTGCTCAAATTGATGCTCCGGGATGAATTTGGCCTTGGCGATGCGCTCGCGCACCGCCAGCTCTATAATCTTCTGAATGGCCACGCCATGCTCAATCGCCCGCTGCCCCAGATCATAGAAGCGCTGGATAAGCTGCATCATCTTCAATTGCTTGGATAGCGAAGAGAACGTGTCGACTTCGTCGAAAGCGCTTTGCATTAAAAAGTCTTCACGAATCGAGCGAGCCACTTCCAATTTTAAGCGATCGGCTGGCGAGAGCGCTTCTACACCCACTAATCTCACAATCTCTTCGAGCTCGGCTTCGATCTGGAGCAGCTTCATGAACTCTTCCCGCAGGAGATTCCATTCTGCGCCGACGTGCTTCTCGAAATACGGGATCAGATCGTCGTTGTAGAGCGAGTAACTCGCCAGCCAGTTGATCGCCGGGAAGTGTCGTCTATAGGCGAGATTGGCATCGAGCCCCCAGAAGACTTTCACTAATCTCAAGGTGTTCTGGGTGACGGGTTCAGAGAGATCGCCGCCGGGAGGCGAGACCGCGCCGATGGCCGAGAGGCTGCCTTCGCGCCTAGGGGTGCCCAAACAGATGACTCGGCCTGCGCGCGCGTAAAAATCTGCCGTGCGCGAGCCCAGATAGGCCGGGTAGCCCTCCTCGCCGGGCATCTCCTCTAAGCGCCCAGAGATCTCGCGCATCGCCTCGGCCCACCGCGACGTCGAATCGGCCATGAGCGCGACGCTGTAGCCCATGTCTCTGAAATACTCGGCGATAGTGATTCCCGTATAGACAGAAGCCTCGCGCGCGGCGACGGGCATATTGGACGTATTGGCAATGAGCACCGTGCGCTTCATCAGAGGTTCGCCCGTTTTCGGGTCTTCGAGTTCGGGGAACTCCATCAGCACGTCGGTCATCTCGTTGCCGCGCTCGCCGCAACCCACAAAGACAATCACTTGCGCGTCGGCCCATTTAGCGAGCTGATGTTGAATGACCGTCTTCCCTGAGCCAAACGGCCCCGGCACACAGGCCGTCCCGCCCTTGGCCAATGAAAAAAGTGTATCTACAATGCGTTGTCCGGTGGTCAACAGCTCGGTGCTGGGCAGTTTTTCAGTATAGGGCCGGGCTCGACGCACCGGCCAGCGCTGCATCATCTTTAGTTCGTGACGCTTCCCCTGAGCGTCCTTGAGCACCCCAATCGTCTGCTCTACAGTGAACTCTCCGGCGCGAATCTCTTCTATCGTGCCAGACAGACCGGGCGGCACCATGACGCGGTGCTCCACCAGCGTCGTCTCTTGCACAAGGCCCAGAAGATCGCCGGCCGAGAGGGCCTCGCCCTTTTTAACTTTGGGCGTAAATCCCCATCTCTTGGTGCGGTCGAGCGCCGCGGCTTCGACTCCGCGACGAATATAAGCCCCCCAGCGGGCTTGTATAGCTTCGAGTGGGCGCTGAATGCCGTCGTAAATAGAACTGATAACCCCCGGCCCAAGCTCAACCGAGAGCGGCTCGCCTGTCCCCTCTACGGGATCGCCGGGCCCCAGTCCCGCCGTCTCTTCATAAACTTGGATCGAAGCCAAGTCGCCATCGAGCACGATCACTTCGCCGACCAAGCGTTCTTTTCCAACGCGCACCACTTCGTACATCTTCGCGTCCGCTAAGCCTTCAGCGACGACTAGCGGCCCTGCGACTTTCACGATTCTTCCCGTTGCCATAAACAATCCTCCTAATTTCACCTCTCCCCCTTCCCTTTAGGGAAGGGGGCCAGGGGGTTAGGTCTCTTTGCGCGAGAGAATATCAATCCCCACAGCGCGTTCTACCAATTTGCGCACGCGCTCGCGCGCGATCCCCAAGCTCCCCCGATTATCGGGGATCATCACCATTGCCGGAGTCGCTTGCTTGCGATAGCGCTCGATCACGCTTCCCAACTCAGCAGCCAAACTCTCTGCGATAAAGATAATCACATACTCTTGGGCCACGAGCTCTTGGATCGCCGGCTCGGCCTCGGAGGCCGTGCGCGCGTCTACGACTCTCAACCCCAGCGCTTTGAACCCCAAATAGACGTCTTTTCTGCCGACGATGGCGATCTTAGACATACGAGACCCTCAAACGCTCGGCGATCGCTTCTCTGCTCAACCCGTTCAGCTTGCCGATCAGGATCATTCGGATATTTTTCAGTTCGATCTCCTTTGCCAACACATACGCGACCAACGGCTCGACGCCATAGAGGGCCAGCTTCGCCCGCTTCAGATAGCTGGTGACCAGATCGTCGCTGAGCTTCTCTAGGAGCGCTAGAGATTTCTGCTCTTCCCACGCACGCAGGCTGCGCGCTATGAGATTGCCATATTCGGTGTGACGCAGCTCTTCTGCCCAGGTCTCCAGCGCGCTCTCGAAGAGCTTCAAGAGTCGGCTCTTCTCTAGCATCCCTGCCGGCAAGAGCGCACGTTCCACAAAGGCGCGCTCTCTATGGAGCAGCTTGGCGCGCAAGAGGGTCTTCAAGTTGAGCAGATCCGTCCACAGGGCGACGAGCGTTTCTAGATAGGGATGTCCGGCGACATTTCTCTTTATAAGAGCGAACGACTCCGTATCTATAATTATATCGAGCGTCTGAGCTTGCTTGGTCGTCTGATACTCGCGAGAGGCGCGCGCGCCCGCCTGTGCAAGTTCTTCCGGGAGCGCACTCCAGATCTCTGTTTGTACTGCTGTTTCTATCAATTTGGGGGGAACCAACCCCACGCCCGACACGAGGCTCTCCCCCGGATCTTCGCTCAAGAGCTTTGCTTTCAAATAGACTTTCAGATGGTGAAAATCATAGCGTTGCGCCAACCAATCGGTCTCGCACGGGCGCACGGTCAGGCGGCGCACCAGCTCATATAGCTCGCGCAGTTCGCTCTGCAGCGCTTGGTCATAGCTGTCCAATTTTGCCGCCGCGGCGTTGGCGTAGCCCGCTTCTGCGAGAGCGCGCCAGGCTTCCGTTGCATCGGAAGCCTCGAGCATACGCTGATACTTCGCTCCGTCGAGCAACTTCGCTTCGAGGGCGCGAATCTGCCCCGTCGTAAAACCGTAGGCCCCGTCTTGGCGAAACTTCGTCTCCAGCAGTTCTACCGACATAGTAAATGTCACGAGAAGAGCAGACGCGCCACGTCCATCTCCAGCTCCTCTTGGGCTTGTTTGAGCAGCATCGTCAGGGTCATATTGGTCTCGCTGTTTGTGCCCTTGAGCACGAAGCCGCGTCCAAGCTCGCGAGTCTCGCTCGAGAACTTCATCTGTCCGCGCTTGCCCATCTGAGAGAGCTTCTCGTTGAGTTCGCGCAGAAACGCCTCCTCCAGCGCTTGCCTATCGGACGTAGAGAGTATCAGTTCTTCGTCCCCTCTCTGGGCGGCCTGCGGGATCATCTGCAAGAGCCAAGCGCGGTAGTCGTCTGCGGGCATCTGCTGCAGGCGCGTCTCTGCCTCCGTGAAAACTTGAGTCAGCGCAGTGCGGCGCGCGTTCAGAACGGCGTTGCGCGCGGCGAGCTGCGCCTGCGAGAGCTGCGCCCGCCGTCGGCTCTGAGCCTCTTCGCGGGCTTGGGTCAGTATCTGCTCTGCTTGGCGTTGCGCTTCGGTTTGTGCTTGCTGACGGATCTCCTGCGTTTGCGCACGGGCCTTCTCTAAAATAGACTGCGCTTCGGCCCGCGCTTCGCTTAAGATCTTCTCGACGATCTTCTCCGCGCTCATAGTCTAAATCGCCGTCAAGAGCAAGATCGAAGCGATCAGCCCCAAGACGGCATACGTCTCGACGAAGACGCCCAACACAATAGCTTTGCCGACTTCTTCGGGGCGCTTGGCGATCAGCCCCGCGCCTGCAGCGCAGACCATCCCCTGATAGATTGCCGAAAGAAACCCCGCGATGGCAACGGGCAGCGCAGCGGCGAACATCATAAACCCGGACATGGCAACGGCGGCCTTGCCGATAAAAGCAAAGAGAATCAGAAATGCCGTGATAAAACCATAAAAACCCTGCGTGCCCGGCAGCGCCGTCAAGAGCAAGAGCGAGCCGAATTTATTCGGGTCTTCGGCTAAGACGCCGCTGGCGACCTTGCCGGCGATGCCGATCCCGATCGCCGAGCCGATGCCGGCCAGACCGTAAGCCACTGCCGCTCCTAAGAACGCCCACGCCTGCCCGCTCAGCCCTAATACTGTTGCTGCTTCTGCTGCTACTGCTACTGCTGTTTCTTGCATATGACGATAGACCTCCTTAAATATTCAGCGTTTCTCTCGAACTTCGTAATACACAGATGCTCGCGCAAAAGGCTTGAAGGCCTCACCTCCGGCTTCATAAAACTTCGTGAAGAACTCGACATAGTGCAGACGAGCAGAATGTACAAACGCCGAGAGCGAGTTGATTAAAATGCTGAACGTCTGTAAGAAAACAATAAAAACAATACAGATTACCGGCCCCACCAAGGGAAGCTCCCAGGTCATCAAAGAGAGTTTGTTCATCGAATTGGCAATCAGCCCTGTAGAGACCCCCAGAGCCATAATACGGCTGTACGAGAGGATATCCCCCAAGAGTCCCGTAGCGCCGTAGAGCTTAAAAGCCCCGGCGCCGACCCGTCCTAGCGCCCTGCGCAGGCCACCGCCCACGACGATGCCCAGCGCACCCAAAGCCACTAAGATCTCGCCGAGAGGCCATTCTGACGATTTTAATATCCAGAGCGTCAAGCCGAAAGCTAAAAAGAGCCAAGGGACCTGCTTCCCCAGCTTTTGGGGGGACTCCACGCGACTGAAGAAGAGCACCAAAAATGTGCCTAGCAGCGCCAAACGAGTACCGAAATCCATCCAAGGGAGAGGCAGCCCCGGAGCGTTCAGCTCCTTGGGCATCATCGCGGGCACGGCGGCACCCGCGACCACTCCTAGCCCTATCATAAAAACAATCCATGTGCCCTCGCACCAGAAGCCCTCCCAGAAGCGACCAGTCCGCACTTTGTCGTAAAATTCCAAGAGATTTCCCAGCAGAACCTGCACGAAGCCGAGCGCAAAAGAGAAAAACAAAAAAGCGATCAGTCCCGACGGCGTGTTTATATCGAAGAGCATAAGCGCTCTCAACACAGAGAAGCTCTGGGCCAGCTCCGGCCCGAACCAGCCTCCGGTGAGCGCTCCGGCGATCACCGCTGAAAGCCCGCCCAGGATCATCAGATTGGCAAAAGACTGAAAACCAAGTTTATGCCGATATTTTCGCTTGAGCACCCAAAACGCGATCATCAGAACCAGTCCGTAACCCGCGTCCGTCAGCGCGATGCCGAAGAAGATCGCAAAGAAGGGCAAGACAAAGGGCGTGGGGTCGAGCTCGTTTCTCTTGGGCAGTCCGAAGAGTCTTATCAAAAATTCTGCGGGCTGGAAGAGCATCCGATTCTCCAAAGCGACCGGCGGTCTCTCATCGGTCTTGGGCGGCACTCGCTCCAGCCAGACCGTTGCGCCAGCTTGTTGGAGCGTTTGTGCCAGCTTCTCATAATCTACTGCGCGAATCCACCCGCCCAAGACAAATGTGTTCGCGCTGCCCACCAGCATCGTTTGCGAACTGAATTTTAACTGTTCGTTATAGAAATGGTCATAGAGGGCTTGGAGCTTGCGTTTCTCTCCAACGATCTCTTGAGCTTGTTGTTCTGATTGAGCTTGACGTGTAACGATCTCCTGCAAGCGTTGCTCCGTTTGGGCCAACCATTCTTGCACAGTCCCGGTGGCGTTTGCCGGCAGACTCTGAAACGCCAGCCGCTCCCAGCCATGCTCTGAAGCGATCTTTGTGAACTCTTCTTCGCTCTCTTTAGGAAGAATCGCATAGAGATAGATCATCTGTTCGTCGGTTGAGACGCTCTCGACAATTGACAGATCGCCGAGTTTACTCTGAAGGGCTTTCTCTAAGAGAGAGAGAGAGGTCTTGGGCATGCGTCCTAAGAGCAGCGCTGTCCGCGCTGATCTCTGCAAAGACTCCAGCGGGGTCGTCAGCGCGGTCCAGGGGAGAAGTTCAGCGCGGCGCGCTTCTAGCTGCGTCTTCTCGGAGCGCAGCTCCAAGAGCTCTCGGTCGAGTACGCGCACCCGCTCGCAGAGAGCGCGATAGTCATAGCTGCGCGCCAGCTGCGCAAGCTCGTCCGTGGTGATTGCGTCTTTGAGATTGAAGAATCCCTGAATGAAGCCCTTCTTCTCTTGATCGTAGCGCGCGATGAAATCGAGCGCATAGCGCAGCGCGGCCAGCGTGCTTTCCAGATTATTGTCCCGGACCGGTTTAGGCGTGAAGCCACCATTGGTCATTTGCGGAAGCTCTTGTGTGAGATCCGATATTTGTACGACTCCCAGATCTTGGAGCAAGGCGAGTGTGCGCTCGCGTTCCGTCTCGTGGCCCACCAGACGGATCTGTTCCATCTTGGCCAAGCTCATGCGCGACGCACCACTCTCTCTAATACCAGATCTACGGCTTTAGCGATTTTAGCAGCAGCTTCTTTTTGAAGCAGCTTGGCTTTCGCTTCCCCGTGATGACGAATCTCTTCTGCTTCTTGTTGGGCTTTCTTCTCTTCTGTGGCGATGAGCGCCTCGGCCTCGGCGCGCGCTTTCTGTTTGTGCTCTTCTATCAGTGACGCTGCACCTTGGCGCGCTTGCGCACAAAGAGCCTCGGCTTCTTTTTGCGCGGCTATCTTGATCTGATCGGCCTGTTCTTCGGCATCGAGAATTCGTTCCAAGACTCCCTGAGCCATAAGTGAACTCCTTTATTTAACAGAAAATACGAGAGAGAGCCCCGCAGGGGGAGAGAATGGACGATACGGACCGATTGAAGAGCGGATCGGCTATGTCAGTTGCGCTCGACGTCTCCACAGAAGACCTCAATCTCAACGAAGATTTTGCTGCACAATAGACGCTGCAGGCACAACAACTATTTCGATATTCTACCCAGAGCGCGGTCTCTTGTCAAACGCTCATCAGTTGTTTCTCTTTCGCTTGTGCAGCTTGAGTAATTTTTGCTGTGTAGTCGTGCGTGACTTTGTCCAGCTCTTTCATCACCCGGTCGTGATCGTCTTCGGAGATCTTTCCGTCTTTTTGTTCTCTGTCCAGTTGGTCTTTGATCTCGCGGCGGATGTTGCGCAGGGCGACTTTCGCCTCTTCGGCCTTGTCGTGAATGACTTTAGAGAGCTCTTTGCGACGCTCTTCGGTCAGTCGCGGGATCTTGATGCGCAGGAGATCGCCATCCACCGTTGGATTCAATCCCAAGTTGGCCGCATGGATTGCTTTCTCTATCGCTTGGATCTGCGTTTTGTCAAAGGGCTGGATGAGCAGCATGTCGGGCTCAGGCGCGGTGATCCGTGCGAGGTGCTTGAGCGGCGTGTGCGTGCCGTAGTAGTCTGTCTTGACGTCTTCGACCATAGCGGGGTTGGCGCGTCCGGTGCGCAGCTTCTGCAATTCGTGATCGAAGACTTGGAGCGTCTTGTCCATGCGGGCCTTTAAGTCAACGATATGTCTGTCCGGCATAGGAAATCACCAAGGGTCATTATAATCGGTAGCCTATGGCAAATTCAAGCCGAAGCTCCAACGATGAGCGAGCCCCTATAAAATTGTGGTAAACTAAACAGCTATATGGCCCACTACACCCTCGGCATCGAGACGTCTTGTGATGAGACCAGCGTCGCTCTGCTGCGCGACGGCCGCGAGATCCTTGCGAATATTATCTATTCTCAAGCCCATCTCCACGACAAATATGGCGGCGTCGTCCCGGAGGTCGCCTCGCGCAATCATATCAGAAAATTGCCCTTCGTCGTCCAAGATGCCCTAGAGAGAGCGAAATTAAATTTTCGCCAGATCTCGCTCGTCGGGGCCACCTACGGGCCGGGGTTGGTCGGCCCTCTCTTAGTAGGGCTCTCTTATGCCAAAGCAATCGCCTATGCACTGGAAAAGCCCTTTGTGGGCGTGAATCATCTAGAGGGGCACATCTTCGCGCACTATTTGGAAAACTTTGATGCGTCTCCGCCCTTTGTGGCTCTACTCGTCTCCGGCGGGCACACGCTCCTGGTGGACGTGCGCGCTTATGGGGATTACAGAGTCTTGGGAGAGACGCGCGACGACGCCGCCGGCGAAGCTTTTGACAAAGTCGGAAAGCTCTTGGGATTGGGGTATCCCGCGGGAGCGGCGCTCGACAGATTGGCTCGTCAGGGTAATCCCAAAGCGATCGCGCTTCCCAGACCGATGCTCGACTCCGACTCTCTGGAGTTCAGCTTCGCCGGGCTCAAGACAGCTATTGTGTATTATCTGCGCGATCATTCCGATGCCGACCGCGCTGACATCGCCGCGTCCTTTCAAGAAGCCGTCGTAGATGTCCTGACCGAGAAAACGCTTCAAGCTGCACGGCAGCTCCAGACAGAAAAACTAGTCGTTGTGGGCGGGGTCGCCGCGAACTCGCGCTTGCGCGAGCGCTTGCTCGCCTGCAGAGACTATAAAGTCTTTTTCCCCAAGATGGAGCTCTGTACAGATAACGCGGCGATGATCGCCGCGTGTGCGCACTTTAGAAATACAGCTCTGGGGCAGAACAATCCTCTAGAATTAGCCCCGGAGCCGAGTCTCCGTCTGTAGCGCCGCTGCCTAATGCATCTCGGTGTCGCCCAGCATGGTCTGGATATAGTTGATCTGCCCGTAGTGGTACATCATATTAAAGACAGGCATGCTGAGCTGCATCAGCAAAGGTCGCGGCTCTCCCCCGAAGGGCGAGGGCACCATCTCCATCAAGCGCTCCGCCGGGAACTTTTCGAGCGCTTGGGCGTATTCGTCCGCGGCTTTCTGCAAACGCGGGAAGAGCTCCTCCAGCTTGGGGGGATTTTTCTTTAACAGTTCTGCGCGCGCTTGGGCATCGGGCCGCGCAAACTGACTCGTCTGCATGAACTTCGTAGCGATCTCCAAAGCTTCCGCGCACTCTTGCACCATATCTGTTGTTGTGCGCGCTGCACCCATCGGCGACCAATTGCGCTTGTTCTCTGGAACAAAGGGCGCCGTGCGGGCCACGGCTTGAGCGGCAAAACGCGCTACGTTCGCTAAGTACTGTTTTGTGTCCATCATAAGCTATTCTCCTTTGAATTGTGGTTTGCGCTTCTCTGCAAACGCTCCCAAGCCCTCTTGGGCGTCTTTGGTGACAAAGAGTCTGTTCTGTAGCTCGCGCTCCAACGCCAGAGCCGCCGTCAATGACATCTCGAAGCCCTCTTGCACCGAGCGCTTGATTAAGCTGATCGCGCGGGTGGGGCCGTTGACCAAACTCTGAGCGTATTCCATCGTCTTGGCCCAAAACTCATTCTGCGGCCAGACGCGATCTACTAAGCTCATCTGAAGAGCTTCGTCGGGCGAGATCAGACGCCCGGTGATCATCAGATCTAAGGCGCGTGATTTGCCGATCAATCTCGGCAATCTTTGCGTGCCGCCCGTGCCGGGCAAGACCCCCAGCGTCACTTCGGGCAAGCCCAATCTGAATTTGCCCGCGGCGTCTTTGGCGGCAAAGCGCAAATCTGTAGCAAGCGCGATCTCCAGGCCGCCGCCGACGCACGTTCCGTTCAGGGCTGCAATAAAGACCTTCGGAGTAGATTCCATCTTGGTGAGCGTCTCTTGACAGTTCAGACAGAACATCGCTTTGTAGTCGGGCGTGCTCTCTTTGAGCATGCGAATATCCGCGCCCGCGGAGAAGATCCCGTCCAACGCGCTGGTAACGATAGCCACTTTGATAGCATCGTCAAAGCGCACTTCGTCGACACAGCGCCCGAACTGCGTGAACATCTCGTGATTGTAGCTGTTGACCGGGGGCCGATTGAGCTTGATGATCCCCAGCGAGCCCTGCTTCTCGAAGACAACGACATCCGCCATCGGCGGACACCTCCTTTGAGTTATTTACTCATGTAGCCACAGGTTCAAGCTCCAGAGTCACTAACAGAGTCGGGTGAGGAGCCAAGCCAAAGTCTGCCGGGTCTTCATCTTGCAAATGCAGCGCTACAGCCTCTCGAAGATTCGTCACAGTTTCATCCAGCGTCTTCCCCTGAGTCACAACAGCGATCTCCATACACTCGGCAACATAGTATTTCTCTCCACGTCGCACGAATGCTTTTATCGTATGCTGTCTCTCCGCAGTAACCAGCATAAAGCTCTCCTTTACTTAAACCAGCGCACGCCCTTGCCGCTCAAGTCTATATTGACGTTCTTCTGTTGCGTATAGTGCAAGATCGTCTCGGCGGCCAACTCGCGCCCGACGCCGCTCGATTTGTACCCCCCAAAGGGCGCTCCGTAAGCGTAGACGTCATACTGATTGATCCAGATATAGCCCGCTTCCAATCTCTGCGCCGTCTTGTGAGCGATGTTTAGATTCTGCGTCCAGATCCCCGCACACAGCCCATACTCGACACTGTTCGCTTCTGCGAGCATCTTCTCGTAATCGTCCCACACGGTCACGGCGAGCACCGGGCCGAAGATCTCTTCTTGGGCGATGCGCATCTTCGTCATATCTACGTCGGTGAAGATCGTTGGTTCGACATAACAGCCTCTTTCGAGATCTTTGTTGGGCGCTGGCTGCCCCCCACAGAGCAGCTTCGCGCCCTCGCGCCGGCCGATCTCAATATAGTGGAGCACTCGCTCTTGCTGCTCGCGCGAGACCAACGGGCCCATTTGGGTTTCGGGCCTAGTCGGGTCGCCCAGCTTGAGTGATTTGGCGCGCGCGACAAGCTTTTCCATAAAAGACCGATAGATATCTTTGTGCAAGAACAATCGAGAACCTGCGGAGCACTGTTGCCCGGCGTTATAAAAGATCCCCATCAAGACGCCCTCGACAGCTATCTCTATATTCGCATCTGCAAAGACGATCTGCGGGCTCTTACCCCCAAGCTCCAAAGTGACGTCGGCAACGTGCTCGGCAGCCATACGCATAATCAGACGCCCTACTTCGGTAGAGCCCGTAAACGCGATCTTCTTTACTTTCTGGTGTTGAACCAAGGGAGCTCCCGCTTCGGGGCCAAAGCCCGTGACGATATTAATAACGCCTTTGGGCAGAAGATCTTGCATCAGTTCGGCCAATCTCAGCGCCGAGAGCGGCGTCTGTTCTGCGGGCTTTAAGACGGAGCAATTGCCCGCTGCCAGCGCCGGAGCCAGCTTCCATGCGGCCATCAGCACGGGGAAGTTCCAAGGGACGATCTGACCAACGACGCCCCACGGCTCGCGCAGCACATAGTCCAAGCGATCTCCAAAGACGGGGACGACTTTGCCCTCGATCTTGTTGGCCAAGCCGCCGTAGTATTCAAAGCACTCGGCAGCCATGAAGAGATCGGCTCGCGACTCGACGATGGGCTTGCCGTTGTCGAGGGTCTCGATCTGGGCCAGCTCTTCTTGGTGTTCGCGGATGCGTTGCGCAACGGCGCATAGAATTTTGCCGCGCTTGGTGGCGTCCGTTCTATGCCACTCTGTTTTATAAGCTCCCCAGGCCGCCTCGACGGCTTGATCTATATCGGCTTTATTTCCTGCGGGGATCTCCGTAATGATCTCGTTGGTAGCGGGATTGATACAAGTGTAGAACTGGCGCGCTTCGGGTTCGATCCACGCGCCGCCGACAAAAAGCTTATAGCGTTTTTGTAGAGTTGCCGCGATCATGAGAGTTTTATAGTAGCAAGCACTATGCGGGGTTGTCAAGTAATCGAGCCAAGGGGACCGAGGCCCCCTCTTGACATTTGACCCCTTTCGCGCTATAAATTTTAGTGTATGGAAACGGCTCTCAGACTGTCCAGAGAAGAACGACTGCAGCTCCAAGCAGATATCTTGCATTCGCTCTGGTACGAGGGCGCGGCCAGCGCGCTGCGCCTAGCAGACCGTTTGGGCCGTTCTTCGGACTTGATTCTAGAATGCCTCCAAGACTTGACCGACAGACACTATATCTATATTCACTGGCCTTCTACAGAAGGCGCACTGCAGTCCGTCTATTATCTGAGATGGTGGCTGCGCCGTGCGATCTGTCAGATTCTTAAAGATTCGCCCCGGTATCGGATGCGCCTCTGGTGGGAACTCCTCTGCCGCGAAGAGGCCGGCCTCCCCAACCCGGAGCGCATCGCCCATGTCGCACCCTCTTCTTAAGCGGGCTTCAGCTATCGCCAAGGCGCTCCTCCAATTCTACGCGCGCCACCAGCGCGACCTCCCCTGGAGAAAGACCAAAGACCCTTATCGTATCTGGGTCTCAGAAGTTATGCTCCAGCAGACCCAAGTGAAGACGACTCTTCCGTACTATAAACGGTTTCTCGAAGAATTCCCCACTATAGAAGCACTGGCGCGCGCGCCGCTCGACGATGTGCTCAAACTTTGGGAGGGGCTGGGCTATTATGCACGCGCGCGGAATCTTCACAGATCTGCTCAGATCGTCGTGCGCGATTACAACAGAAAAATCCCTTCAGAACGAGAAGCGCTTCTGAAGCTTCCCGGAGTGGGACGCTATACGGCTGGAGCGATTCTCAGCATCGCGTTTGAGAGAGACGAGCCCGCTCTCGATGCCAATGCCCGTCGCGTTCTCTGTAGGCTCTTCGCCCTGCGCAAAGATCCGCGCAAGCCTGCCACAGAGAAACTTTTAGAGAGTCTCTGCCGTCAACTGATCCCCCCAGGACAAACTGGAGAGTTCAACCAAGCCCTGATGGATTTGGGATCAACGATCTGTCTTCCCAAGAGACCAAGCTGTCTCCTCTGTCCGCTCAGTCCCTTCTGCGAGGCGCGACGCCGCGACCTGCAGCAAGAATTACCCATAACTGCCCCCAAGCGCACCAAGCCCCACTACGAGGTCGCCGTCGGCGTCATCTGGAAAGAGAATAAGATCTTCATCGCCCGTCGGCCCGATGACGGGCTCCTAGGAGGGCTTTGGGAATTCTCCGGAGGCAAGCGTCAAGAGAACGAGACCCTCAGGAGAACTCTTGTGCGTGAGATCGCTGAAGAGACCGGGATGCGGGTCAATCAAGTGCGCCCGCTTACGGTCATCGAGCACGGCTACTCGCACTTCACCGTGACGCTGCACGTCTTTGAATGTCAACATCTCCGGCATAGACCAAAGAGCCAACGCCCCTGGAGATGGGTGGAGTTGGAGAACTTAGAGAGCTTCGCTTTTCCAGCGGCCAATAAGCGCATCTTAGCGCTTTTACAGAGAAAATATCAGAAGCGCCAGCGCAGGGCAGCAATCTCGTAGCTTATAGAGGGAAGCTGCGAAGGACTGGGCGGAGAGTTGCGCATCCTCGCTCCGATGTTATAGCCCACCGTGGCGCCCAGAGCCGCCATCGTCACCGGGTTGACGACGAGCGAAAAATCCGTAGGTTCTAAGATCCAGTTGCCCGCCAGCGCCCCCCCCAAGAGCGTCCCGGCAATGCTGCCCACCAGCGCCAACCAAAGATTGCCTTCCACTCCTACTAAAGCACCTGCGAGAGCCACCCCCAAGAAAGTCGCTCCCGGCGGAATCCCCAAGTTCGGTCCGACTAAGAGAGCGACCAGAGATCGGCCCAGCTCGCAGGCGCGGCGCTCCGGCTGAGCTGTAGGACAGGGCTGAAAGATCGTGAGCGCAAAATACGTGGCATAGAAGCCCGCGCCCCCTCCCAGCAACGCCCCTTGTAGCCCAAAGACAAACTCCAAAACGACGTAGTCGCTCGCTTGTGCCGAGGGCTGCGCCAAGGCCGGCGCAGACGCTGAAGATGCGAGAAAGACCCCGCAGGCCAGCAGTGCGGCTAGAACAATTCTAGAAAAAATCATAATTAAAGGTCAGGATCAAGCGTTGGGACCATT
The DNA here is from genome assembly GCA_022683945.1 of Candidatus Acetothermia bacterium. Lineage (GTDB taxonomy): Bacteria > Bipolaricaulota > Bipolaricaulia > RBG-16-55-9 > DRXL01 > SKYB132. The sequence continues at coordinate 8,884 of JAJHSH010000067.1, read as the reverse complement.
CTTCAAAATCGTTCGCCCAAGACATCTCGAGTTGCAGCGCAAAGTTGAGATTGGCTTGCACTTGGAACGTCACGCGCAGATCGAGCCCTTGCAGATCGAGAGCTTCTAGTGCTCTAGGCTTGGTGCGAATAAAACTATAGGTGATCTGGGTGTCAATTCTCTCGGTAAACCGAAAGAGATAATTAATTTTTGCCAACAGCACGTAGTCATCAAAGAGGGGAAACGCAGAGCTAAGCTGGAGTTTGCTGCTGAACTGCGAACGCGGCGCAGGAGCCAGCGCATAATCAAAAGAGGCGAGCGCGAGCAGCTCGCGTCTGTCGTCTTTGGGATCGAGAAGTTCATAGCCCACGCCCAGGCGCACCTCCCAGCCGCAAAGCTTTTCGTCTGCCGTCTCGTTGAGGATCTCCTCCATGCGCAAGAGCGCCGCCGCGCCCAGATGCTGGTCCTGAAGGACGAAGCCGCTCGCTTCAATGATCTCTTCGAGGCGCTGCACTAATGCCGCCAGATCGGGAAATTCGCGCCGACGTCCAATCGTATCGGCGACCTCAAAGATCACCGTTGGGGGCAGAGCGTCGGCGATGGCCTTTAGGTCCAATAGTCGCTCTTGAATCTTGAGCGCCTTTGCCAAGGGAGTGACGTCTTTGAAGCGCCCCAAGCCCCCTCCAGCAGAGATTTTCAAGCTGGGCATGGGGAGAGCCGACGTGCTCTGTCCTTCTACTCCCGTGAACCCGAAGAAATTCGTCTCGGGCAGGTAGCCGCGCAGATTCAGAGCGGCATCGGCTTGGTAATTAAAGATCCCCCGATTGAGATCAACCCGTACCATCGCTTGCTGAGAGACGCCGTATGTCGGGGCATCGAAGATGCGGGAGAAGCTCGCTCTCAGGCTCCCAGAGCTATCGTTGCTGCGATTATCGGCAAAGGGGTCATTATAATAGCGATAATTCCCCGAAATTTTCAGATCTTGGAACTCGCTGATGGGAGGGGTATAACCGCACAGAGGGCCGATGCCCCGCTGCGCCCAGATCGGGGGCGCAGCCCAAAGAGAGAAGAGCAGAACTATCGCGATTGTGACTCCCGATATCTTTTTCATAGATATTCTCATTGTACTATTAGCCTTGGAACGTCAAGCCCCCGCTCACGCTCAGCACCTGCCCCGTGATGTGATGAGACTCTTCCGAAGCGAAAAAGAGCACGGCGTTCGCAATATCTTCGGGCTTGCCCAATCCCAAGAGCATCAGTTGCTCGATGCGCTCTAAAACTTTCTTGCCTAAGTCATCTTGCTTGAGCTTTGCCAGAAGCGGCGTGTCCACCAGCCCCGGACAGATGCAGTTCACTCGGATATTATCGCGGGCGAACTCCCGCGCCCACGTTTTAGTCAGTGCGATCACGCCCGCTTTGCAGCCGGCATAAACGGCCTCGCCGAAGCTGCCGCCGCGCCCGGCATCTGAACTGATATTAATGATCTTCCCCGACTTGCGCTGCGCCATCTGTGCCCCAACGATATGAGTGCAATTCAGCAGACCGATCAGATTGATGGCGATGACTCGCTCCCAATCTTTGGGATCGGTCTTCAAAAACGGGATGATCCCCTTGTCCCAACCCGCGTTGTTGACCAGAATGTCTATCTGCCCAAAGTGAACCAGTGCTTCGTTTACAGATCGTTTGACTTGGGCGTAATCTGAAACGTCAGCGATGGCCATGACTGCGCGTCGTCCGAGCTTTTGGATCTCTTGGGTGAGGGCTTCTGCTGAAGGGCGGTCAATGTCGTTGAGCACGAGATCGGCGCCGTTCTTGGCCAAAGTCAGTGAGATCGCCCGTCCGATTCCCAGCGCTGCTCCGGTGACCAGCGCGACTCTGCCGTTGAGATTGACTTGCATGAAGAATCACTCCTTCGCTGTCGTTCATCCGTTACTCGTCCGTTGACTGATTTACAGATTCTCTTTCAGAACAGATCGCTCAGTTCGTCATTTCCTTCGGGCAGACGACCGTGCTTGTGCAAATATTCTTGAAGAAGCTCGCTCTCGCGTTGCGTGTACATTGGGTTTTCTGTGTAAACAAAGTATCGAGTTTTGGAACCGGTTTCAAGCTGTTCTGTGAGCGCCTTTCTCAGATTGGGCACGCCTGCGATGCGAATAGTATTTTTTTGTTCATCGAGCAATTGATAGACCCCTTCGCACTCGGAAACACAGGCGACTTCAGCCGCACTGAAAGCGCGCCAAGGCTCCGGGGGCAAGGGAGCCGGCTGATAGACGATCTGGAGCTTGCGACGGCGTTCAATCGCTTTTGAAGAGTCTTTGTCGCGCAATGCTCCCGTTGGGCAGACGACTACACAAGCCGTGCAGAACTTACAGTTTGAGTCGAGCAACGTCGCCCCTACGCTGCCTACTATCGCTTTCCCGTCGCGCGCTATGAAGCCGAGCGCCTGACGAATATCGGCGCAGATGCGCACGCAGCGGGTGCAACCAATGCAGAGATTATAATCTCGAACGAAGAGCGGCTCGCCGTCGAGCACGGGGATCTGCTGACAGATATAGCGCGGCGTATCTGTGGGAATGCCGATATATTCAGAGATTTTTCGCAATTCGCACTCCGAGAACTTCCAGCAGCAGCGCTCTTCGACGGGCACGTTCATGGAGCACGAAAGACGGTCACAGCCCTCACGCTGCGGGCAGATCAGACAGACGTGCGGGTGATCTTTCAAGATCTCTCTGAGTGCGCTCTGACGTTGGGAAAGTATCTCGGCAGTCTCTGTTTTCACAGTGGCTCCCGCTGTTGCAGCCGTCGTGCAGGCCCATCTTGACTCTTCGTTCACGCGGACGACGCAGAGGCCGCAGCCAACGAAGTTCTCAACAGTTTCTGAGACGATCCGCTGCGAGCCGCGATAGACGGCTCTTACGCTCGTGATTCTAGGGCCGGGAAGCAGATCAGGGTGGGCGCAAAGAGCGGGAATATATATGTCCGCGTCGCGGGCGGCTTCCAGCAACGTCTGGCCCTCTCGTGCTGTCACAGTCTGTCCGTCAATGGTCAGCGTCATAGTGTGAACCTACCAAGAGTGTGAGATGGCTTGAGGCTGACAAGCTTGCACGCACGGCAACGGCAAGCGTTCACCCGACGGCTTGCAGGGCACACAGCTGTATTTGAGCTTCTTGCGGTGCTCTTCTCTGACCACAGCGATTTCTCTTTCTGCTAACGGATCAAACGGATCGGCGACGACTTCAAAAAGCTGCGCGGGACAGATTGCTACGCACTTCTGACAACCGGTGCACTTCTCTGTGTCAATCGTGATAAAATACTCGCCGGAGCCGTCTTTGTAGCCGTAGTTGGTCAGCATTCGCTCAATCACGCTCGCTTTCTGCAGACTTCCATTCTCAGACCCTGTAGTTCATGATACTAGATCGGGCAACTTTGTGCTAAAATAATGGCGTGAGAAGGGTGCAAGTGGTGAATTGGGCTGATGGGCGTGTGGAACTGGTTGACCAGCGCCAGTTGCCTAATCGCGTTAAGATCCTAAAGCTCAAGGATCACAAAGGGGTGGCAGCCGCGATTAAGGAAATGGCCGTGCGAGGAGCTCCGGCCATCGGCGTGGCCTCTGCCTATGGGATCGTGCTGGGAGCAAAGAACCTCAAAGATGAAAAGCATCTCGACGAAAAATTTGCCTCCATTGTCGAAGAGCTAAGTCGGACTAGACCTACCGCCGTCAATCTCTTCTGGGCCATCGCTCGAATGAAAGAGATCTTTGAGAAGCATCGCCACGAGGGACTGCGGAAGCTTCAGCAGGCCCTGTTGGCCGAAGCCCACCGCATAAAGCAAGAGGGCCTTGAAGCTGACAAGAGATTGAGCCGAAACGGCGCCAAGTTGATCAAAGAAGGCGATGCGATCTTGACGCATTGCAACACGGGAGCTCTGGCAACCGCGGAGTATGGCACAGCTTTAGGCATCATTAAGGCCGCCTGGCAGCAGGGCAAAAGAATAAAAGTCTTAGTAGCTGAAACAAGGCCGCTGCTGCAGGGGTTAAGACTCACTGCTTGGGAGCTTGCTCAAGAGGGCATCCCATTTGAGATCATTGTAGATAATGCCGCAGGCTCTCTTATGCAGCGGGGCGAGGTGAGCAGAGTGATTGTGGGTGCCGACCGCATTGCGGCAAACGGCGATGTAGCCAACAAGATCGGGACTTATTCATTGGCCGTCTTGGCTCACCATCATAAGATTCCCTTTTACGTAGCCGCGCCGACCTCCACCATTGATCCTTCCCTCAAAGACGGCAGCGGAATCTCCATTGAGGAGCGCGAGCCCAAAGAAGTTACCCATATTCAAGGGATAAAGCTGGCCCCTCGCGGGGCCAAAGCGCGAAACCCTGCCTTCGATATCACGCCCCGTTTCCTTATTACCGCCATCATTACGGAGAGGGGTATCTTCAGGCCTGCCAGAGCTATCGGCAAGTTGGCATGATCTTTTGAAAAAAGCTGACAGTTATCAGCTGATAGCTTATACTAATTTGCTGTGCAGGCGTCGCGCAGTGCGTAGAGCTGACAGCGGATTCGGGTAGCGGATTAAGCTGATTTTAGGGTATAATCCGCTTAATCTGCTACCGAAATCTGCTGTCAGCTCTTGATGACATGATAAAGTCAAATCAGTATTATTTGAGCCGCAGGCCCATCTAAAAAGCTCCAGAAGATTTGTTATTGTTTCTGCTCCTTCTCATAGAGGGCCTTGGCGAAGAGCGCTGCGCCCAACGCCCCGGCGATCTGCGGGTCTATCTTAGGCTTCAGAGCTTCGATCCCTAACTCGCGCTTGACTCGCTGCACGATCCCGACATTCTTGGCAATACCCCCCGTAATAGCAAACTCGCGCTCGACGCCGATGCGCATCAATAATTCAACCGTCCGATGGGCCATCGCAGAACAGAAGGCCGCTAAGACCCTCTCTCGCGGCCAACCCAAGCGCAACAGACTCAAAACTTCTGATTTGGCGAAGACCACACACGTGCTGCTGACCGGCGGAGGTTCTTCGTCCACGGCGAGCGAAGCCGGGCCAACTTCTTCGATGGGCACTTGCAAGAGATCGGCCATGACCTCCATCCCGCGGCCCGTGCCCGCGGCGCACTTATCGTTCATCAGAAAATTCGTCACTTTGCCCTTCTCGTCGCAGCGAATGGCTTTGCAGTCCTGTCCGCCCATGTCTAAGACCGTTCGCACCGTCGGCCCGTATATAAAATTCGCGCCGCGCGCGTGACAGGCGATCTCGGTAATCGCTTTGTGCGCAATCGGGATATTGACCCGCCCATAGCCCGTCGCGACGATATAGTGAATCTTTTCGCGGGGCACCTCGGTCTTTTCTAGAGCCGCGTCGAGCGCCCGCTGCGCACTTGTAGGAGAGTTAGATCCCGTGCGTAAGCTGCTGTAAGCGAAGAGCTTTCCGTCGCAGAGGATCACAGCTTGAGAGCTGACGGAACCGACGTCAATGCCCACGGAGATCACGCGCGCTCCTCGCCAATCGAGGGATTCGTCACGCCAGTTATACTCCGTCCAGCGCCAGTACTCGCGCTTCTGTGGTGTTGCAGTTGCCACTGCTTCTGCCATAAAGTCAACCTCCTTGAGCACGCTCGGCAGCCATCAGCGCTGCACCGAGCGCACCGGCGTATTCAGGGTCTTCGGGGACTAAGAGCGCAAAGCCCAGCTCCTCCGAGAGCGATCTGATAAATCCCTGATCGCGCCCTACGCCGCCGACGAGCACGACTTCTCTCTCTATCCCCACGCGACGCGCCATCGCGCCGATTCTGTCGGCCATGGACTCGTGCACCGCGCGAATGATTTCTTCTTTGGCGACCCCAGAGTGAATGAGCGAGACGACTTCGCTTTCGGCGAAGACGGCGCACTGGGCGTTCATCGGGATCACTTTCGTCGCTTTAAGCGAGAGCGCCCCGGCCTCTTCGAGCTTGATCTCCAGCGTGCGCGCCATCGTCTCGATGAACGTCCCCGCGCCGGCGGCGCACTTCTCGTTCACGGCAAAATCTTTGACTCTGCCATCGGCTTCGCAACGAATAGCCCGGCCCTCTTCCGCGCCGACATCGAGGACAGTGCGCGCTGTGGGGAAGAGAAAGACTGCTGCTTTGGCATCGGCGCTGACTTCGGTGATCTGGCTCTGAGCGAATGAGACCGCGTTGTGCCCGATACCTGTGGCGGTGATATGCTGAATCTGAGAGTGTCCGAGGCTTGCTTGCTGCAACGCGCTCTGGAACGCCTGCGTGATGGCCGCTTGTTGATCGAAGCCCGTGAGGGCTGCGCCCTTTCCCAACACTGTGCCGTCCTGTAGAACCAGAGCTTTGACCGTTCTAGCTCCGCAATCAATTCCCGCGGTGATCATAATTTTTTCACCCCCAACGATTCCATAAACGCGTCCACCCGTGTCAGCGTGCGCGCCTTGTCGAACTCCCGACAGTCGCCCATGTTGCCCTCGAAGGGCGTCACGGGAATCCCCGCCTTTTGCAGCGCGAGTCTATTCTCAGCGATCCCCAACGACAGACCCTCACATCCCCGATTGAAGTGCAAGAGCACGCCGTCCACTTTCCATTCTCTGACGATGCGCATGAGCATCTCGCTCTTGAGCTGATGGGAATAGAAGTGCTGCCACTCCGGCCTTGAGAGATTCCAGTCGGCCAAAACCCTGAGCGCTTCGTCACGGCTTTTTATTTTGATGCCCTTCTGCTGTGGGGTGGTGCGTGGGCCCCACTCTCCGTTCTCTTTCACTTCAAAGATCCCGCAGAGCCCGAACGTGTAAAGCGAGCCGATGGAGACGCAGCCGTAGGTATTCTGCAAATATCTGAAGACATCCAAAAAAGCCCACGGCGGCTGCGTGTCGGTGATCACGCGACACTGTTCATATTCCGATGCGGAGATCCCTCGCGCTATTTTGTCTTTAATCTCGTCGCGCAGTTCTTCATAAAAGTCGGCGATCTCTTTATGGCTCTTGTGGAGGGTGCAGAGCACATAGAGAGAGTACATGGTCTTCTCGTCGAGCGGAGCTGGGATCGTCTTGTTCAAGCAACAGACTTCGGCCCACAGGCTCGTCGAACGACACTCGTTGTAGACGGCTTCTATCAGTCTCTCGTCGTCGTACCTGCGGCCCGTGACTCTCTCTAGCCACTCGATCCCTTCGTGCATCTGTGTGACGAGATAGTCGAGCTTCTGCTTGGTAAGCGATTCATAGGGCCCGACGGAAACGTCTACGCAGAAGATGGGGGCGCCGCCTTCGAGCTGGCTGGCGACTTGGTACCATTTGGCATGGGAGCAACAGATATGGGCCTGCCAGATGAAATCGGGCTTGGGGAAGGGGCCACCGAAGGCGTATTTGTTCAAGAGAATCGAGCCCCAATAGTTGCGCATATACGAGCAGAGATCTCTGGCGAAGCCGGCGCGCTCGGTGGCCTCCATGCACTCCAGCGCGAGTTTCTGATCGTGCGCAATCGAAGCCCCATAGGGCTCACCCGTGAGCGGGTAGACGTCATCGCCCAAGCCGGCAGGAATCGCGTCGAACGCCCACGCCCCGCCAGTCCAGCGCAGCCCGCTGCGCTCGTGTGCTTGCGCGTAGTTCTGATAGTACTTCAAGCGCAGTTCTTTGGCTTTGGGCCAGCATTGGAGAGGTTCGGTCGGAAATTTTGTCAACGTCTTCATAGGCAGCCTCCTAAAAGAGTTCCTCCGCAAACAACTCTTCGCCCTTGAGCATCTCTAAGAACGCCTCAACGCGCGTGCGAAATTGTCCTACGGGTGTCGTCACGTCGAACTCCAGAAAGAGGGTTCGGATGCCCAGATCTTCTAGGCGTCTCTTGATGGTCGGCATATCGAGCTCATGGGGATCGCAGAATTTCTGCTGCATTAAGATCGCGCCCTGAACTCTCCAGTCACGAGCGAGTCGTTCGATCTGGCCCCAGCGCGAGAGTGCGGGCCAATCTTTGGCCGGACAAGCTGGGCGCTCCAGATAACGCGCGGCAATCGCTTCTAAGGGATCTTGGAATCTCTCCAAATCTACTTCGCCCCAGAAGTAGCGCGTGCCTACGCAGTTCTCGTCTACGACAAACGTCGCGCCGAGGCGCTCGGTCATCGCGATAAATTCAACGTCATCGTTCTCGCTGCCGATGAGCATCAGCCGTGTGCCGGGGTCGCGGTCAAGCTTTCTCTGGGGCAGTTGAGCCAGCAGCTCTTTCAGCGCTCGGTTGTGCTCGCGCTTGTCGGTCATTTGTGCCGAAGCGACCACCCACAGTACCTCTTGACCTGTAAGTGGGGGATTTTCAGATTTGCGCAGCTCATAGAGTTCCGTCAGCAGACGACGGCTCTCGTTCATCACGGCGATGCCCGTGCGCAGATCGTCATCGGAGATCTTTCGTCCGATCCAGTTTTCTAGAGCCTCTTTGAATTTGCACAGTTCGTGCGTGAAGTACTCGCGTCCGCCCTTGATCTGCGCGCCATGCGGCATGGGCAGATAGTAAGAGAACTCACACGGGATGTGCTTCTGCCAACTGGTGAAGCATTGTCTGAAGTGCAGACAACTCTGCGAGATCGCAATGCCGTTGAGATAGTCATAGCGTCCCAACAGGCCCTGCGCGAGCACATCGCGCGTCCAGGGGCAGTACATCCCGAAGATATGCGACTCGGTCACACTTGAGGGCTGATGGCTGCCGTAGACGCGTACCGGCAAGATCTGGGCAGCATAGAGAATCTCTTCAGGCTCGTAGGTGCAGAAGCAGCCCACGACTTTTCCGCCTGTGCGCGCCTTCCAGTCTTTGGCATACTCGTGTCGCTGTTCGTACCATGTGCGAAACTGCTCGAACATCGCTATCGCTCCCTCCATTGGGGCTTGCGCTTTTCTAAGAAGGCTTGCAAGCCTTCTT